>JAISJK010000111.1 GCA_031261565.1 Candidatus Adiutrix sp. | reverse complement strand
GGTCGGCGGTCAGATCACTCCGAAGCAACAGATCAGCCATGCCGATGACCCCGTTCAGGGGCGTGCGGATCTCATGGCTGATATTGGCCAGAAAGACGCTTTTGGCCCGGCTGGCCTTTTCCGCCTCATTTTTGGCCTTGGCCAGCTCCCGCCGCTGCCGGTGGTGGGCGGTGACGTCAAAGAGGATGCCGCCGATGCCCTCTAAATGGCCGTCAGGGCCCGCCACCGGGAAGATGCTCAGGTTGTAGATGGAGCCGTCGTCGTCAGCCGCGCCCTCGGAGCCAAACAGGCTCTCCAGGGTCACGGGGTGCCCCTCGCGGGCCACCTGCTGCTCCAGCTCCGCCCCCTTCCAGGCCTGAGCCGGGCTCAGCATCGGGTAGCCGGTGGAGCCCAGGAGCTGATCCAGCGGGGTATTCCGCAGGTCGCAGAGGCGGGGATTGGCCAGGATAAACTCATGGTGCTCGTTTTTGAGAAAGACTCCCTCGCCGAGGTTGTCGATGAAAGACTGAAACTGCCGCTGCCGCCGCCACAGAGTGGCTGTGCGCTCATTGATCCGCCGCTCCAGCTCGCTGGTCAGGAGCCGCAACTCATCCGTGGTCTTTTCGCGCTGCCTGACTCCCTCCTGAAAACGGCGGGCCACCAGCACCATCCCGGCCAAGCCGGTGGGCCACAACAAAAGATGGGAAAGGATCAAAGAATGGTGGGAAGCCCTGGCGGCGGCGGCCAGGGGGGCCAGAGGCACCAGCATGCTGATGGCGCTCTTCAATTCCGCCGGGGTTAAGATGGGCTGAAAGCCGTATTCCATTAGAGACAGGGGCAGAAACAGCCGCAGGTATTCCTGCCCCTGCCTGACGGTCATCTCGGACACCTCCCCGGCCTGACCGGCGATCAGATTGGCCAGACACTCCCTTTCCCACTCGTCGGGGTCGTTGGTGGCCTCCCGGAGATCATTGGAGATGATGCGGCCTCAGGTGCCCAGCTTGTTCTCCGGGATGGCCGCATAGACCATCTTGGTCATGTCCACAGGGGTAACCCGGGCCAGGGTATGCCCCTCGGCGGCGGTCACGGTTCGGGCCTGCCGATCCTCATCAAGAGGGGAGAGCGGCGCCCGGGGTTCCACCGGGGCGTAAACGCCGCCCAGTTGAGAGACCCAGCGGCGGTAGCGATTGCCCACCTCGGCCGCTGTCCTGGCCTGGATGATGGCCTGGCCGATGATATTCTGTTTAACTTCCCGGAAACCCCACCACAGGGAGGCAGTCACAAAAGTCGTCCACAGGAGCATCAGGGTCAGGATATAAAACATAAAACCAGTCGAGGCCTGGCCGGAATTGTCCCGGCCCCGGCGGCTGCCTTTGGCTTCCCGGGCGGTAGTCCGCCTCATTTTGGCCGCCCGGAGCGCACAACCAGGCTGACAATTTCCGAAGGCACCCCCAGGCGGATGGGGAAGCCGTTCCAGAGGCCGGCCCCGGCGGAGGTGTAGAGTTGCAGGGCGCCCAGGTTATACCAGCCGGAGACGAAGCCGCCATTGCGGAGCCCGGTCAGGGGCTTGAGGATAGATAACTGCCCGCCGTGGGTGTGGCCGGAGAGCTGGAGGTCAAACCCGGCCAGGGCCGCAGCCGGGGCCAGATCCGGCCGGTGGGCCAGGAGAATCCTGGTGGCCTCCCTCGGGGATCCGGCCAGGGCCGCCTGGAAATCAGGGCCGGGCAGGTGATAGCGCCGGGCCGCCTCATCGGTGACCCCGGCCAAAACCAGGGGCCGGTCGTTTTTTTCCAGCCTGAGGTGGCTGTTTCTGAGCATGACCAGGCCCAGATCGGCCAGGGCCGCCATCCAGTCCTGGTAGCCGGAATAATATTCGTGGTTGCCCGGGCAGCCATAGACCCCATGAGTGGCCCGCAGATCCCGCAGGGGGGCCACGTCCCGGGCCCGGCGGGCCACCGAGCCATCAATGATGTCCCCGGTCAGGACGATCAGGTTGGGCTTTTCCGCGTTGGCCAGTTCCACCACCCTCTGCACCCGGGGGCCGGTCAGGAGCGGGCTGGCGTGGAGATCGCTGATCTGGACGATAGTCAGGCCGTCCCACTCCGGGGGCAGGTTGGCCAGAAAGACTTCCTGGCGGGTGACCATCGGCGGGATGACCGCTTCATAGAGACCATAGGCGGCCAGGAGCAGGGCCAGCCCGGCCACCGCAGCCGCCTCCCGCCCGGTGGGCCGGGGCAGCCAGGCGCGCCGGGCCAGGCCCCAGACCAGCCGCCCCAGATCCCGGGCCAGCAAGAGGGGCAGGAGCAGGGTAAAAGTCAAAAAGAGCCAGCTCACCCCGGCCAGCACCGGCCAGGGCCATTCAGCGGCAAAGATGAGCCCCAGCATTCGCAGGCCTAAATGGTATTGGGACAGGAGAGCCAGACCCAGGCCCAGGGCGATTTTAGCCTTGCGGCCCCAGGGCAGGGGGGCTACCAGCCGGCCCAGCACATAGATGAGGACGAGCCCGGAGGTCAAAGTTAAAAACACGGCGGTCTTTCAGGTTTAAAAAAATTGGCCAGCCTAGCGGCTGGCCAATCGCCAGAGAACCTCAGCCAGAGGCTAGCTAGTTTAGAAGTCAAACCCTTCGTCGTCCATCTTGAAATCGTCTTTAGACTGGGAGCGCTGGGGCAACGCCTTGGCTTTGGCCGGGGCCGCTCTTTTGGTCGGGGGCAGGGCTCTGGGGGCTGAGCCTCTGGAGAGACCGCCGCTGTCGCTGTGGGCACCATGCACCAGGTTACTCAATTGATCCACCGCCTCCAGCAGGTTGCCGGCCTGGGTGGACAACTGGCCGGCCGCGCTGGCCGATTCCTCGGCCGTGGCCGCGTTGGCCTGGGTGACTTTGTCCATTTCGCTCATGGCCGTGGTGATCTGGCCAATGCCCTGGGACTGCTCTTTGGAGGCCTCGGAGACCTCGGCCAGGAGCTCGGCCACTTTGTGGGAATGGGTGGCCACGGTCTTGAAGTTGTCGGCTGTGGTGTTGACCATTTCCGAGCCGGAATTGATGTTGCTGATGGTCGAGGCAATGAGGTCGGCCGTG
Organism: Candidatus Adiutrix sp.; assembly: GCA_031261565.1. Lineage (GTDB taxonomy): Bacteria > Desulfobacterota > Desulfarculia > Adiutricales > Adiutricaceae > Adiutrix. The sequence goes on along the minus strand of JAISJK010000111.1, from coordinate 18,395 downwards.
CTCTTGGCCGCGTCGGCCGAGCGGATGGCCAGGTTGCGCACCTCGTCGGCCACCACCGCGAAACCGGCCCCGGCCTCGCCGGCCCGGGCCGCCTCCACGGCCGCGTTGAGGGCCAGGAGGTTGGTCTGGAAGGCGATCTCGTCAATCGTCTTGATAATTTTGCCGATTTCATTGCCGGAAACCGAGATTTCCTCCATCGCCTTGATGACGCTGCTCATGGAGGTGTCAGCCCGGGTGACCGCCTCGGTGGCCTGATTCATCAGGGCGTTGGCTTCCACGGAATTGTCGGCGTTGCGCTTGGTCATGGAGGAGAGCTGCTCCAGGGCCGCGCTGGTCTGCTCCAGGGCGGCGGCGTTTTCCGTGGCCCCCTCGGCCAGGGTGTTGGAGGCCGACGAGAGCTGGCCGCCGGCGTTGTCCACTTCCTGGGCTCCATCGCTCAACATGCTGATGAGCTGGTTGACCGGCTTGGTGATGCTCCGGACAATGGTCGTGCCCAACACCACGCTGATGACCAAGGCCACGCCCAGGCCAAGGGCCAGAGAGAGCAGCACAGTGCCGATGGCCTTGGTCACCAGGGCCAGGGTCGAGTCGCCCTGGGCGTCAGCAACGGCAGTGAGGTCGGCCGAGGCCTTAATGGCCGCGTCTCTCAACGCGTCTCTCTCCGCAGCGCCGGAGATGTCCCGGTGGCTGATGTCATTCATGGCTTTGAGGGCGGTTACGCAGTCCTTGATCAGGGCCATGGCCTGGGCGCAGGTCTGTTTGTCCTCGGCCGTCCGGCTGTCGCTCTCCAGCCATTGAGCCTTGGTCACCATGTCATCGCAAAACTTGATGGCCTTTTCAAAATAGCTGCTGTCGCGGTAAAAAAGGCCCCGGAGCACGCTCATCTGCATGGCGTCGCTGTCGTCTATAACCTCGGTGATCGTGTTGACCCGCTGTATCCGCCTCTTGTGGTCGTTTAAGTCAATCTGGCCAAACTCATTGACCTGGTGTTCTATTTGGCCTTGCCGCATCTTGATGAAAAATTCGTCTATCTTCTGTTGGGTGTCCCTCAGGTGAAGCGAGCCGGACACCCGGTCTTTGACCAGGGCTGGTAGGGGGTCGGCGGCGGCGCTGAAGGTGCTGTAAGCTTTATTCAGGCCGCTGATGGCCTCGCTCAGGCCGGCTACCCGCTTGATGGCCGGGACATTCTGCTTGCTGACCAGCATGGCCAGATCATCTCTGATTTTAGCCCCCGTTTCCACACCCGCCTGCCAGCTTTTCTCATTGGATTGTAAAGTGAACTCCTTGAAATCCAGACCCTGATCCACAATTAAGGTCTCGACTGCGGCGGCGGTGCCCGAGAGGGGCATGATTTCCTCGTTTAAATCCCTGGCTTCGTCATTCACTTCACTCAACTGAAAGTAGATGACGGCTGTCATGATGATAAAAATCCCGCAGGTGAGGGCATAGCCCAACATGATTTTCGTTCCCAGTTTCATAACCACTCCTAATGAGCCTGTCCCAGGCTGAGGATTTAAATAACTCTAACCACTATATACTATATTTTCAACCAGATGTCAAGCTCAACCTTAATTTTGCCGCCCGACCGATTTTAAACACCATTAATTATACGGCATCAGGCCGGGTCTGGCAAGAGAATTGCTGAGGTGCTGAGGTGGCCATCACCTTATTAATTTATTTCTGTGCTATACTTGCCGGAAGAAAACAGCGGCGGGAAGGCTCAGAAACATGAAGAAGGTTTATATAGGGATGTCCGCCGACTTGATTCACCCCGGGCATCTCAACATCATCAATGAGGCCGTCAAGCTGGGCGAAGTCACTGTGGGGCTTTTGACCGACGAGGCCATTGCCGCCTACAAGCGGTTGCCTTATATGACCTATGAAGAGCGCCGCCTGGTGGTTTCAGCCATCAAAGGCGTCAGCCGGGTCGTGCCCCAGACGACTCTTGACTATGGGCCCAATCTCCAGGCGCTCAGGCCGGACTATGTGCTGCACGGCGATGACTGGCGCACCGGGGTTCAAAGCCGCACCCGGGCCAAAGTTATCGAATCTCTGGCCGGCTGGGGCGGCCAACTGGTGGAGATTCCCTACACTCGCGGCATTTCCTCCACCAGGCTCAATCTGGCTCTCAAGGAAGTCGGAGTTTTGCCGGAACGCCGCCTGTCTTCGCTACGCCGCCTCCTGGCCGTTAAACCGCTGTTGCGTTTTCTGGAAGTCCACAACGGGCTGACCGGCTCCATTGTCGAGCACACCAGCGTCAATTCCGACCACGGCTCCCGGGAATTTGACGGCATGTGGTGCAGCAGCCTGACTGATTCGACCGCCCGGGCCAAGCCGGACATAGAGCTGGTGGATTTTTCCTCCCGCATTCGCACCATTGAGGATGTCTTTGAAGTGACCACCAAACCTCTCATCTTTGACGACGACACAGGCGGGCTGGCCGAGCATTTTGCCTTCGCCGTTAAAACCCTGGAACGCCTGGGCGTTTCCGCCGTGATTATCGAAGACAAACGGGGCCTTAAAAAAAATTCCCTCTTTGGCACCGAGGTGGTTCAGACTCAAGAGTCGCCGGAGCTGTTTGCCCACAAAATAAAAGTCGGCAAGCAATCGCAGATATCCGATGATTTCATGGTCATCGCCAGGATTGAGAGCCTCATTCTGGGCCAGGGCCAGGAGGACGCCCTGAGCCGCGCGGAACACTATATCCAGGCCGGAGCGGACGGAATCATGATTCATTCGCGCCAGAAAGCCCCGGCCGAGATTTTTTCTTTCTGCGAGGCCTATAACCGCCTGCCGGAGCGCCGCCCTCTGGTGGTCGTGCCCTCCAGCTACAGCCAGGCCACCGAAGATGAGCTCCAGAGCGCCGGGGCCAACATCGTCATCTACGCCAACCAACTGCTGAGGAGCGCCTACCCGGCCATGAAGCAGACCGCTGAAAGCATACTCAAGCACGGGCGCAGTTACGAGGCCGAGGGGGATATAATGTCCATAGATGAGATTCTCAATCTGGTGCCGGGCGCCAAATGATCAGCCCCGGACAACTGGTGAGCGTTTTACGCGGCCGGGGCGTTGATTTCTTCACCGGCGTTCCGGACTCCTATTTAAAAGGCTTAAGCTCCTATTTAAGCCTGACCCTGCCGCCGGACAGTCATATCATCGCCGCCGACGAAGGCAATGGTGTGGGGCTGGCCATTGGCCACTACCTGGCCACCGCGCGGCCGGCGGTGGTCTATATGCAGAATTCCGGCCTGGGCAACGCGGTTAATCCCCTGACTTCGCTGGCCGACCGGGAGGTTTATGGCGTGCCCATGCTGCTGATCATCGGCTGGCGGGGGGAGCCGGGCCGCCACGATGAGCCGCAGCATATCAAGCAGGGCCGGATTACCCCGGGCCTCCTGGAGCTTCTGGAAATACCCTTTCGCGTGCTTGATGAAAATTCAGATATTGAGGAGGCCCTGGATCAGCTCTGGCCCCGGATGATGACTACTGGTCAGCCGGCGGCGCTCCTGGTCAAGGGGGGGGCTTTAGCGGAAATCGCCGATGAAGCTTTGAAGACCGGCCGCTGCGGGCTGAGCCGCGAGACGGCCCTTGAGCGCCTTTTAGACGCTTGCCGTGATGATGACTGCCTGGTGGCCACCACCGGCAAGACCGGCCGGGAGTTATTCGAGCTGCGTGTCCGCCGCCAGGAAAAGCCGGTGGATTTTCTGACGGTCGGCGGCATGGGCCACGCCTCGTCCATTGCCCTGGCGGCCGCTCTGGCCAGCCCCGGCCGCCGCCTGATCTGTCTGGACGGCGACGGGGCCCTGATAATGCACCTGGGGGCCCTGGGCATCATCGGCTCGTTGCGCCCGCCCAATTTCCTCCATGTGCTGTTGAACAACCACTGCCACGAGTCGGTCGGCGGCCAGCCCACCTGCGCCACCGCCATTGATTTCGCCGCCCTCGCCAGGGCCTGCGGCTATGCCGCTTATCATCTGGCCACTGAGGCAACTGAAATAGATCAGGCTCTGGCCGCCCTCAAGGCCCAACCCGGCCCGCATTTTCTGGAGATAATCCTGGAGCCGGGGGCGCGGCCTGATCTGGGGCGGCCCACCGCCTCGCCCCGGCAAAATCGGGCCCAGTTTATGGAGCGGCTGAGGCGGCCATGACCTGGGCTCATTACCAACCGGTAAAAATACATGGCGGCCCAGGGGCGCTGGATTGTTTGCCCGGTTATCTGGGAAGGCGAACCGTTCTTCTGGTCACCACTCCCGGCTCCTTCCAGCGCGGCCCGGCCACGGCGCTGATGAAAGCCGCCCCGGACGTCAACTGGCTGGTGCGGACGGTGAGGCCCAACCCTGATTTAGACGAGTTGGATGCTCTGGCCATATCGCTTAAGGGGGCGGGTATTGAGGCCCTGGTAGCTCTGGGCGGGGGCAGCGCTCTGGACAGCGCCAAGGCCCTGGCCGCCGCCCTGCCGGGCCGTAGTCTGGCCGCCGGTTTGCGCGAAGGGGTTGGGGCCTCGGTTGAGGCGGCTTGGCCCATCTTCGCCGTGCCCACCACCGCCGGCACAGGCTCGGAAGTCACCCCCTTCGCCACTATCTGGGATCGGGCTCATCAAAAAAAACGCTCGCTGGCCGCCCCGGCCTTGTATCCCCAGGCCGCCTTTCTGGAGCCGGCCCTGACCCTGTCACTGCCCTGGCGGGAGACCCTCTGGGGGGCTATGGACAGCCTTTCCCACAGCCTGGAAAGTCTGTGGAATAAAAACGCCACGCCCTTGAGTTTGTCCTGGGCCCGGGAGGCTCTAAAGCTGATCTGCGCTTTTCTGCCCGGCCTGCTGAGTGATCTGAGCGTTTATCAGGCCCGGGAAAAATTGCAACAGGCCAGCCTGCTGGCCGGCCTGGCCATCAGCCAGAACCGCACGGCCCTGGCCCACGCCATGTCATATCCCCTCACTCTCCATTTTGGCGTGCCCCACGGTCTGGCTGCGGCCTTCACCCTCCCGGCCCTGGCCGATCTGGTCAGCGCCCGGGGCGCCTGGGCCAGCGGGGAAGACCAGGCCCTGGCCCAGACGGCGGCCCAGCTGATTCGGGCTCAAAATCTGGGCCAATACATTTTGGAATTCTGCCGCCCGGATGAGGCGGCCCGCCTGGCCGGGGAAATGGCCGCCCCCGACCGGGCCGGCAATTTTATCTTGAGCGGCCGTGAGATTGATGTGCCGGGAATTTTACGCCAGAGTCTGAGCTGGGGCGGGCGGGTGTAGAGATACAAGAATTTTTGCCTTCACTCCTCTGTGGAATCCTAAAGAGAAATTATTATTGACAACCAAACGTCAATGACGTATATAAAAAATATGGAATTCATCGAAACCGACAGTTTTTACGAAATAGTCACAGAGTGCCTGAACGAAAAAGAATATATAGCCTTACTGATGGATCTGACAGAAGGAGATGAAATGACAAAAGATAATTTTGAAAGATTAAAAAAGAGTCTTAAAGAAGCCGTAGCCATATCTAAAGGTGAAATTGAGCCAGCCAGGCGAACCATATTTTCCCCTGAAGATATCGCCGCTATCCGGGCCAACAAAAGAAATGAAGTCAAAGTGGTCGGTATTACCAAAAACAGGGAGGATACAGGCGAGATTTCCCTAAAAGACATACGTAAAAAATTGAATTTATCCCAGAGTGATTTTGCCAAACTAATTCAGGTTAATGTCAGGACTTTGCAAAATTGGGAACAGGGGCACCGTCGCCCAACCGGGCCGGCGGTAGCTCTATTAAAAATCGTGGCCAATTCCCCCCAGGCCGCGCTATCGGCCTTAAACCATTAGATATCGGCGGCCCTGAGCTCTCCCCTGAATTATCCGGGGCTACCAGCTCCAGTTGTTCACATCGTGCATCTCGCCTTTGATTGTGTATTCTTTATAGATATAGGTGTTATCCGGATGCGCCTGGGCTCGCCACTCCCCGGAGACATGGGTGCGGATTCGGTTCGCCCCGCTTGGAATAGGCTCCAGGCCGGGGCAGGCATTTAACGATTCGCAGACCAGGGCGGGCACATCCTGGGTGCTCATCGGCTTTGGAGAAAAGCGCAACTCCCCGGTGGCCCTAAAATCCTTGGCCAGCAGGATGGCCCCCGGCCGGATGATATACCGAACATCGCCATTGACACGGTTATTATTCATCAATAATGACCAGCCTTCTTGGTTGAGCGCCAGCCGGGATCTGAAATCCTCTATGGTCTGGCCCCAGTTCAAGTCGTTATGGTCAGAGACCAGAATAATGCGGGTCTGGTCGTAAATGCCCTGCGCCCGTAGCCAGTCGAAGACATTGGCCAGAATGCGGATTGCGTGGCGCTCCGAACAATATTGACGGTAGGCATCGTCATCGGCAAAGGTGTATTTTCCATCCGGCCGGGGCGTGATTTTCGCCGGGACGACCGGGATCAGGCTGTCCGGCGGCAAATACCACGGGCCATGGGTCAGTTTGCTCATGATTATTTTCAGGGTCGGCCGGTCGCTACGAAGATCGGCCACCCGGGGCCACAGCCCGAGGACAGCACTGTCTCTTAACACAACCGCTTCACGTTGCCCCAACCGTTCGTTAGCAAAAGGCCGCAACCATAGACCGTTGTCATAAACCGCCCTTTTTAAAAGATTAGGGGCTAGGCGGAACAGCGACAGTAGGGCGGCGGGCGGCTTGTCGTCCACCGTGGTGCTCGCCAAAGCCTTTTCCATTGCCGGCCGATTCAGGCCGATCATTTTTTCCCATTCCGCCACATAGTCTTTCGGCAATTCCTCAAACGAGGAAAACAGCTCAGGCCGTTCCAGGAGGCTGGCTGACTGCTGATAGTGCATGTTAAAAGGCGGATTGCCCAGCAGGGAGACATGGTAGCCCTGGTTGGTAAAATAACGGGGCAGGCAGGCTACCGCCTCGATATACTTTTTCAGGCGGGATGTCTCAGGCCGCCTGTTGATGCCCTGCGGGGTGTAGGGTGGCCCGCCGTAGATGCTGGGCATGCTTAAAATGGTGGAGCTGCCCACGGCCACGGTGTTGGCGTAGGAGACAAAGCCGGGGAAATGTTGGGCCAGCTCCGGCTCCTCTTTAAAAATCATCTCCAGGTGTTCATTGTCAAATGAATCCATAATGAAAACCATAATATTCGGCTCAGTGGCGCTGAAGCTGAAAAGGCGCGGATCCAGCTTATCCGTCTGATTCTCTATTTCTTTAACCTGGGCCGCCTGCTGACGGTCGTCCCACCAGACATTCAAACAGAACAGCCCCAGGGCCAGACTCAGCAGGTGCAGGGCCGCAAGCAGATAGCCGGTGAGCCGGAAGCGATGTTGCAGGGCCAAGCCGGTGGCCACCAGCATGATCACCACGCCGTCGAGGATAAGGTTGACCCAGGGCCGGCCGAAACTGTCGGTTCCGCCGACAAAGAAAAAGCCGCGCATGGGGCCGTAATTCCGCAATGGCGCCAAGCTGTTAAAGAGGGCCCAGAGGCAGAGGAAAACGGCCGCCACAGCCAGAAGCCGGCCCCGCCGGTGGAAGAGTAGCCAGAGGCCCCCGGCCAGAAGTAGCCAGGCGGCCAGCCAGGGGATTTGCCGGGCCAGGATGTTTGAAAAACCCTGGGAAAACATATCCGGCGAGGATTCGTAAAGGGCCGCCGGGTTGAACAGTTGGCTTAAGACTCCCAGGTTCAGCATTGCGGCCAGAAATATCCCGCCCTTCCGGCCCTGAAAAATATCCTCCGGCGGGGTGGATGGCTGATTGAAGGGGATAGCCACCAGCCCGACCATGGCCAGAGCGGCTGTGGCCAGCCAGTTCAGATAGGGGGTAATATCGGCGGGGTTGTCGCCGGGCTGAAGGCCATGGTGCCAGGCCCAGGTGCGGCCGGCGTAGAGCAGAGGGAGCAGAAATAGACAAAAGGCCTTGGCCACGACTTCTTTACCCGGCTCGCCCCATTGCAGAGCCTGACGGATAACCAGCAGGCCCAGGCCCAGTAAATAGAAAAAAATCAGCGCATCCGGGAAAACAAGGCTTAGATCAAACCCGCCCCGCACTATGACCACCAGGCTAATCCACTCATCTCTCAGCTCGGCCAGGAGACCGAGGAAGAGGACGGCTAAAACGGCTGTGGCAATGGTGGCCAGACTACTGGTCAGGCCGGGAGCGGCGGGGGCTGTCTCTGGGGGAGTTTTGCCGGCTTTTTTGGGCCGAGGCGATGGCCGACTGAGGCCAAGACGCCCTCCCAGACTCAGGAGCAGGTTCAAAACATTGCTGGAAGTCCAGTAGATCAGCAGGGCCGCCGGGGCCGAATATAAAAGGGCCAGAAAAAGGGCGGCCACAGCCAATCCCTGCCGCCTCTCTTTCCGGCTGAAACCGGCGGTGGCGTAGAGGGCGCCGATGTTGACCAGGGTCATCAGCAGGGGCAGGAGGTTGAGCCCGCCCATAAGGCCGTCAGGCTGGCTCAGGTCGGCGATGATCCCCCAGGGCAGACCGACTATCGGCTCATAAGATTTAAGCATTTCATAGGCGGCGATGAGAAAGGGCACCTGCAGCAGCACCCCGAAGGACGAGCGCAACCCGTAGATGGGGTGGTAACCATAACGCCGATAGAGGCCGCTAAGGCGCGCATGGCGCTCTGCGCCCCGGCTTTCAGCCTTGATGGCTAAAAGTTGCGGGGCCAAAATAGCCTGAATCTTTTTTTCTCGCTCCTGGCTCTTAAAGGCCAGACTCTTCAGGGGAGTGTAAATGGCCGTGCTGAGCAGCGACAGAGCGATGAGGCTCCAGCCGTAACTGCCGGTCACCGCCAGGCAGAGACTGTAGAGGTATTGGTAAAAAACGACTAACGGGGCGATAGTCAGGGCGTAAATGATTGACATCATATCGCGGTTCGCTCAATCAGCCAGGCGGCTACGGCCGGGCCGGCCTGCCCGAAGTTGGCCACATTGGCCTCCCGGAAGGCGGCCAGGCTGGCCGGCGGCTTAGTCGTCAGGGCCTCGCCCGCCAGGGGCCGGATATCGGCCAGAAGGGCCACCGGGGCCACCAGGCCAATCTGGCCGCTGGCTTTCTCGTCCCACGACTCGCCCATGTCGGCCGCTTCATAGTCGGTGTCGAGAAAAGGCGAGCTAAGGGTGATGACCGGCCGCTCATAGAGAAAGGCGAAATCCAGCCGGATGCCCGATTTGTCCGAGATTAAAAGGGCGGCCCGGCTCATGGAGCCGGAGGGGTCAGGCTCGCGATCCAGCCGGAAGTTTGGCTTTGAGGCGAATTCCGCAGCCAGTCGGGCTGTCAGCTCCGGCTCGCTTTGGAAGGACTGGGGATGAGGCCGGGCAATGACCTCGTAACCGGCTTCAAGCAACTGGGGGATATATCGGTCAATGCAGACGGCCAGGTTGCCCTTGTCCCCCCAGGAGGGGGCGATCAGAATGACCGGGGCCCCGCTGACCGGCGGGCCAGGGTTCATAGCCTGAGACCGGGCTTTTAATTCATCAAGGTAGGGCAACCCCAGGCTGACGCACTCTTTAGGTTTAAGGCCTCTTAAAGTTTCCAGCTTGCGCACCGGCGGCTCTGAGCCGTCATCCCGCAACAGCAGCACATCGTAATTGTCCACCGCGTATTTATGATACGTCTCCAGCCCGCAGACTCCGTGGAAGACATGAACCAGGCACTGGACATGGGGCGGGCGGCGCAGGGGGTAGCCGGGCGTGCCTATGTTGGGGGTGGTGGAGAGCATGATTTTGGCCCGGACGGCCGCCAGGCGGGCGAAGGCGGCCGAGCCCTGGCCGATGTAGCGGTTATCCAGGCCCCGGTGCTCCAGGGTCAGAGCCGGGTCTTCAATATCCATGGTCAGGTAGCGGAAAGATTGGCCTCGGGCCAGCAGAGCTTCAATAATGGGCTTGAAGGTGTGCCAGTAAATTTTGCCTTCTGAAAAAATGACCAGGTCATCGGCCCCGGAGGCGGCCCCATCGGCCGGCGCTTTCCGCCGGGCCAGCTTCATAAACCAGTAGCCCAGGCCCTTGACCATAAAGGCGGCCGCCCCCAAAAGGCTGACCGTAACATAGATGAAGAGGTTGCCCGTGCCGGGATCCAAATAGGCCAGAGCCTGATCTGGGCAGAGGGCCAGCCCGATAGCCGCCAGGGCCAGGCTTTTAAAGCAGGTTTTTAGCATATTTAATTATACCGCAAACGCGCGTATCTGACAAATATCCCTCGACAAACAGGCCAGGGCGGCACCACGCTTGCCTTTGTCCGGCAATGGCGCTAAAATAGCTTATTTATATTAGCGGCGGGAATGAAGGGAACAGTGATGAATTTCGGTCTGTGGCCGCTCCCGGTAAAAAATTTCAAGCTGACCCTGCCAGGCGTTTTCGGACTGATTTGGCTGATTATTGCCGGGCTGACTCTGGTTTTCCTGCCCCTGGTCTCCAAACTGCCTCAAAAATATACCGACCTGTTTATTGATCAATTAGCCTTTTCCAACCTGAATAAGAGCGGCGAGTTGCGTTTATTCACCCTGCTGGTCATCCTCGGCCTGGGGCTTTTATGCTGGCTGGACAAAAAAACAGAGGCCGGCCTCCCAACGGAAGCCGAGGCCCCAGCCCCTCCCTCAAGCCCGCTTCCTCTATATATCTTAATGGTCAATGGCGTCTTATACGCCCTCTTCAGCCACCTCAGTATGCCTTTGCTCATTTTGAGCGTGATCTACCTGGCCGCTGACCACCTCAACCCGCGCTACGCCCTTAAATCAGCCCTGCTGTGGTTCTTTAGCTACGGCTCGGTCATGGGCCTGACCACAGCCGTTGGCCTGACCGCCGGGAACGCGGTCATGGCTATCCTGGCCGTCCTCGCGGCCGGGCCAATCTGGTTTAAAACCTTCCGTCTTGACAATGAAAAAATTATCGACCGGGCTCTGGTGCTGGCCCAGGCTCCGATACCCCTTCTCTTGTTTATATTTCTGGAAGACAGGCATCTTTTCCAGGGAGAAATGGTCGTTATCCCCCATGATCCGGCCTACCGAGTGTTTTTTTACTCGGTCATGCTCATTTCTATGGCCTATAACCTGGCCCGGATCATTAAAATGGCCAGGTGGCCGGGAGAAAAAGAAGCCTGGCCCGTTGAGCGGCTCATACTGATCTCCACGATTTGCTGCCTGGCCATCTTCCTGTCCCACAGCAATTCCAGCCATATTATCCCCACAGACTGGCACCACTATGGGGAGCGCGTTGACCCCTGGAATCAGATAGTCAGCCTGGGGCAGTCAGCCTACCGGGAATATTTCCCGCCCTCAGGCCTGTTCCCCCTGGTTGACGGCTTTTTCCTGAATGTGGTCTTGGATGGCGCGGCCGCCAATATTTACCCGGCCCTGTCGCTGGAGGCAGCCTTTTTCTGGCTGCTCATCGCCCTGGGCCTGGCTCATATCGGCGGCCGCAGCCTGGCTCTGGCGGCCGTCTTCCTCCTGCCTCTGGGCACTTCATTGGGCATCAGGAATTACGAGAGATATCATCTGATGACGCTTTCCCTGATTCTGCTGGGGTCGCCGCCACTGCTCCGGGATCTGAATAAATGGCTGAAGGTCTGGGTCATCCTGACGTGTCTTAATTTGATGTATTATCCGCTGTTTGGGGCGGCCATAGGGGTGAGCGGGGCCGCCGTGGCCCTGCCCCGCCTCTGGCTCAACTATCAGAGCCGGGCCTTACAGTCCTGGCTGAAAAAGCCCTCCTTCTGGATCGGCTGGCTGGCCGTCCTGACCCTCTGCGCCCCCTTTATCCCCCTTGTGGCCCGGATAGTGGCCGTCAGCGCGGCCATTGGCTCCGAGGTGGTGCAATCCGAGGCCCGGGCTGTCTTTGGGGAAGCCAGGGTCATTCAATTCCATGGGCCAACGCTGATCGCCCAAAATATTTTGCTGCTGGCGGCCCTCCTGTCCGCAGGGCGGGCCCTGATTTATCTGGCCCTGCGCCTGAGACGGAAACCTCCGGCCATCATCAGCGGCGTTGGCCGCCTAATGGCCGGGCTGGGCCTGGCTGGGGGTTTTGGCCTGGCTCTCACCTCTGCGCCTCCACTGATCGTGCAAAATATTCTGCTGTATATTTTACTAACCATCGCCCTGGCGGCTGCGGTGATTGCAGTGGCGGCCATAGCTTTTCAACTTATCGTCAGGCGTCGATCCCTCAAAGCAATCATGGCCGGGGAATTAGCCGGCCCCGGAGCCCGGCCCTTAAAAAAAGCCGTCAAACCTCTGGCCTTCATTTGGGCCCTGGCCCTGGCCGGCCTCTGGCAGAGGCCAACTTTGATAATGAGCAATATCGCCCAGTTCATCACTCTGTCCACGGCCATTATTATCCCGGCCTATCTGGTTCTGCGGCTTTTAAAACGGCGCCGAACCCTGGCGGAGGCCATTAATAGCCCCCTCTGGTATTTCAGTGCTTTCGGCTTGTTTTTTTTGCCCATGGCCTATCAGTTCAGTATCGTCGGCATGGATTATGGGGGGCTAAACCGGGCGGGCGGGCCCGTGGCCATAGCTTTAACCCTGGCGGTTATCGGCCTGGCCAGACATGGCCAGGCCGAATTCAGCCAAAGGGAGAGGGCCCAGATTATTTTCGTCGCCCTCCTGCTCTTAATACCCTATAGCGACAAGCTGGATTTCTTCAAGCAGGTGGATATTTACCGGCCAATGGCCAATCAGCTCCGGATCACCGCTGCTGACCAAGACCTGATGCCCCGTCTCGGGGCCGGCTTTATAGATGATTATAAACTGGCTCAGCTAAATGATGTGCTCGCTTTTATTAAAAAAAACGACCTGCCCAACACCGGCTTTTACAGCGCTCAGCATCTGCTCAACTATATCCTGGGCTTAAAAGCCCTGGCCGCCGGCTACTACTACCCGGCCAAGGGCTTTAAAACTTCCCGACTATATTATGAGGCCTTTAAAGACAAGCCCTTTGTTGGCTACCCTCCGGTCAGCACCTCAATTGAATTGAAATGCCCGAGCGGCCTGGAAACCAAATGCCACGGGCGGTATCACGCCATACCCTATATTTATTACTGGCTGTTGATGGATAAAAAGCTCCGGCAGACCCCGGAAGGATATTGGGTGTCGCCGGAACTGGTCAGCGGCCAATATCCGCCGGAAGAGCTGAAAAGGCCCACTATCATTGGCCTCCGGGAGCAGCGCTACTTCAGCTCCTTTGGCCGCTCCATGGAGAGTTTGCGCCCCCTCTTTCAGCCCTTTAAAGAGCTAGGGCCGCCGAGATCCCAAGCCATCGCCGCCGGGGAAATCACCGGGGGGAATCCATCGTATTTATACGAGTTTGCCGGGTTTGACGGGCTGGAGGCCGATCATATTTTTCTGAAGATCAATTCCTCGGCCATAATTCTCAACCCCTATTTTCAACCCCGGGTTTTCTCCAGATATGGTCTCCGCCTGCATTTCCGGCACAACGGCCAGTGGGATTATTTTGACCTGGATTACGGCGACGGCCAGCTATTGATCCCGGTGGGCCTCGACACCCGCTGGCTGTTTGAAACCATCGACAGCCTGAAAGTGGAGTTTACCCGGGGCTTTGCTGTGGGGGCCCGGGTCTCGGTGGATAAACTTGAGCTCCTGAAGCTCGACCGCTACCGGGATAAATTATGAAAATTCCGAAATTATTCGGCCTGATCTGGCTGACCATCGCCGGGCTGACCCTGGCTCTGCTGCCCCTGGTCTCCAAACTGCCGCAAAAATACGCCGACCTGTTTTACGAACTGTTGGCCTTGTCCAACCTGAATAAGACCGGTGAATTGCGCCTCTTTGCTTTGATTGCGCTGACCAGCCTGGGGCTGATGTATTATTTAGACCGCTCAAGAGATGACCAGAGCCCATCCCCGCTGGATTTAAAAACGGCCCTGCTCTATCTGGTGACTCTCTTCCCCCTTTTACTGATGTATGGTTTTTGGGGCCAGGCTGGGCCGCTGCTGCTGTTGCTGGTCTATCTGATCGCCTACGGGGTCAAACCCGGATACGCCGTCAAATCGGCCCTGCTCTGGTTTTGCCTCTACTGGGCCTGGTCAGCCCTCTCGGTCTTTATTCCGGCCCTGGCCGGCGGTCTGGAGCCTGTGGCCCTGGCCGCCGTCGTGGCCCTGCCGGTTTTATATCTCACCTTCAGGCATGATAACGAGATATTGCTGGATAAATCAATTCTGCTGGCCCAAGGGCCCATACCTTTGGCCCTGGGTATTTTTTTGCAAAACACCTACCTGTATAAAGGGCAAGAAGTAACCCTAGAGCACGACCTGGCCTACCAGCTGATCTTCATGGCGGTCATGGCCTTTTTCCTGGCTTATAACCTGACACGGATAGCCGCCGCCTTAAAAAAAACGCCGCCCAAGTCGGCCGCCCCCGGCCCGGCGACGGTTGAGCGGCTGATTCTGCTGTCCACGGTCTGCTGTCTGGCTGTTTATATGTCTCACTTTCGATCCGGTCTGCTGGTGCCCTCGGACTGGCACCACTACGGCGAAAGGATCGATCCCTGGAACCAGATAGTCAGCTTCGGGCAAATTGCCTATCAGGATTATTTCCCGCCCTCGGGCTTATTCCCCCTGGTCAACGGCTTTTTCCTGAATGTGGTGCTGGATGGCTCAGCCGCCAACATCTACCCGGCCCTGTCCCTGGAGTCGGCCTTTTTCTGGTTGCTCATCGCCGGGAGCCTGTTTTATGTCGGCGGCAGCGGGGTGGCCCTGCTCGGCCTCTGGCTGCTGCCCTTTGGCACTGATCTGGCCATGGGCAATTATGAGAGATACCATCTGGTGACTCTTTCCCTGATTTTACTCGGGGCCCCGGCCCTGCTCAGGGATCTTAACAGATGGCTTCAGGCTTGGCTGCTCTTGACCGGCCTTAATCTAATGTATTATCCCGCCCTGGGCGCGGCCCTGGGCCTGGGCGGGGTCGCCTTTGCCCTGCCCCGGCTCTGGGGTCTGTATCAAGACCGGGGCTTACAGTTATGGAGGCCCAAGCTCTCTTTCTGGGCCGGCTGGCTGGTCACTCTGGCTTTGATCGCCCCTTTTACCCCCCTTCTGGCCCGCATGGTGGCTGTCAGCGCTGTTTTCGGCTCAGATGTCGTTCCGGCCTACGGGGTCGCTATTTTTCAATTATCGTTTTACATCGGCCAATGGGCCGGCCAGCATATCCTGCTCAATATTATGCAGTTCATAGCCCTGATCACTCCCCTCCTGATTCCGGCCTATATCGCCCGGCATCTTTTTAAAAAATACGGGACGCTCAAAAAAAGCGTGGCCAGTTATTTATGGTACTTCTGCGCCTTGGGCCTGGCCTTTTTGCCCATGGCCTACCAATTCTCTCTTGTGCCGATGGTCTCCCCCGGTTTAAACAGAGCCGGGGGGCCGGTGGCCATAGTCACCCTCCTGGCCATTATTGGCCTGGTCAAGCATGGCCAGGAGGTATTCAGCCCCCGGGCCAGATTTCAGCTGGTTTTAATCGCCGTTCTGCTTTTGGCGCCGCTCGCCACCAGATTTAGCCCTTACAGGCCCGGGGCCCTGATCATCACCCCGGCCCAGTCAGTGATGATCTCGGAGGCCGACCGGCAGCGTCTGCCCCGCCTCGGCCGCGGCTTTATCAATAGAGAGCAGTTGGGGGAATTAAACCGGGTGCTTGATTTTCTGGAAAAAAATAATTTGAAAGGATCGTCTTTTTATAGCGGGTGGCATCTGCTCAATTATATTTTAAATTTAAAGGCTCTGGGGGCTGGCAACTATTACCCGGTCAAAGGCTATCAAACCTCAAAGCTGTATTATGACGCTTTTAAAGATCGGCCCTTTGCGGGCTATCCGCTGACCGCCGGTTTCCCCCAGACCATGCCTGACTCAGCCTATATCTGGTATTGGCTGGTCATGGATAAAAAGGTGGTGGAGACTCCGGAGGGCTACTGGCTGTCGCCCGAACTGGCCGGCGGTCATTACCGCGCGGCTGAATTGCGCCGGCCTGATGATAATCTTGAGCGGGGGGGTGAGGTCACGGCCCTGTGGCGCACCCTAATGCTTGACGCCAACTCCGGGTCTCCGGGATACAGTCAACTCGCCAACAGCAAATACTACAGCTCCTTCGGGCGCTCCATGGACAGCCTGCGGCCCATCTTTATACCCGGCCAGGAACTGGGCTCGCCCGCGCTCATCTCCCTGGCCGGAGGTCTGATTATCGGCGACCACCCCTCCTTCCTGTATGAATTTGACCCCAGGCCCGGCCAGGAGGCTGACCATATCTATCTGCAAATGACCTCGTCCATCGACCTTGGGAGCGGCTATTTCCAGCCCTGGGATTTTTCCGGTCACCAGATACGCCTCCATTTTCGACACAACGGCCGGTGGGATTTTCAGGATCTGGAATACGGCGATGGCCGCCTGCTCATCCCGGTGGGCAATGACGCCCAATGGCTCTATGAAACCATTGATGGCCTGAAAGTGGAGTTTACCACCGGTTTTGCCAGGGGAGACGCCGTCGGGATAGAGAAACTTGAGCTCCTGAAGCTCAACCGCTACCGGGATTGACCAGGTCTTAAACCGGAAGATCAGGGAGTCAGATATGAGCAACATAATGGTCTTTATCCCCGCCTACCGCTGCGAAAAGCAGATAGGCCGGGTGCTGGCCCAATTTACGCCGGCTATCGCTCAAAGGTTCGCCGAAATTGTGGTGGTGGAAAACCGTAGCCCGGATGGCACTCTGGAGGCGGCGCGGCTGGGACTGGCGGCTATTGAGGGCTGCCCGGTCACCCTGCTCCAAAATGATGAAAATTACAGCCTGGGCGGCTCCCACAAAGTCGCTTTTAACTACTGCCTGGCCAAGGGTTATGACTACCTGGTGGTGCTGCACGGTGACGACCAGGGCCGTATTTCTGACATTCTGCCTTATTTGGAAGATGGCAATTTTGAGCGATACGACTGTCTGCTTGGCGCCCGTTTTATGCCGGGTTCGCAGCTTAATGGCTACTCCATACTTAGAATTATTGGCAACTATGTGTTTAACGCCGTGGCCACCTGCCTGACCGGGCGCCTGATTTATGATTTGGGCTCTGGCCTTAACCTTTATAAGGCCACGGCTCTGGCTGGAAATTATTATTTAAATTTCCCCAATTTTTTATTATTCAATGAATATATGCTACTTTATTTTACTGACCAAAAAAAGTCCCTCAAATTTTTCCCCATCTCCTGGCGCGAGGAAGACCAGGCCAGCAACGCTAAATTGTTCTCCATCGCACGGTCTTTGTTTTCAATTTTTTTCAATTACGCTTTTCGCCGTCGCCGCTTGTTGCACACCAGCCATTGTCCGGAAAATAACTGGCCATACCACGTGGCGTTTTCCAATACCAACAGACCAGAGGGAGCAAATAAATGAAAGCGATGATCACCGGAGCCGCCGGCTTTTTAGGCTCTGAGCTGGCCAAATATCTGGAGGGGAAAGGGTTTGATCTGGTCTTGCTGGACAATATGGAATATGGCTATGAAGACAACCTCTCCGATTACCCGGATCTCTTAAAAAGACTTATTGTTGATGATGTGCGCAACCCCGACATTTTAACCTATATGACCGATGTGGATGTCGTCTTTCACTTCGCCGGCATATCTTCTCTGCCGGAATGCGAGACCAGCCCTCAAAAAGCTTTTGAAGTCAACACCGCCTCAGTGGCCGGGCTGTTGTCCGGGCTAAGGAATATGCCACGCTTGAAACGTTTCATCTTCGCCTCCACCTCTGCGGTATATGAAAATAATACCGAAGAGGTTATGTCCGAAGACCTGCCATTGGCGCCTGACCTCGTCTACGCCACAACCAAGCTTTGTGCCGAGCATATCTGCCGATTATACGCCCTTAATTACGATATGGACATAGTCATCTGCCGGTTTTTTAATGTTTTTGGCCCGCACCAGGATTATAAGAGGCTACACCCGCCCTTTACCAGCTATCTGATCCGGGAAATATCCAATGGGCGCCGGCCGGTGGTTTTCAATACCAGTGATGTTCGACGCGATTATATTTACACTGAAGACCTGATCGCCTATCTTGACTATCTGATGAGTGCGCCCGAAAAAATGCGGGCCGATATTTTCAACCTCTGCTCGGGCCATGGCCACTCCGCTTTGGAAATCGTTAAAGCTGTTTACAAAATATTCGGGCGGGAGCCCTCTTACGATGAGGGGAAACCGGTTGATTTTTGGAATAAATATCCATCGCTATTTGACCGGGCCAAAAACTTATCAGAAAACCGGGTCAAGAAGGAAGTCTATAAGAACTGTATCGGCTCCAACCGCAAAATTGTCGGTCTCTCCCGGCAAAATTGCCGCTATGACTTGGAAACCGGTCTAAAAATAATAACCGATTATCAGAGCGCTCAAAGATGATTAACCTGGTCATGCCCATGGGCGGGG
>JAISJK010000107.1 GCA_031261565.1 Candidatus Adiutrix sp. | reverse complement strand
TTATCAGGCGTTTTAAGGTGTATTTAATCATGGCGATAAATTCAGCGAACTTGGGTCTTGGTGCAAGGTCTCAACGTTTTCAATAATATCACTTTTTAGGGTCATGTCAAGAGGCCCTGTTGTTCTCAATGGTTCAGACCTTACTGTAGAAAACCCCAGCCATAAATCAACATAAATGTGACTGTTTGTCTGCGGCGTTGCGTCTTCTTTCCCTATCTTAATCAGTAAATTCTGATAGATAGCCATAGATTGGGCCACTGGTATGCTTGTTGCTCCATGTTTTCCTGCTGGAGCGCTTTCATCCCGTGAGCGCAGCTCGGCTATTCTTAATTAAGGAGAAAATTTATGGTCAAAAGGATTGCAACGATTTTCGCAGTGTGTGCTTTAGTGGGTGTCTCGGCGGGTGATCTATCTGCCGCGCCATATCGTGCGGACAGTATCCCGGTGCTGCAGGGCCAGGAGAGTGGGACAGTTAAGGGGCAATACTATGTGCCCTCTTCAGTTGAAAATGTCTTGTGGGGCCGTTTGCCCAACCGGGATACCAAACCTGTGCTGTCTGTGCCGTCGGGCAGCGTGGTTACATTTGACACCGTGTCACACGAGGGAATCCTGGAGGATCAGGGGAAAGATCCGGTCAAGTATTACGGGGAATTTGGCGTTGCGCCAAAGGATGTGCTTAAAGAAGCCATTGCTATTACCGCCTCATCCCTGAAGCACGATTTCGACAAAGACGGCCCGCACATTGTCACCGGCCCTGTTTATGTTGAAAGCGCTAAGCCCGGTGATGTGCTGAAAGTTGAAGTGCTGGCCCTGGAGCCGCGCGTCCCCTATGGCGTTATATCCAACCGCCATTATAAGGGCGCTCTGGTAGGGGAATTCCCTGAGGGGACGGTTCGGAGCGAGGATGCCAATCCGGGCCAGCCCGAAAAGTATGGCAATGTGTCCATTTTTACGCCGGTCAGAAAAATTGACGGCCAATGGTTCGCTTTTATGAAAAACGGGGAAAAGGAAATCCGTTTCCCCCTCAGTCCTTTTGTGGGCATTATGGGCGTGACTCCGAATGTGGCTGAAAGCTGGAGTTCCGTGCCGCCGGCGAGAATTGGTGGAAATATTGACGTCAACGAGCTGGGGGTTGGGTCTACGCTTTATTTGCCCGTTGAAGTGGATGGAGGCAATTTCTATACCGGTGACCCCCATTTTGTGCAGGGTGACGGTGAAGTGGCGCTCACGGCTTTGGAAGGCTCATTGCGGGCAACCCTGCGCCTGACAGTGATCAAAAAAGGCTCCAATGAGATTCCGGCCAGCAACAGCGACAGTCTGGTCACTCCATTTGCCGAAACAGAAAAATACTGGATCCCTATCGGCCTGAATGAAGATCTGGACGAGGCTATGAAGATGGCGGTGCGGGAGTCAATAAGTTTTCTCTCAAAGCAGTTCGGGCTGGATCGCCGGCAAATATATGCCTATCTCAGCGCGGCTACAGACTATGAAGTTTCACAGGTTGTTGATAAAACCAAGGGTATTCACGCCCTTTTGGCGAAAATGGACTTGATGGATTATTTGACGGTGGAGCTGAATGCGGCTAGCGCAACCCTCAAGGTAAAGCCCATCAACGGCGCATTTTATGTCTCGGCGCCTGAAGTCTGTAAGGCCCTGGGCCTTAAATATTCCTCTGACGCCACCTCCATTAATGTGGCGGCCCCGAGCGGCGCTGTCAAAATGGCGCTTGATTCCAACAAATATATCGTTGGCCAAAACAGCTTTTATGTGGAGACCTCGCCCGTAGCAACTAAAGATGGTATTATGTTGCCTGTTTCCGTGCTTGGCGATGTGTTGGGCCTGAGCGTCAACTGGTCAACGGAAGGAACAAAAATTGTTGGGCGGGCCAGTAAGCTCTGATATCTAAATCACATATCAATGCCGAAGCCCCATCGCCTCATGGATGGGGCTTCTGTCGCCATAGAAACGACGGTCTCCGATAATCCTAATGCCATGGCGGCTCGTAGCCTGAGTGAAGGTTCTCTTCTGGATAATTTCAGGATGGTTGTAGGCCCCGGCTCTTAATATGGAGATATTTCTGGACTATTATATTTTATCTTGATAATATAAATAAAAGTATATTATCAAAGATCAACACCTTGGACAAATTGATGATAAAAAAGAGAACCTTACCCTCAATTCCGTATGATTTGCCCGTCGTTCCAGGTAAGTCCCCCTTCACTTCAGAGGAGCTTAAGCGTCTTGCCAAAATGGTGAAGTATGAGGGGGATCCCCGGCATAAAAAAGGCCGGGGTGATTTTGTTCTGCAAGCCGGCATCAAGCCAAATCCAAAAAAAACGCTGTGTGATGTATCTGGGATAGATAAAGAACATCAGGCCCTTTCTTTATTAAGGAAGGGCTTGGAACTGGGTATTGTTTCTCCGCCTGACCCAAGATGTTATTCTCCTGAATTAAGCGCTGAAGCGGCTCTCAGATGGCCTAAATGCGTATGGGCAGTCAAAGGCGATGTTGTTCTCGAAGCCAGGCATACGGTTAACGGGATATATCACGGCTACCCCGAGCTGGAATCTCAGGCTCTGCGAGAAATTGTAATTAGCTGTTGGAATAATGGACAAAGCATTTAACATCTCTCACAACTGGCTGGATGCTCCCGACAAAGATCCATTAATGCAATGGACCTCAGCCTCCATTGGCATTACTGTTAACAATACGAACGCTACCTTTAATGTCAACACCGAATCGTTAAGCACAAGTGAAAGAGCCGATCTGGCCTTTTATCCTATGGCTCTATGGTTTGTCAGATGCTGGTGGCGTCTCCACTGGGAGACGGGAAATGTCTGGCTCGATAAAAAACAACAGAATCCCTATTGGCGAATGGCTCATGAATTGACCAGTGCGGGCTATGGCTACATTTGGCCTGATTTAACCTTCGTTTCCGATGGGCGCGACATGACCATATTGGGGCGATCTACATCTTACCCGGGCGAGGCCAGCCCGATCAACTATCTTAAGAACTTGAAGCTTAGCATACCCATTCAGTCCTTTACCGATGAAATAGCCAGATGCGTCCACATTGTGCTGGATCGCCTGGAATCGTCACCCGCCATAGGTTTGGTTGACACGGAGTTGCGCCAGCACTGGACTGCTGTTATGGAAGAACAACAAGACCCGGTAGCCGCTAAATACCGCAAAATCGAAGCCATGCTCGGTTTCAACCCTGATGAAGCCGATGAGTCACTGTTGGAAGCTTTTATAAAAAGAGCCGATACACTGGGCACGGGCATAGTGGAGGAACTGGCCGCCATCATGCCAAACCCGGCCGGCAACATTCTGGCCGATCTGGACGCAATTGCTCAAAATAGTCAAGATTTAGGAATTAAAGGCAATTTTTCCATTCCCGATGGCATATCCAAAGCGGGCATACTTCGCGGCAAATTAAAGCCATTCGAAATAGGGCGACAATTGGCTAGTGAACTACGGGCCAAATGTGGAGCGTCAACTGATAAAATATCTGATCAGGTTATAAGCGATCTTATGGGGACATCAGTTAATGCCTGGGCCAGCCATACTGGAACCTCGCCATTTACCCTTGGAGTCATTAACCCTGATGACGACTCAATCCGTATAATCTTTAAATCTAAAGCCAAACGCTCCAGAAGGTTCCAGGCCTGCCGTCTGGTGGCGGACAAACTTATATCTAATGCCGATAACCATTGGTTTCCTGTCTCATCTGCGGCCACGGTCAGGCAGAAAATCCAGCGGGCTTTCGCCGGCGAGTTTTTGTGCCCTTTTGAGCGGCTCAATGATTTTTTGGGCGGGCATTATGACGAGGACTCAATCGCGGAGGCCGCCGAATATTTTGACGTCAGCGAACAAGTGCCCATAACCCACCTGGTAAACCGGGGCTATATGGTGCCGGACGCCCTCAATAATGACCAAGCGGCGCTTTGATGCCCAAGCCCCCTGACGAGTCGTTTCGTCAGGGGGCTTGGTCATCCGGGGGGATAGTTTGGCTATCGTTTCATCTCAATCACTTCGGCCAGCATGGTGTCGGTGGTGGTGACGGTTTTGGAGTTGGCCTGGAAGCCGCGCTGAGTGACGATCATGTTGACGATCTCGTCAGCTATATCGACGTTGGACTGCTCCAGGAAGTTGCCCAGAATTTTGCCGGTGCCGCCGTAGCCGGGCTCATTCATGACCCCCGGGCCGCTGTAGCGGGTATCGGCGTAAAGGTTGTCGCCCATTTTATCCAGGCCCCAGGGGTTCAGGAAGCGGGTCAGGCCGACCTGATAGAGGGATTGCTGCCGGCCATTGGTGTAAACCCCGGTGATGACTCCGTCTTCGCCGACGGAGATGCGCTGGAGCGAGCCGGCCGGGTAGCCGTCCTGGCCGCCGAAGACCGTGGATGACTTGGTGGCGTATTGGGTGGTGCTCTGGTCATCCAGCCGCCATTCGGTCAACAGGCCGTTGGGGTTTTTGGCCCCCATGTCAAAGGCGATGTTCTGGATGACCGTCGGCAGACCCGTGGGGTAAGGCGGATGCCAGGCCATGGAGGCCGACGACACGAAAGCCACATCAAAATCATAATAGCCTGATTTATTGGGCGTGAGGTTGGTCCAGGCGATCTGCTCGCTGTGGGCCGAGGTCTCAAAGCCGTTGGCGCCGGGGGTGCCGCCCAACATCAAAGGCCGGGAACTGGGGTCGAAGGTCAGGGTCAGGCCGGAGCCGAACTGGTAAGGGCCCAGGTTGTTTTTATCGCTGATCCTGATTTCCCCGATGTTGCCATCGGAATCAAACCAGGTCAGGCCGCTGGTGCGCGGATCCTCGGACACATTGCTGGTCCAATAACCGGTATCCAGACGGTTTGGGTAACTAAACAGCCTCATAGCGCGTTCGCGGTAAGTCTCGTTTGGGGCGGCGCCATCTGGCGGTTGCGCCACTTGGCTTGATTCCGGGTCAATACCGGGATACGCAGCCTGCCAGCCCGCAGCAGGATCCGTATAATCAGGGGTAGTCTTCCAGGTCGCCACATCCGCGTTATAGGCGGTTGAGTTAAATCCGCCCACATAGACTTCATACTCGCGCTGGGTCTGCTCATATACTCCGGTCGCGGGGTTGGGTTTGGGGGAACCGGTATAATACCCGCCGATGGTCGCGTTGCGCAGGGTTCCGGTGGCGGCGGTGCTGAAGGTCGGGTCATTAATGCTGGCCGCCTTGGTTTTCCCCTCTGAAAAATCAATATTCTGGGCCTCAATATCCTTGATTACGCCGCCGTGGCGGTCGGGGCCATCGGAGGTGAAGGTGATTTTGCCCTTTTGAATGAGACCGGCGAAGGTGGCGTCCTTTTCAAACAGGAGATCAAGATTGGCGTCCTTGCGGGCGTCCTCCAGGGGGTCGCAGGTGATGATGTAATCCCAGACATTGTCCATGTGGGGGTTGGGCTGGTAATAGATCATCAGCTTGTGAGAGGTGCCCAGGGAGTCATAGATGACCATGGGTTCAACGTGGGTGTAGCGGTCGGAATTTATGTATTCGCCGTTGCCGTCGGGGTCTCGGGCATCCCAGGCGGCGGCGAAGCCCAGGCCTTCCTGTTGCCAGCTGGGCGAGATATTTTTCATGGCCTCATACAGCGGGTCAAAGGTGCCTTTATAGGTGCTGGCATAGGCGGTTTCGCCATTCTGCGCGGCCAGGGCCTGCATCTGACTCTGAGCGATGGTCACAAAAGAATCGAATTCCGCCTGGCTCATCCAGCCATTAGCCCGCTCCTCAGAAGAGAATACTGTTTGGTTGACTATTACCGCCGGACGAGAGCCTGGAGGCGTTGGATCGCCGTTAAGCATAAGCGTGGCGTTGGCCCCGGCTGTGGAGGGGCCGCTGGCCGTGAAATTAGTCCCGGCTAAATTATTGAAGGCGGCCACGAAAAAGTCATTATAATCCGATTTATTCGAGGCATACAGGTAAGAAGTAACGCCGGGATCAGGAGGGGTGGGGCTCCAGGTCTTAACCACAAAATCGGGGCCATTATTGCCCCAGGGCGATTCAGGATCCCAGGTATTGATGATGGCGGCGGCCCGGGCTCTTTCGGCGGCGGGTCGGGCTTCACTGTCGGCGTAGTCATAGGCCAGCTGATAGGCGTCATAAAGGTAGGCCGGTTCATCATCGGCGTTTAAATTGGTGACGATTTTCATCTGGCTGGTTTCCACCGGGGGGGCGTTGAGCACGGTGATCTTGATGTCCAGGGGCGCCCCTATTTTAGTGGATTCCTGCCCCGGCTTGGGAATGGACATCTGCCAGCCCTGAACAATATTGCCGGATTGATTTTCCAGGTAGCCGTCTTTATTGAGGGTGAATTCCCCGTTCCGGGTATACATGATGGTATTGGTTATGACATCGCGCACCGCAAAGAAGCCGTCGCCGGTGATGGCCATGTCGGTGTCCTGTTTCCCGGCCATGAAAGCGCCCTGGCTGAAAATGTTCTGGATCGTGGAAACCTTGACCCCGCAGCCCCGCTGATTGACCCGGCCGCTGCCGCCGGAGAAATAACTCTGGCTGATCAGGTCTTCGTAATTGGTTCTGGCGGCTTTAAATCCCACCGTGTTGACGTTGGCGATGTTGTTGCTGATGGTCTGCATCCCGGTGCCCAGGGCCGATAAACCCGTTACCGCCGCATACATTGCGCTGCTGAGAGCCATTGGTTAATCCCTCCTCGAATATTTGGACATTAAAATTATGCTTCCGGGGTGGCGGTATTGCCGCCGTCCGCCGCCGCTTTGGTGGAGCCTTCCAGAATCTGAATGACCTGGCTCAGGGCCAGGCTGGCGTTGCCCATATGAATGACGGGCGCCCCGGCGGCGTCAAAAGAGACTGAGGTTATCTTGCCGGAGACCTGCGGGAACACGCCGTCTTCCAGCACCGCTCCGCTGGAGAGGTTGGTGGCCGTGACCTGGAGGCGATAGGCGCCGTCCTCGACCTTTTTGCCGGCGTTATTCAGGCCGCCCCACTCGATTTTATGCTCGCCGGCGGTCAGGGCGCCCAGATCCAGCATACGCACCTGCTCGCCTTTGCTGTTGACGATATAGGCGGTGACTTTGCAGGGCTCGGTGAGCACGATGCTGGCCTCCACATCGGTCTGGCCGCCGGTGACGCTGAGCTGGTCGTTTTCGGCCAGCACGTCTTTGCCGATCATGGTCAGGGTCTGGAACTGGTTCTGGGCCTGGATATAGCCGGTCATGGTCTGCACGGCGGTATTCATGTTGGACAGCTGTTCCAGCTGGGAAAACTGGGCCAACTGGGCGGTCATCTCCGTGTTTTCCATGGGGTTGGTCGGATCCTGGTTCTGGAGCTGGGTCAGGAGGAGCTGCAGAAAAGCCTCCTTGCCCAACTGGCGCTCCGAGCCGTCAGTGACCGGGACAGTGTCCTTGGTCCAGGCCGCCAGGGGCTGGGTGTTGCCGGAGGGCGGGTTGCTGGCCGGGTAGATGGTGGTCATGGTAAACTCCTTTAAACGAGACGGCTGACGGTGCCGGCGACTTCCGCAGTCGGCCCGGTTTCAGCGACTCTCTCAGCCTGGGCGGCGGCCCGGCCTTTGAATGGCCGCAGATCGGCAAATTCAGTCTGGCCGGTGGCGGCGTCGTCAAAGGCCACGGTCAGGTCGGCTATTTCCAGCCCGGCTTCGGCCAGGGCCTTTTTCAAATCGGCTATTTCTCCGGAGAGGGCCTGGTAGGCCTCCCGGCTTTCGGCCCGGATGTGGGCCACCAGCTGGTCGTCTTTGACTTTCAGCTCAATATCCAGCCGGCCCATGTTCTCGGGGTTGAGTTTCATCTTCAGGCGGCTCAGGCCCCGGCGGTGGGAATAGACTATTTTCTGGCTGATCTGCCGGGCCAGGCTCTCCTGGCCGCCGTAACCCTGCAGGGTCTCGGCCGTTTCCAGAGCTGCGGCCGGGCTGGTTTCGGAAGGCTGGGCGCTTTGCAGAGCCTGGCGGTAAGGCTCCTGCTCCTGGCCGTCGCCCCGGCGGCTGTGCTGGCCGCCCAGGCCGCTCTGGCCGCCGCCGGTCTGGGCCTCGCTCTGGGCCATGCCCGAGAGGCCGCCCCGCAGGGCCTGGAGGGCCGGGGACATTTTCAGGAACTGGTCGTCAATTTCCCGGTCGCCCAGCAGCTGCATCTTGGTCAGGATTTCATCAAAGACCGGCGTTTTGGCCATTTCCTGATCGCGGGCGACATTGCTGAGGATCGTCTGGATCTGTTCCAGCTGGGCGCTGGTGACCGGCTGGGCCGGGGCCTTTTCCATATCCTCGACAAAGCTGAGAAATTCGCTCATGGACAACTGGCCCCGGCTCTGCCGCAGCATGGCCGAGAGGTGATCCAGCTGGTTTTGATTGGCCCCCATGGAGCGCAGCAGGGCCGAGAGGTTGCCGGCGTCGGCCTCGCTCAGACAGGGGGCCAGGAAGCCATCGTCGCCCGAGCCGATGATGTTTCTCAGGTCAGCGGCGGTCAGGGGGTCGCCGGGCTTGAAGCCGCTGGTCACGGCCTCGACTATTTCGCTTGAGGCCCCCAGGCTGCTGAAAAACTGCCCCAGGGCCGGCAGGCCGTCTTCCGTGGCCGTCAGGCCGCCGGCGGTGCCTAAATGGCCGTTCAGCTTATCCAGGCGGAAGGCGATGTTGTCCAGGGTCAGGCCCCCGGCGGTCAGCTCGGCCATAAAGCTCTGCAGGCTGTCGTTGTCCATCCCGCTGTCGGCCAGCACCTGGCTCAGGGCCGGCAGGGCCTCTTTGTCCAGGGATAAAGTTTTAAGCTCGCCCTTCAGGCTGTTCAAGAGGCCTTTCAGGGCCTCCACCGGGGAAGAGCAATCCATCAGATGGGCCCCGGCCAGCATGGAGTCGGCGGCCGAGCCCTGGCGGCCCTGGGCCAGGAGGGCCAGGCCAACCTGCTTTTTATAGGAGGACGGAAGGCCGGCCCGGGTCATCTCCGCCGCGCTGTCCGCTTCGCTTCCGGCCCGGGCGCCCTTTCTGAAAGAGTAAGGCGTATCCTGAGTGGAGCGGCTGGCCAGCCGCTGCTTGTCCATGACGCTTTTGGCCCGGTCGCGCTTGTTGCGGGCCTTGGCCAGGGCTTTTGCAAAAGCCTCCCGGTCGCTGTGGTCGCTCCGGGCGAGAGCTTTGGGGACGGCGCTGGTATTGGAGGTGAGGGCTTTGATGATATCCACGATTTGCTCCTGGGTTAGGCGGACTATTCTGCCGCGCCCAAAGAAAATGCAATCACTGTGCCAAGGATAATATCAAGCTAAATTAGATTGTTATATATTTCAGGCCTAGGCAAAAAAGGCCGGGCTCAGGCCGGCCGGGGCACATTTTGCCCCCGGCTTGCCGGGCGGAGCCAGGCGTGATAAATTGAAATCTCAGGTTTGAGGGGAGGATTTTATGAGGGATGAGGGAAGCGGAACGGCCATCAGCCGCATGTTTGACCGGGTGGCCCGGCGCTACGACCTGGCCAACCGGGTCATGAGCCTGGGGCTGGATATCCGCTGGCGGAAGGCTCTGGCCCGCCGCCTGAAAATAATTGATCAGCCCGGCCGGCTGCTGGATTTGGCCGCCGGCACGGGCGACCAGATTGTGGCGGC
This sequence comes from Candidatus Adiutrix sp., assembly GCA_031261565.1. Lineage (GTDB taxonomy): Bacteria > Desulfobacterota > Desulfarculia > Adiutricales > Adiutricaceae > Adiutrix. The sequence goes on along the minus strand of JAISJK010000107.1, from coordinate 10,385 downwards.
CAAGCGGATTCACCCGAGCCTGGCCGCCGACGGGCTGGATTTGTCCCCGGCCATGGTGGCCCTGGCCGAGCCCAAATGGACCGGGTTGGCCCCGCCCCGGCCGGAGATGGTCATCGGCAGCGCCCTGAGCCTGCCCTATCCCGAGGGCGTTTTTGACTCGGTTTCCATTTCCTTTGGCCTCCGGAATATCCCCGACCGGGCCGGGGTTTACGCCCAGGTGAGGCGGGTGCTCAAGCCCGGCGGCCGGTTTTTGGTGCTGGAGGCCTTTCACGACCGGCAGTCGCTCTGGGCGCCGGTGACCGGATTTTATTTAAAAAGAGTGATGCCGGCCCTGGGGGGGAGGCTGGTCAGCCGGGAGCGGGCGGCCTATGACTATCTGGCCGATTCCGTCCTGGCCTTTCCCCGGCCGGAAGCTCTGGGCGCGGAGCTGGCCGGGGCCGGCTTTGGCCGGATCGCTTTTCGCGTTTATGCTTTCAGCACGGTCATGCTGGTCTGGGGGGACAAGCCAGCCGACGGGCAGCCGGGCGCAGGTCAAATATGAAGTTCGCGATTGCGGAGCTCATGGCCTTCGTTGAAAAGCAGATGGCCAAAGAAACGGTTCAGATATTCCAGGGTCGCGGTTACGCCCTTTTGAGTGTTGTTGTAATTGGCCCGGACGAGCGCGTTGCGGAAGAACCGCGAATGGCGCTCAAACGTATCGTTGGTCAGGTCATAGCCAAAGGTGCGGAGATATTTGATGGTGAACACGGCGAGGGTGCGGGTGTTGCCCTCGCCGAACGGGTGAATTTGCCATAAACCCGAGATAAATTTGGCGACCTGCCCGGCCACTCCGTGAGCGTCAAGCCCGGCGTAGCGGAACGATTTTTCCTGGGCGAAGTCGTAATCAAGCGTTTCGCGCAGGCTGTAAGCGCCCGTATAGACCACGGTCGCGCCTCCGAGCACCCACTCCTCTTTGGTGATGTTATAATCGCGGATTTTCCCGGCGAAATCATAAAGGCCGTCAAACAGCCGTTTATGAATAGTGGTCAACTCAACCGGCGACAGGGTGAAGGTGTTTTCAGCCAGAATCCGGGCGATGCGCAGGGAAACTTTGTCGGCCTCTTCGCTGCGTTTTTCGATATCGGTCGTGGCTGGTTTGTGTTTGTAGTAGTCGGCGACGAGTTTATCAGCTTCATCGAGGGTAATCCTCCCCTCCATGTTTTCTTTGGCCGCGTCAAGCAGATATTTCGAGGGCGTGAGCCTGTCCACTTGCTGCAAGCCAATGGCGGTTCGCCAGCAGTAACCGCGTTCCGCTAAATCTGGCTCGCCCTGAGGAATATAATTATTTTCGTCCATCCTGCTCCTTATCTCCCTCTTGCCTTTTCGGCTGAAGTAGCCTATATTAAAAAAAGCCAAGGGTGAGGTTAACACCCCTGGCTCCGGGGCAAGCCCTCCGGTTTCTTCAGCCGAAGATTCAAGCCCCTACGGAATGGCTAAGTTCCGTAGGGGCCTTCTCATTCTATCGTCACAAGCAATCGTCACCAGCAACGAGTGATAAGATACGCCAGGACGGCCGCCACAATCGCGGTTAAAACGTCCCTGAGGAACTTTGCCATAGGCCAGCCTCCTTTCTGGAGGGCTCACCCAGGCCCAAAATACCCGATTTGTCATTTTAATTCAAGGTGGCCGGTCGGCGGCTGATAGTCGTCTTGCCTCCCCCCCGGTGAATCACCGCCTCCTCCCCGCCCCCCGGCTAACCGGCCGCCCGGCCTGGCCATTTTTCAAATGTAAATCACCGCTAAACAATTAGTAATAAAATATCAACAATGGTGTTGACAGGGGCGGCCGGTCTGTGGTTATTAGGGCCAGAAGGAGGGAAAACCATGGAGATCAAATTACACTGGCAGATGACCGAGGCGGAGGTGGCCGAGCTCTATCGGGTGGGCCGGGCCGAGGGGGCTCTGACCGTCGTGGCCTATGACGCCCGCCGCCTCGATTTGACCCTGTTTGAGGCCTTTGCCCGGCGGGCCGAGGTCTTTGGGGCCGTCTATGAGGGGGGGTATTCCCCAGGGCTTTTTTTATCTGACCGACTTTGAGGGGGCCACGGCCCGGATTCATTTCGCCCTCTACGCGGCCGGGCGGCCGGCCCGCCTGGCCCTGGGCCGCCAAGTGCTGGCCTGGTGCTGGGCCACCTTTGAGTTGCAGGCCCTTCTGGGGGTCATCCCCGGCCTGAATCTGGGGGCGGTCAACTACGCCCGGGCCCTGGGCGGGCGGGAGCTGGGCCGCCTCCCCGGCTACTGCTGGGTGGCCCGGCTGAAGCGGGCGGTGGCCGGCCGCCAGTTTCTGTTTGAAAGGGAGGCGGCCTGATGGGCGGCCTGTTTAAAACCCGGGCGGCCACGCCTCAGCCCCAGGCGGACGCGGCCGGGCTGAAGGCGGCCCAGGAAGAGCAGCGCCGGGTGGCCCTGGAGGCCCAGGCCGCTGAGAGTCGCCGGGCCGCCCTGGCCGGGGAGGAGCTGCGGCGCAAAAAGCAGGTGGCCCGGAGCGGCCGGGCGGCCACTATTCTGGCCGGGGAAAACGATAGATTGGGGCAATAATTTATGGATATCTTTCTCAATCGCTGGACTTTCGGGGAAGTCTCGCCCCTCGTCGCCGCCCGCACCGACCTGGCCAGGTATGAGGCCGGCTGCCGGGTCTTGACCAACTTCCTGCCTCTGGTGCAGGGGCCGGCCCAGCGGCGGGGCGGCTCCCGCTTTCTGGCCCGGCTGGCCAATGATGACCAGCCGGTGGTCTTAATCAGTTTCGCCTTTTCCGAGACCACGGCCTACCTGCTGGAAGTGGGCCACCTGTATCTGCGGGTTTTCAGCGAGGGCCGGCCCCTGGTCACCGTGGCCGCGCCCTGGGCCCAGAGCGACCTCTTCCGGCCCGGCGGGCTGTGCGCTCTGAAGTGGGCCCAGTCGGGCGATGTCCTCTATGTGGTCTGCCCCACCCTGGCCCCCTGGAAAATCATGCGCTTCGGCCCTGCGGACTGGCGGCTGGCCCCCTTGGGCGGCTGGGGCGGGCGGGGCCCGGCCTCGGCCGTGGCCCTCTTCCGGGAGCGGCTGGTTCTGGCCTCGGGCCAGACCATCTGCTTCTCCCAGAGCGGGGCCTTTGAGAATTTCGCGGTGGCCGCCAAAGTCATCACCCGGGTCACCCTGGCCAACAGCGGGGGTTGGCCCCTCAGCCTCTCGGCCAACTCCGTCCACATCCAGCGGGATGGCAGCGGCTGCGACCTGTCCTTTTCCCTGGGCGAGGCCGCCATCACCTGGGACGGCCAGACAGCCGCGATTCAGGCCCTGGACGCGGCCCGGGGCATCAGCCAGTTGACTCTCCTGGCTCTGAACGACGCTTATTTCGAGCCCAGCCTGGCCGACGGGCACATCCGCATCCGCACGGCCGGGGTCAGCCCGGTGGCGGATGTCTATTTCGACCCCCGGATGACTGCGGTCAGCCCCGACCCGGCCGACAGCCGGGGCCAGGCCCTGCGCCTCACCCGAACCACCGTGGCCACGGCCAGCGACGACCCCATGGAGATCAACGTCTATTCCGAGCAGATGAACCGCATCGGCTGGCTCTGCCCGGCCGGGGATCTCCTGGCCGGAACCTCCGGCGGCGAGTTCCGGGTGGGGGAGGCCACGGTTACCGAGCCCCTGGGGCCGGACAACATCAAGGTCTCGCCCGAGACCTCCTATGGCTCCAACGCGGTTCAGGCCCTGAAAGTGGGCTCGGTCATATTTTTCATCCAGCGCAGCGGCCGCAAAGTGCGGCAACTGAGCTACGACTTCACCGGCGACCGCTACGAGGCCGCCGAGGTGACCGTGGCCGCCGAGCATCTGACCATCGGAGGCCTGACGGCCATGGCCTGGCAGGCCGAGCCAACCGAGACCCTCTGGGCGGCCCGGGCCGACGGCGCTCTGCTGGGCTTCACCTTCAGCCGGGAGCAGGAGATGGGGGCCTGGCATTGCCATGAGCTGGGCGGGGGCGGCCAGGTCAGCCATTTGGCGGTCAGCCCGGCTGCCCAGGGGGGCCGGGACGAGGTCTATCTCTCGGTGCGGCGGCAGCAGGGCGGCCGGGAGGTCTATTATCTGGAGCGGCTGGAGCCGGGGCTGGAGCCGGGCCAGAGTCTGAGCGAGGCGCTGTATGTGGACTCCGGAGTGACCGTCCGGGGGGCGGGTCTGACCGAGGTGGCCGGGCTGGAGCATCTGGAGGGCCGAACTGTGGACATTCTGGCCGATGGCGGGGTGGGCCGGGGGGTGGTGCGCGCGGGCCGGGTGTCTCTGCCCGGCCCGTCTCAGGTGGCCACCGTGGGCCTGGGCTACGTCTCGACCCTGACGACCCTGCCCCTGGGGGGCGACCAGCCCCGGCGGCCGGTCAAAGTCGTTTTGAAGCTGCTGAATTCCCTGGGCGGGGCGGCCGGGCCTGACCCCGATCATCTGGAGCGGCTGGAGTATCGCCCGGGGGCTGGCCGGCTGGATGAGCCCCCGGAGCTCTTCAGCGGAGACCGGGCCCTCAGCTGGCCCGGGGGCTGGGCCGCGGGGGCCGCCATCACGGTCAGCCAGAGCGAACCCCTGCCCCTGACCCTGGCCGGGCTGACGGTCAGACTGGCTGGTCATCAATGATTACGGCTGACCAGATTATCAAGCGCTTTGAAGGCCTGGAGGCGGGCCGGCGGGAGATGGAGCGGGCCTGGCGCAAGTGCGCCGACTATGTGCTGCCCCGCCTGGCCCCGGCCCCGGGCCGGGGGCTGATCTTTGACTCCACCGCCCCCCTGGCCGCCCCCCGGCTGGGGGCCGTGTTGGAGGCTGTGCTGACCCCCCGGGGCCGCCGCTGGCACGGCCTGGCCCCGGCCTCCGGCCGGCCGGGCCTGGCCGATGAATATCTGGCCGAGGTGCTGGACATTCTCTTTCAGGCCCGGCTGCGGCCCGAGGCCAATTTTCACAACCAGATGAGCGAGGCCTACCTCTCTCTGGGGGTCTTCGGCACGGCGGTGATGATGGTCGATGACCACCCCGGCCTGGGCCTGCGCTACAAGTGTCTGCCGCTCCAGGAGACCTATCTGGCGGAAAATTACGCCGGGCGGGTGGACACGGTCTTCCGGCTCTATAAGCTCACCGCCCGCCAGGCTTTAATGGAGTTTGGGAAAAACCTGCCGGAGCCCATCCAGCGGGACGCGGCCGACCCCGGCCGCCTGGAGAATGAGCACGAATTCATCCACGGCCTCTTTCCCCGGCGGGATCTGGAGCCGGGCCGGGCCGGCCCCCTCCAGATGCCGGTGGCCTCCATCCAGGTGGCCCGGGCGGCCCGCCAGGTGGTGCGGGAGAGCGGCTACCGGGTCATGCCCCTGGCCGTCTCCCGCTTCGGGGTCTCCCCGGGCCAGGTCTATGGCCGCAGCCCGGCCATGGAGGCCATGCCCGACATAGTCCAGATCAACGCCATGAAAAAGACGCTCCTGCGGGCGGCCGAGAAGATGGTCAACCCCCCCCTGCTGCTGCCCGAGGACGAGGTCTTGAGCGCCTTCAGCCTGCGGGCCGGCAGCCTCAACTATGGCGGGCTGGACGACCAGGGCCGGCAGCGGGTGGTGGCCTTGAAGCTCGACGGCCAGTTGCCCATTGGCCTGTCCATGATTGAAAAGGCCCGGGAGGTGATTGAGGGGGCCTTTTATCTCAAGCTCTTTCAGATTTTGACCGAGACGCCCAACCAGACGGCCGCCGAGGTTTGGGAGCGGGCCCGGGAGAAGGCCCAGCTTCTGGGGCCGGTGCTGGGGCGGCAGCAGTCCGAGCTGCTGCGGCCCCTCATTGACCGGGAGCTGGATATTTTACGGGCGGCCGGGGCTCTGCCCCCGCCCCCGGCCGGCTGGGGCGAGCTGCCCACCGCCGATTTTCAGGAGGGAGATTTATGAGCGAAGCTATTTTGAATGAAGAGATTAGGAGTGAAGAGACTGGGCCTGAGAGGCCAACCCTGGAGAGCCCGGCCGACTACCAGTTGGCCGAGCTGTTGGGGGAGACGGAGGCGGATGAGTCTTTCCTGGGCCCAATGGGGGCCACCATGTTTGAGGCCGGGCTGTCCAAAGACCAGGCCCGCAGCCTGGTTAAAACCTATCAGGAACTCTGGCGGGCCGGGCAGGAGGAGGAGAGCCGGCGCTATGAGGCTGAGGTGGCCGCCGTGCTGGCGGCCACGCCCCCGGCCGAATGCGAGGCGGCCCGCCGGGCTTTCCGGGGCTTTGGCCTAAACCCGGAGGAGGGCCGGGAGGTGGCCCGCTCTCTGGAATCATCGCTGGGGCCGAAAAGGGCGGTCAGCCTCATGGCCCGGCTGGGCCGCCTCCTGGCCGAGGACCGTCCGGTGGGCGGCCGGGGCCCCAGCCCGGTCTCGGCCCGGGAGCGGATGGATCATCTTTTGAACCAGCCGGAATTCAGCCGGCGGTATTTGAGCGGCGATTCGGCCGCCTTGGAGGAAATCAGCGCCCTGGCCCGAGAGGCCGTGGGGGAATGACGGAAAGGAGAAAAACAGATGACCACTATTGAAGACCATCAGGTTTTGCAGTTTACCCGCAATGTGGAGCTGCTTTTGCAGCAGAAGAGCGCCCGGCTGGCCGGGGCGGTGACTACGGCCACTTACCGGGGGGCGGCCGCCCAGAGCGTTTTGCAGTTCGGGGAGGTGGACATGAACCCCCTGAGCCCCGGCAGCGGGGCCGGCCAGTGGAAGGGCGACACGGTCTGGAGCGAGATTGAGCATCACCAGCGCTGGGTCTTTCCCTCGGATTTCGCTTTGAGCCTGCCCCTCTCCGGGCCGGATCAGGCCCGGACTCTGGTCGATCCCCGCTCGCCCTACGCCGAGGCCATGCGGGCCGCCTACGCCCGCCAGGTGGACGACCTGATCATCAGCGCGGCCAATGGCCCGGCCAAGACCGGCAAGTTCGACAACCTCCAGACCACCAGCTTTCCGGCTGACCAGGTGCTGGACGAGGCCGGGGGCCTGACCATTGAGAAAATCATTGAGGCCAAGGAGCGGCTGCTGGCCGCCGGCAACGACCCGGAGGAGGAGCGCTTTCTGGTCTGCTCGGAAAAGCAGCTCTCCGACCTTTTGAAAAACACCAAAGTCCAGAGCGCTGATTTCAACACGGTGCGGGCCCTGAGCAAGGGCGAGATCGACACCTTTGTCGGCTTTAAATTCATCTCCACCGAGCGGCTGAAACTGGCCTCGGGCAAGCGCCAGTGCCTGGCCTGGGTCAAAAGCGGCCTGCACTTCGGTGCCTTCCGGCCCCTGGAGACCAAGGCCGACGAGCGGCCGGACAAAAACTATGTCTGGCAGATCTATATGCGGGCGGCCATTGGGGCCACCCGCACCCAGGAAAAGAAAGTCGTGCAGATCAACTGTCTGGAAGGCTGAAATGGAGGTTATCACCCTGGTCAACCGGGCCCTGGCCAAGCTGGGCGAGGGCCGGATAAATTCCCTCTCTGACCCGGGCCGGGCGGCCACCCTGGCCGCCTCGCTCTACGACAGCCTGCGGGACGCGGAAACGGCCGCCCACGCCTGGCATTTCGCCAAAGCCCGGGGCCGTCTGCCCGCTGAGGCGGCCCGGCCGGCCTTTGGCTGGAGCTTTCAATACCTGCTGCCGGCCGACTGCCTGCGCCTGATGTGGGCCGGGCCCCGGCCCGGGCCCGATCGGAGCGGCTTTCTGACCGGGGAGGACCGCCCCTACGCCCTGGAGGGCGGGCGGATTCTGACTCATCTGCCCCCGCCCCTGACCGTGCTCTATCTGCGGCGGGTGACCGAGGCTGCCGAATACCCGGCCGCCTTTGCCGAAGCCCTGGCCGCCCGGCTGGCCGCCGAAATGGCCGAGAGCCTGACCGGCTCTCAAGCCCGGCGGGAGGCGGCCTGGGCCGAATACGAGCGGGCGGCCCGCCAGGCCCGGCGCCTCAACGCCCTGAGCCTGCCGCCCCAAATGGCGGCGGACGACACCTGGCTGGCCGCCCATTGGGACGGCGTCATTTAATATAAGATAAGGAGATCACTATGGGAGGAGTGTTGGGGCTGCTGACCGCGGCCCTCGGCGCGGCCGGTCAATACAGCGGGGCCAGAGCTGAGAGCGAGGGTCTGAAGGCCCAGGCCGCAGCCGAGCAGATGCAGGCCCGGATCAATGAGACCCGGGCGGCTGCGGCCGCTGACCGGAGCAGGCTGGCCGAGGCCGGAGCAGCCGAGGAAAATTATCAGCGGGCCGGGCGCCGGCGGGCCGGCCTGGCCCAGGCCGGGCTCTTGAACAGCCCCACCGGGCTGGAGCTGCTGGAGTCGGAGGCCGAAGCGGATCGCCGGCGGGAGGGGGAGGCCGGAGAGCCGGGCCGGCGGGAAGCGCTCAATTACCTGCTCCAGCAGGGCCGGGAGCTGACCGGCGCGGCCCAGACCTTGGCCCGGGCCCGCCAGGCCCAACGGGCCGGGGCCCTGGGGGCGGCCTCCAGCATCCTGGCCGGGGTGGCCCGGGGCTATGGGGGCCGGCGATGACCGTGGCCACGGCCGTGGCCCGGGCCGAACACCTGACCAACCCGGAAATTGCGGAATACCCTTTCAATTTCAAAGCCTTCCGGCCGGAGGACATTGCCGTGGCCCTCATCGGCCCGGAGGGCGGCCAGACCCGGCTGGGGCCCGGGGAGTATGAGGTGGAGCTTTTCAGCCAGACCGGGCTGGTGCGCCTCACCCCGGCCGGGCAGGCTCTGGCCGGGGCCGGGGCCCGGCTGACCATCCGGCGGCAGATGAGCTTTACCCAGGAGATTGACTATCGGCCCCACGACCTGTTTCCGGCCGAGACCCATGAGCGGGCCCTCGACATTCTGACCATGACCGCCCAGGAACTGCGGGATCTGATCAATGACCGGCCGGCCGGGGGCGGCGCTGGCGGCGGCGGGGAAGCGGGGGCCAGGGGCGACCCCGGCCCGCCCGGCCCCCCGGGCCCGCCCGGCGAGCCCGGAGAGGGCGGCGCGCCCGCGCCCCAGGCGGCCGAGGGCCCGGGCCAGTGGGTGTTTCTGGAGACCAACGTGCTGCCCCCGGGCGGGCTCTGGGCCTATTTCAGCCTGGGCTACAACGCCAGCAAGACTTTTATCGGCGACACCCGAACCCGGGGCGGGCTGGCCCCGGGCGGGACGACCATCAACACCGGCTCAGTCGGCTACAGCGGCTTTGCCTGGAGGATTGCCTGAAATGACTTTTAACGACCTTTTGGAGATGACCCTGAAATTTGAGGGCGGCTGGAGCCATGACCCGGCTGACCGGGGCGGGGAGACCTACGCCGGCATCAGCCGGAAATGCTGGCCCGGCTGGCCGGGCTGGGCTCTGCTGGAGACCTTGGCCCGGGCGGTGGCCGATTTTTATGAGCAAAATTTCTGGCGGCCCTGGGCCCGGCTGGGGGAGACCCGCCTGCGGGCCAAGCTCTTTGACGCCGGGGTGAATGTGGGGCTGGCCGGGGCGGTCAGGCTGCTGCAGCGGGCCCTGAACCGGCAGGGCCATGACCTGGCCCTGGACGGCCGGCTGGGGCCCCTGACTCTGGCGGCCCTGGCCGGGGCCGACCAGGAGGCCCTCCTGAGCCTTATCTGCCAGGAGCAGGCCGACCATTACCAGCGGATCGTGGCCGCTGACCCCAGCCAGCGGAAATTCGCCCGAGGCTGGCAGCGCCGGGCCCGGTGGCGGCCATGAAGGGGCTGAACCATTTAAAACGGCTGGGCCATCTGGTCTGCGGCCCCACCGGCCGCCTGTCGCTGGGCCGGGTGGGCTTTTGGCTGACCTATCTGCTGTCGGTCTATTTCTGGCTGGCCCGGCCGGCCGACTATCCCGAGCGCCTCTGGGACACCCTGGCCTCGTTTCTGGCCTATAATTTAGGGGGCAAGCTGGTGAATCGGAAAGGGTAGGGGGCTTTTTCAGGCTCCCTCCCAGAGGGAGCTGTCGCCGCCCTGGGCGACTGAGGGAGAGCAAAGGCGGCCCCCAATTTTACGCCCCTACGGGCGGATTTCGTAGGGGCAGAAAAATTTCAGCCCTCTTGTTTTTTGAGGTGAGAATTGCTATATTAATAAGGCCGAGGGCGTTATTAGCACCCCCGGCCGGTGTGGGGCCGAGGCTCCCCCGCTATTAGAGATGATCAACGGGTTATGCCCCTGTAGGAGTGCTTTCCTACAGGGGCGATTTTCATTTACGCCGGTCTAACCAGCGGGCCACGATAACCAACAGGGCTGTAGGGGCGTAGCGTGCTACGCCCTCAATGTTGGTAGCGTCCATAGGCTACCCCCTTTCCGGGGGAGCCAACCCCACGGCAGCTAAGATACAATATTTGGCCGGGATATTCAAGAGAAGAGGGCGTTGCCCGCAACGCCCCTACGGGAAGACGTCTT
>JAISJK010000092.1 GCA_031261565.1 Candidatus Adiutrix sp. | reverse complement strand
CTTGACCTGGGGTTGCAGGGCTACACCGGCACCCGTAAAGGCGTCTCCGGCAGTCTGCTGGTTAAATACGAGTTCTAGACGTCTGACCTAAGGGGCGTTGCGCGCAACGCCCCGGCATCGGACACCACCATCCCTTTAGACCGCTGGCTTGTAAAATCTATTATGCTGTGATAGATTTTACAGCATGAATAGACGTAATATAACCCAGAGACTGCTTGAGGCGCTCGCAGACACGCCCGCAGTCTTTTTGAGAGGCGCCCGGCAGACTGGTAAGACCACTCTGGTTAAAACTCTGTGCCAGGACGACCGGCGGTCTTATATCACTCTGGATTCGGCCACCGCTCTGGCCGCCGCTCTGGACGACCCCACCGAGTTTGTGCGCGGCCTGCCCAAGCCGGCGGTCATTAGCGCTGACCCGCCCGCTGGCCAACCGCCGAGAGGCCTGGTTTGAATCCTACCTAACCACGCTCCTGGAAAGGGACGTGCACACTATCGCCAACCTTCAGGATCGCGGCGGGTTGACCCGCCTGATGCGGCTCTCTACACAACGCGGCGGAGATGAGCCGGGCCATTGCCATGAACGCCAGCACTCTATCCCGTTATTTAACTGTGTTGGAGACCTTGTTTTTAATCTGGCCCCTGCCGGCCTGGTTCACCAATCTGGGCAAGCGTCTGGCCAAATCGCCCAAACTTCATATGACCGATTCCGGCCTGGCCGGCCGTCTTTTGGAATCATTTTTGACCTCGGAAGTGCGAGGGCTCATCTATCTGCGCCAGGCTCTGGGGGCCAAATTCGCGCGAGGGGTGGTGCTCTACGCCGGAGTGGACATCAAGCCCCTGGGCGAAAAAATTTACGCCGTGCCGGTCGGCGAACTGTTCGCCGACGTCAATAATGATTGACGGTCGCCGGTCGGCAAATCAATAGCTGATGGCCTGTTGCTCTGGTTGCCCGGTTGTGATAATCTTTCAAAAAAGCCGACCAGGCTGGACAGTAAAGGATAATAATGTCTCAGTATCACGATCAGATCGCCTCCGAGCTGGGGGTGCAGGTCTGGCAGGTGGAAGCCTGCGCCGCTCTCCTGGCCGAAGAGGCCACCGTGCCCTTCATCGCCCGCTACCGCAAGGAGGCCACCGGCAGTCTTGATGAGGTGGCTGTCCTGGCCATCCGCGACCGGCTGGCCGAGCTCCTGGAGCTGGACAACCGGCGGGCGGCCGTCTTGAAATCTCTGGCCGAGCGGGAGCTCTTGACCGACGAGCTGGCCGCCCGGATTAAAGAGGCCGCCACCCAGACCGCCCTGGAGGATATCTACCTGCCCTACCGGCCCAAACGCCGCACCAGGGCCATTATCGCCCGGGAGCGGGGTCTGGCTCCCCTGGCCGACCGCCTCTGGGAGCAAGACCCGGCCGATGATCCACGGGAACTGGCCCTGGCCTTTGTGGACGCGGCTAAAGAGGTGACCGGGCCGGCCGAGGCCCTGGCCGGGGCCCGGGACATCCTGGCGGAAAAGATCAGCGAGGATCAGCCGGCCCGGGCCAGGATGCGGGCCCTGTTTGAAGAGCAGGGCCGGATTCAGAGCCGGGTGCTGCCCGGCCGGGAGGCTGACGGGGCCAAGTTCCGGGATTACTTTGAATGGGACGAGCCTGTCCGCCTGGTGCCCTCCCACCGCCTCCTGGCCATGCGCCGGGGCGAGGCCGAGGGCGTCCTCAGCCTGACTCTGCGGCCGCCCCAGGAAGCGGCTCTGGAGCTTTTGGAGGGGCTGCTGGTCCGCAACAGCTCTCCGGCCGGGCAGGAAGTCCGGGCGGCGATCACTGATGGCTACAAACGCCTTTTGGCCCTGTCCATGGAAACGGAGATCCGGCTGCTCTCCAAAAAAAAGGCCGACCTGGAGGCCATCGGAGTTTTCGCCCGCAACCTCAAGGAACTGCTGCTGGCCTCTCCCCTGGGTGCCAGGCCCATTCTGGCCATTGACCCCGGCTTCCGCACCGGCTGCAAAGTGGTGGCCCTCTCGCCGGAAGGGGCGCTCCTGGCCTATGAAACCATTCAGCCCCACGCTTCGGCGGCGGCCCGGGCGGCCGCCGGGCGGGATATCCTGAAAATGATTGGGCAGCATGGGCCGGCGGTGGTGGCTGTGGGCAATGGCACAGCCGGCCGGGAAACCGAATCTTTCCTGAGGAGATTGCCCGGCTGGAGCCTGCCGGTGGTCATGGTCAACGAGAGCGGGGCCTCCATCTATTCCGCTTCCGAGGTGGCCCGCCAGGAGTTTCCAGACCTGGATCTGACCATCCGGGGGGCTGTCTCCATTGGCCGGCGGCTGATGGATCCCCTGGCCGAGCTGGTCAAAATCGACCCCAAATCCATAGGCGTGGGCCAGTATCAGCACGATGTCAACCAGGCCGAGCTCAAGCGCAGTCTGGATGATGTAGTCATCAGCTGCGTCAATCAGGTGGGGGTGGAGGCCAACACCGCCTCGGAGCAGCTGTTGTCCTATGTCTCCGGCCTGGGGCCGACTCTGGCCAAAAATATCATCAAGTTCCGGGGGGAACACGGCCCCTTTAAAACCCGCCAGGATTTTCTAAAGGTGCCCCGGCTGGGGCCCCGGGCTTTTGAGCAGAGCGCCGGGTTTTTGCGCTTAAACGGCTCGGAAAACCCGCTGGATCACAGCGCCGTCCACCCTGAGTCTTACCCAGTGGTGGAAAAGATGGCCGCCGACCTGTCGGCCACGGTGGCTGATTTGTTGAATCAGCCTGATTTGCGGGCCAGAATAAAACTCTCCAGCTATGTCACCGACCAGATTGGTCTGCCGACTTTAAACGACATCCGGGCCGAGCTGGACAAGCCCGGCCGCGACCCCCGGTCTGAATTTACACCCTTTGCCTTTGCCGAGGGCCTGGGCCAACTGGAAGACCTCTCTCCGGGCATGAAACTGCCGGGCATTGTCACCAATGTGGCCGCCTTCGGAGCTTTTGTCGATGTCGGCGTCCACCAGGACGGCCTGGTGCACGTCAGCGAGCTGGCCGACGCCTTTGTCAGGGATCCGGCCGCCGTGGTCAAGGTGCAGCAGCGGGTGATGGTGACCGTGCTGGAGGTGGATCTGGCCCGCCGCCGGCTGGCCCTGAGCCTCAGGAGCGGCCCAAACCAGAAAGATCGTCAGCCCCCCCAGGGCCGGGGCCGCCGCCCGGAAGCGCCCCAGCCTTTCAACAACCCCTTCGCGGCCCTGAAAAAATAAAATGCGGGGCGACCTTCAGACAGCCTGGCTTCGCCGGCTGGGGCAGGAGTATCGGCTATTGGCCCGCCCCTTTGGCCCCCGGCTGAAGCCGGCGACCCTGGAATTGGCGACCGGAACCAGGCTCTGGGGCCGCTGGCAGGCCCGGGAGCGGCGCATCCAGATCAGTCTGGAGCTGATCCGGGATCACCCCTGGGTGGCGGTAGTGGGCATCCTGGCCCATGAGCTCATCCACCAGGCGGTCAGTGAACTGGCCGGGCCGGAGGCCGGCCGGGAGCCGCCCCACGGGCCGACCTTTCAAAAACTGGGGCGGGGGAGGGGGTTGCACCCCTTCTACCTCGGGGCCACGGTGGATCTGCGGGAATTGTCGCCCGACCCGCTGCCGGCGGGGGAGACCCTGCCGCCGGAGCGCCTTCAAAGCGCCCTGGTTCTGGATAAAGTGCGCAAGATTTTGGCTCTGTCCGGCTCGCCGGTGGCCGCCGAGGCCCAGGCGGCCATGAAGGCGGCGGCCCGGCTGATGGCCCGCCACAACCTGGCCCTGCTGGAGGAGGAGCAGGGGGATGACCCGTATGAATACCGCACCATTGAGCTCAGGGGCCGGCGGGTGGAAACCCGGGCCGCCCTCATTGCCGGCCTCCTGGGCCGCCATTTCTTTGTTCAGGCCATTTTCACCCCGGGCTATGAGGCTGCGGGCAACCGGGAGATCAAATGCCTGGAACTCCTGGGCCGGCCGGAAAATACCCGCCTGGCCGAGCATGTCTTTTATTTCCTCATGGAGCGCACCGAGAGTCTGTGGCAGGATTATCACCGCCGCCAGCCCGGGGGCGGCCTGACGGCCCGCCACTCTTTTATCGGCGGCCTGTTGGAGGCTTTTGACCGGAAGCTCAGCGAAGCGGCTGAGGCCGCCGGGGGGCTGGCGGCCGGGAGCGGCCAGGGCTTCTCCGCTCTGGTGCTGGCCCGGGATCAGGGCCTGGCCGGCTATTTTCAGCGCCGCTATCCCTATGTGGCCCACACCCGCTCCATCCGCCGCCGCTATAACCCGGCCGCCGGCTCGGCCGGGCAAGCGGCCGGCCGCTCTTTGAATCTCAGCCGTCCCCTGGAAAGGGCCGAGGCCAATCCGGGCGAAACCCGCCTCCTGGGCCACCGCCCGTGAGCCGGCTCAGGTGGAATCAGGACGACTTCGCCATTGCCCGCCGCAACATGGTGGAGCAGCAGTTAAAGGCCCGGGGCCTGGCTGACGAGCGGGTGCTGGAGGCCATGAGCCGGGTGCCCCGCCATTTTTTCGTGGACGAGGCCCAGGCCGCCCAGGCCTACCGGGATACGCCCCTGCCCATTGGCTATGGCCAGACTATTTCCCAGCCCTATATCGTGGGCCTGATGGTCGAGGCCCTGGGCCTCAGCCCTGGCGACCGGGTGCTGGAGATCGGCGCCGGATCCGGCTACCAGACGGCTATCCTGGCTGAGCTGGCGGCCGAGGTGCTGGCTGTGGAGCGGCTGAAGCCCCTCTTCCTGAAAGGCCGGGCCAATCTGGCCCGGCTCGGCCTGACCAATATCCGCTTAAAGCTCGATGACGGCACCCTGGGCTGGCCGGAGCTGGCCCCTTACCAGGCCGTGGTCGTGGCCGCTGGCGGGCCCCGGGTGCCCCAGCCCCTGGTGGATCAGTTGGCCCCCGGCGGCCGCCTCATTGTGCCGGTCGGACCCACGGAAAAATCGCAGAAACTGACGCTGATCACCAAAGACCAGGAGGGCCGGCTTTCGCGATCCACCCTGGGCGACTGCCGCTTTGTGGCCCTGGTCGGCCGCCACGCCTGGTCAGACTGATACCCTCCCATCATTAATACATTTCCGTTGATTCACTCCAAATAGCTCTCATTTAATCCTTCCAGAATGAATCTAATTGCCTTGTTTTAGACCTTCTTCCGGTATAACTATCAGATTTAAAACATAATATACCAACTGGTCTGATTGTTGCTCTTAACCAATCTGTTTTAAAGGCCTACCGCTGATTAGAGCGGAGGATAACCACCATATAAGGAGCACATCATGCGTCAAGTAGCTATTTACGGCAAGGGCGGGATAGGTAAGTCCACCACCACCCAGAACCTCAACGCCGGTCTGGGCGAAATGGGCAAAAAGATAATGATCGTCGGCTGCGACCCCAAGGCCGACTCCACCCGGCTGATTCTGGGCGGCCTGGCCCAGGAAACCGTACTCGACACTCTGCGCGAGGAAGGCGAGGATATTGATCTGGATCAGGTGCTCAAGGCCGGCTTTTCCGGCATCCGCTGTGTGGAGTCAGGCGGCCCGGAACCCGGGGTGGGCTGCGCCGGCCGGGGCATCATCACCTCCATAGGCCTCCTGGAGCGCTTGGGGGCCTACACCGATGACCTGGACTATGTCTTTTACGATGTGCTGGGTGATGTGGTCTGCGGCGGTTTCGCCATGCCCATTCGGGAAGGCAAGGCCCAGGAAATATATATCGTCTGCTCCGGTGAGATGATGGCCCTTTACGCGGCCAACAACATTTCCAAGGGCATCCGCAAATACGCCAACACCGGCGGCGTGCGCCTGGGCGGCCTGATCTGCAACAGCCGCAACGTGGATGGCGAGGCCGACCTAGTTTCGGCCGTAGCCAAGGAGCTGGGCACCCAGATGATTCATTTCGTGCCCCGAGACAACATGGTTCAGCGGGCGGAAATCAACAAGCAGACGGTCATTGAGTTTGCCCCCAAATGCGGCCAGGCCGATGAATACCGCGCTCTGGCCAACAAGATTGACCATAACGATATGTTTGTCATCCCCCAGCCCCTGAGCCAGGATCGCCTGGAAGCCCTGTTGATGGATTACGGCCTGGTGGCCTGAGCGCCTTCAAAACCTGAGGAGATATTTAAATGCAACTGATTCGAGCCATCATCCGACCTGAAAAAACCACCCAGGTTATCACTGAGCTGCTCCACGCCGGTTTCCCGGCCCTGACCAAAATGGATGTTGTCGGCCGCGGCAAGCAAAAGGGCATCACCATCGGGGATATGCACTATGACGAAATTCCCAAGCAGATGATCCTGATCGTGGCCCGGGACGAAGACCGGGAGACCATTACCGGCATCATCATGCGCACGGCCAGGACGGGCGAGGGCCATTTCGGCGATGGCCGCATCTTTGTTTCCCCCGTGGAAAAGGCCTGGACAATCAGCTCCGGCGCTGAAGAACTGTAGGCACCGCTATGAAGGAAGTAATGGCTATAGTGCGAACCAGCAAAGTCAACCAGACTAAAAAGGCTCTGACCGGTGCCAATTTCCCCGGTTTCACCTGTGTGGCCTGCGCCGGGCGGGGCCGGAAGATGGTTGATCCGGAGCTGCTCAAGCTGATTATGGCCAGCGGCGACCTGCCGCTGACCGCCGCCGGCGAATCCCTGACTGAGGCCACCCGCCTGATATCCAAGCGGCTTTTCACCCTGATGGTGGATGACCACCGGGTGCAGGACGCTGTGGATGTACTGGTGGCCGTCAACTCCACCGGCCATCCCGGCGACGGCAAAATATTTATTCTGCCTATTTTGGAAAGCTACAGTGTCCGCCTGGGCGAGACCTGTGGAGCCTAGAGGAGATCATGGACGTCAAGTCAACCATATTATCCAAATATAACGCCAAGGTCTTCAAAGGCCGCCAGGATCACCTGCTGGAGGTTGACGCCGGCCAGACCCAGGAGATCGCGGCCAATGCCCGGGCCGTGCCCGGGTTGATGACCAACCGGGGCTGCTGTTACGCCGGCTGCAAGGGCGTGGTGCTGGGGCCGCTGAAAGACACCTGCGTCATCACCCACGGCCCCATCGGCTGCGGCTTTTACTCCTGGGGCACCCGCCGCAACAAGGCCCGGGGCGATGGCGAGGGCCGAAATTTTATCCAATACTGCTTTTCCACGGATATGCAGGAGCCGGACATCGTCTTTGGCGGCGACAAGAAACTGCGCCAGGCCATCAAAGAGGCGGTGACCATTTTTCACCCCAAACACGTCATGATCTGCTCCACATGCCCGGTGGGCCTCATCGGCGATGATATTCACGCCGTGGCCGCCGAGGCGGAAAAGGACTACGGCATCACCTGCGTGGCCTTTTCCTGCGAGGGCTACAAGGGCGTCAGCCAGAGCGCCGGCCATCACATCGCCAACAACGGCCTGATGAAACGGATCATCGGGGCCGATGACACGCCGCCGCCCTCGAAATACGCAGTCAACCTCCTGGGCGAATACAACATCGGTGGGGACGGCTGGGAAGTGGAGCGCATCCTGAAACGGGTCGGCTACCACGTGGTCTCGGTCTTCACCGGCGACGGGGCTCTGGCCGATATAGCCAGGGCTCACACGGCCGACTTAAACCTGGTGCAGTGCCACCGCTCCATCAACTATGTGGCCGAAATGATGAAGACGGCCTACGGCACCGACTGGCTGAAAGTCAACTTCATTGGCCTGGGGTCGGCCGCCGAGTCCCTGCGGCGCATCGCTGAATTTTTTGGCGACCAGGATTTGAAAAACAGAACCGAGGAAGTTATCGCCGATGAGCTGGCCGCCATTGAGCCGGACATCAGCTATTTCAAGAGTCGGCTGGAGGGCCGCCGGGCGGCGCTCTTTGTCGGCGGCAGCCGCTCCCATCACTATCAGGATCTGCTGCGGGATTTCGGAGTGGCCACGGTGCTGGCCGGCTATGAATTCGGCCACCGCGACGATTATGAGGGCCGCCAGGTTATCCCCAGGATCAAGGAGGACGCCGACAGCAAAAATATCGAAACCCTGACCGTCGCCAAAGACGACAAGCGCTACCGCGCTTTCCTGAGCCCGGAGCGCTACGAGGAGCTGAAATCGACCATCGGGCTGGAAAGCTACGCCGGGATGATCCGCGATATGCCTGACGGTTCCTGGGTGGTGGATGACCTGAATCATTTCGAGACCGAGCAGTTTGCAAAACTGCTCCGGCCGGATATTTTCTTTTCCGGCATCAAGGACAAATATGTGCTGCAGAAGTCGGGCGTCCTGTCCCGGCAGCTTCATTGTTACGATTACAGCGGGCCATACGCCGGTTTCAGGGGGGCGGTCATTTTCGGCCGCGACCTGACCATGGGCCTTTACGCCCCGGCCTGGAAAATGGTGACTCCGCCCTGGAAGGCCGGAGATCGGGAAGGAGACGCGGCCAATGCTTGAACTGACGCCTAATACCCTGGCCGAGCGCAGCGCCCTGCGCATCAATCCCTGCAAGACCTGTCAACCGGTCGGGGCGCTTTACGCCGCGCTGGGCGTCCACCGCTGCCTGCCTCACAGCCACGGCAGCCAGGGCTGCGTCTCCTATCACCGGACCTTTCTGACCCGGCACTTTAAAGAGCCGGCCATCGCCTCCACCAGTTCCTTCACCGAGGGGGCCTGCGTCTTTGGCGGCGGCTCCAACCTGCGCACGGCGGTCAAAAATATTTTTGACGTCTATCAGCCGGATATCATCGCCGTCCACACCACCTGCCTGAGCGAGACCATCGGCGATGACCTCAACGCCTATATCATGGAGCTGACCATACCCGACGACAAGTATGTGGTTCACACCAACACGCCCAGCTATGTCGGCTCCCATGTCAACGGGTTTGGCAACATGATGGCCGGGTTTATCCGCTACCTGGCCGATGCCCGGGCGGCCAAAAACAACCGGGTAGCCATTTTCCCCGGCTTTGTCAACCCCGGCGATATCCGGGAGATAAAGCGCCTGGCCGGCCTGATGAGCCTTGACTGCATCATGTTCCCTGATCAGAGCGATGTCATGGATCGGCCGATGACCGGCGATTACGAGATGTTCCCCCCGGGGGGAACCACCATTGCGGAAATCCAGATGCTGGGCGGCGTCCTCCAGACCCTGGCCCTGGGTGAATTCGCCTGCGCCGAGCCGGCCCTGGTTCTTAAAAGCAAATGCCAGGTGGAATCCGACCTGATGCCCCTGCCCATGGGCATCGCGGCCACCGATCGCCTGCTGATGGCCATGTCCGCCCTGTCCGGCCAAGCCGTGCCCCGGGAGCTGGAAGACGAACGGGGCCGCCTGCTGGATCTGATGCTCGACGCCAACCCCTATTACCACGACCGGAAGACAGCTATTTACGGCGACCCGGACACGGTTATCGGCCTGACCGCCCTGGCCCTGGAGCTGGGCCTCCGGCCCCGCTACATCGTCACCGGGACGCCCGGAGAGCTCTTCACCACCAGGGTCAAGACCCTCCTGGCCACCTACGGGCGGGAGGACTGCCGGGTCAAGGCCGGAGCCGATCTCTTTGAGCTGCACCAGTGGATCAAAAATGAGCCGGTGGATCTGCTCATCGGCACCTCTTACGGCAAGCAGATCGCCAAGGCCGAAGATATCCCCCTGGTGCGGGCCGGCTTCCCTATCCTCGACCGCTACGGGCACAGCTACAATCCCCTGGTCGGCTATCAGGGTGGCCTGCGACTGGCCGAAATGATCGCCTCGGCCCTGATGGATCATTACGACCGCACCTGCGCCGATGAGGATTTCGATGTGGTGATGTGAAAGGACTGCTCATGATCGCGCCCATCCTGGAAGAAAGAAAGCCGTCCATCCGGTTCCAGCCCGGCCAGTCCGGCACCATCAAATGCGAATCAGCCAGCATCTCCGGGGCGGTCAGCCAGCGGGCCTGCGTCTATTGCGGGGCCAGGGTGGTGCTCAACCCCATCACCGACGCCTTCCACCTTGTGCATGGCCCCATTGGCTGCGCCAGCTACACCTGGGATATCAGGGGTAGCCTCACCAGCAGCTCCGAGCTTTTCCGCAACAGCTTTTCCACTGACCTTCAGGAAAGAGACGTGGTCTTTGGCGGCGCGGAAAAGCTGGCCGCCGCGCTGGATGAAATAGCTGCGGTTTACGCGCCGCCTCTGATTTTTGTCTACTCCACCTGCATTGTGGGCGTTATCGGCGATGATGTTGAGGCCGTCTGCCGGGCCGCGGAAAAGAAACACGGCCGCCGGGTCATTCCGGTCAAGTCGCCGGGCTTCGCCGGCCACAAATCCATGGGCTACCGCCTGGCCTGCGAAGCCCTGATGACCCTTTTAGAGCCGAGCCACGACCAGCCTGCGGCCGGGGGCATCAATATTTTAGGCGATTACAACCTGGCCGGCGAAATGTGGATTATCAGGAACTACTTTAAGGAAATAGGTCTGCCGGTGGTTTCGACTTTCACCGGTGATGCCAGCTACGAGACCCTGCTCAGGGCCCCTTCCGCCCGTCTCAATGTGGTTCAGTGCGCCGGCTCCATGATGTATCTGGCCGGCCGGATGGAAGAGGAGTTTCATCAGCCCTGGGTCAAGGCCAGCTTTTTCGGTCTGGACGACACGGCCAGCGCTCTGAAAAAGGTGGCTGACCTGGTGGGCGATGCTGGCCACCGCCGCCGGGCCGAAGCCCTCATCAACCGGGAGACCGAGCGGGTCAGCCGGGTCATTGAGCCCTACCGCCCCCGTCTGGCCGGCAAGAAAGCGGCTATCTTTGTCGGCGGCGGTTTTAAGGCCATCTCTCTAGTGCGCCAGTTTAACGAGCTGGGCATTGAAACCGTGCTGGTGGGCACCCAGACCGGCCGACCCGAGGAATACGAAGTGCTGAGCCGTCTGGTTCAGCCGGGCACGGTCATTCTGGATGACGCCAACCCGGCCGAGCTGGAAACCTTTATGCGCGAGCAGGGGGCCGATATCCTGGTCGGCGGGGTCAAAGAGCGGCCCCTGGCCTATAAAATGGGCATTGCCTTCTGCGACCACAACCACGAGCGCAAAATGCCCTTGGCGGGTTTCGCCGGGGTGGAAAATTTCACCAGGGAAATCAATCTGTCCATCAACAGCCCCGTCTGGCAGTATGCCCGGGCCTGACGTCCTGAGGGGGCGGAGAATTATAATGAGCACCAATCTGGCCAATCTCAACACCAATCCCTGCAAAATGTGCGTGCCCCTGGGCGCGGTGACGGCCATCTACGGCTTGCAAAGGGCCATGAGCCTGTTGCACGGCTCCCAGGGCTGCAGCACCTATATCCGCCGCCACCTGGCCACTCATTACAATGAGCCCATTGATATCGCTTCCTCCTCGCTGACCGAGGAAGGGACAGTCTTTGGCGGCGAGGCCAACCTGGTCAAAGGTCTCGACAACCTGATCAAGCTGTATGAGCCGGAAGTCATCGCCATCATGACCACCTGTCTGGCCGAGACCATTGGCGAGGATGTCCCGGCCATTATTCAGCGCTATCGGGAGAGCCGGCCGGAGCTCAAAACCACCCTCATCCCGGTCTCCTCGGCCGGCTACAGCGGCACCCACTTCGAAGGCTGGTTCCGGGCGGTGCGCGCGCTCCTGAGCCAGATTAAAATGAACCTGGCGCCTCACGGGGGCCTGAATATCATCACCGGCCCGGCCAGCCCGGCTGATATGCGATCCTTAAAAAATTTTTTAAACGGCTGTGGCCTGCCCTATACGCTGTTGCCCGATATTTCCCAAAACCTTGATGGCGGCCATAACCCGGTCTATAACCGGCTGCCCTCCGGCGGCACCCCGCTGGCCGAGGCGGCGGCCATGGCCGGGGCCAGGCTGACTCTGGAACTGACTGCCTTCTGCCCGCCGGAAATCTCGCCGGGGGCGCTCCTGGAAGAGCGCTACCACGTGCCTCTCCTGCGCTTAAACGCCCCCCTAGGCCTCCGTGACACCGACGCTCTGGTCAAAACCCTGGAATCGTTGGGGGCTAAGGTGCCCCAGGCAGTGCGCGAGGAGCGGAGCCGCTATTGCGACGCCATGATTGACGCCCACAAATACAGCGCCCTGGGGCGGGCGGCCCTTTTCGGCGAGCCCGATCTGGTGCTGGGCCTGGCCAGGCTGTGCGCGGAAAACGGCCTGGTGCCGGTGGTGGCGGCCACTGGCGGCCACTACCCCGGATTTGAGGCCAAATTGCGGGCGGAAATCGGGCCGACCGCTGACAACGCCCTGGTGGAGCGGTTTTCGGTTTTGAATTTTGCCGACTTTGAGGCCATTGAGTACCAGGCCTTGGCCAACGGCACCAATATTCTGGTGGGCAGTTCCGAGGCCCGGCGCATTGAAGAGCGCCACCACATCCCCCTGGTGCGCTGCGCTTTTCCCATCCACGACCATGTCGGCGGCCAAAGAGTGCGAACCTGGGGATATAGCGGGGCCCTGGCCCTGCTGGATCGCCTGGCCAATACTCTGATCAGCCGGCAAGACAGCACTTACCGCAGCGCCCTCCGCCAGCAGTTTTACCAGCCCGAACCGGCCGCCCGGCCCAGGAGCCAGGCCGAGCGAACCGGCCGCCACCCCTGCTTTTCGCCCTCGGCCTGCGCCACCCAGGCCCGGCTACATCTGCCGGTGGCCCCGGCCTGTAATATCAGCTGCAATTACTGCGTCCGCAAATACGACTGCCCCAATGAGAGCCGGCCCGGCGTGGCCGCTCAGGTGCTGAGCCCGGCAGAGGCTCTGGCCCGTTTTCTGAAATTCAAAGATTCCACTAGCACCTTCAGCGTGGTGGGCATTGCCGGCCCCGGTGACAGCCTGGCCGATTGGAGCCGGACGGCCGACACCCTGAGCCTCATCCGCCAGGCCGACCCGGGGGTGACTTTTTGCCTGTCTACCAACGGCCTGATGCTACCGCTCCACGCCGCCCGACTCATTGAGCTGGGCGTCAGCCATGTGACCATCACCATCAACGCCGTGAACCCGGACATCGGGGCGAAAATCTACGCCCATGTCGATTATTTCGGCCACCGCTACCAGGGCCGCACCGGGGCGGCCCTCCTGCTGGCCAACCAACTGGCCGGCCTTAAAATGCTGACCGAGGCCGGGCTGGTGGTCAAGGTGAATACGGTGCTGCTCAAGGGCATCAACGATGAGCACGTGGTGGAAGTCGTCCAGAAAGTGGCCGGCTTGGGGGCTTATATCTCCAATATCATGCAACTTATCCCGGTGGCCGGCAGCGCCTTTGAAAATATGAGCATGGTCAGCAACCGAGCCCACCAGGAGTTGCGCAAGCGTTGCGGCCAGTACCTCTCGCAGATGAACCACTGCCGCCAGTGCCGGGCCGACGCCGCCGGGCTCCTGGGCCAGGATCGCTCCATCGAGTTCCAGCCGGCCCCCCAGCCGGTCGCCCCAGCGGTTAAGCCTGGAGCGGCGGTCAAAATAGCCGTGGTCTCCAAAAGCGGGGTGGTGGTGGATCAGCATTTCGGCCAGGCTGACCGGTTTTATATCTATGAGAGCGACGGCCGGGAAGTGCGCCTGCTGGAAACGCGCCCCATCCGGCGGGCCGGCGGCGGGCCATCCCTCTGCGGGGGGAGCTGCGGCGGCGGGGAGGCCAGGCAGCCCGGCTTCACGGCCACTCTGGTGGAGGCGGTCGGGGACTGCAACTGTGTGCTGGCTCTGCGCATCGGCGAATCACCCAGCCAGCGTCTGAAAGAAAAGGGCATCGCCGCCGTGGCCACTTATGACAACATTGACCGGGCCGTGCGGGAAGCGGCCCGGGGCCTGGCCTGTTGACCGGCCGGCGGGGCTTAAGGCCCGGATGTATTTGATTGATTTCACTTTGCCGGCCCTGGCCGCCGCCGGGCGGGTGATCAGCCCGGCCGAGGCCGGGGAGTGGCGGGGGCTTCTGGGCCGCCTCGGCCTCAGGCAGGTGCGCGACCCGGGGGCGGCCGACCGGGCCGCTCTGAAAATTGAAATCTCGTTTGACCGCTGCCCTGGGGGCGATTTGAGGGGGCTTTTTCTGGGGATCAGGCCATTTCCTCTAAACCGGCCGGTGATTTTTAGCAGCCGGACAGGCCAGGCCACGGCCCTGGCTCTGACCTGGCTGGAGCAGGGGGGGCTCCTGGCCGCCGCCGCTTTTAACGGGGAGGGGGCTCTGCCCGGCCTGGAAGAATTGTGGCTGTTCCTGCATCTCTCCGGCCGGGCACGGTGGCCGGAGGCTCCCGCTGTCTGGCCGGAACTGAGAAAATTATATCAGCGCCTGGCCGGCCGCTCCATCCCGGCCACTAAAGCGGTTATTGGCCCAGCCATTTTCGCGGTGGAATCCGGCGTCCATGTTGACGGCCTAGCCAAAGAGCCCTCGCTCTACGAGCCCTTTCCCCCGGAGCTGGTCGGGGCCGAGCGCTATCTGGTCGCGGGCCGCCACTCCAGCCGATCTTCGGTGGGCCGTAAAAGCCGGATGGCCGGGCGGCCCTGCCCGCCGGAGAGGGAGGCGGAGTTGCTGAGCCTGGTGCAGGCTCTGGCTCTCCGCCGGGGCCGCAGTCTGACCGATGAGGAATTTGAGGCCTGTTTGGCCGGATTGGGGAGGAGAGCCATGAGTCGCCGCACCGTGCGCCTGGTTGACACCACTCTGCGGGATGGGGAGCAGTCGCCGGGGCTGGCTTTCAGTCCAGAGACCAAGGTCGGGCTGGCCCTGTTGCTGGAGGGGGCCGGCGTGGCCCAGATTGAGGCCGGCACCCCGGCCATGGGCGATCTGGAAGTCAGCGCTGTGACCGCCATCAAAGAGCGTTGCCGCCGGGCGGTCATCTCCACCTGGAACCGGATGAAGCCGGGTGATATCGTGGCCTCCTGTCAGTGCCGGCCGGATATTATTCACGTCTGCCTGCCGGCCTCGGAGAGGCAGTTGCGGCAAAAACTGGGGCTCAGCCTGGAGGAGGCCCTGAGCCGCCTGGCCGAGTGTCTGGATCTGGTCAAAAGCAACGGCTTCGAGCCCAGTCTCGGCTTGGAGGATGTCTCTCGGGCCTCGCCGGAGCTTCTGTCGGCCATCATCACCCGCCTGCGCGATTTCAGGGTGGAGCGGCTGCGCCTGAGCGACACGGTGGGGGTCATGACCCCCAGCCGCTTCAGCGACCTCGTCCGCCACCTGGCCCCTGAGGGTTTTTGTCTGGAGGTTCACGCCCACAACGACCTGGGCCTGGCCGTGGCCAACTCTTTCTGCGCGGCCCTGGCCGGGGCTGACTATGTGGATACCACCCTGAGGGGCGTGGGCGAGCGGGCCGGCAACTGCGCTTTTCAGAGTTTTGTGCGCCTGGCGGCCACTTCAGCCCGCCTGGTGACGGCCGTCAGCCAGGAGGAGGCTGCCGGGGTCGAGCTGGCCGCCGAGCCGCTCCTGGGCCGGGAAAACTTTTTTGAGTCCCTGCTCCATTGAAAGAGGTTGATATGGAAACCACCCGCATCGCTGTGGTTCGGAATTCAGAAGGCACCATCGCCGATCTGGAAAAGCCCAACACCGTGGATATTTTTGTCAGATCTGACGGCCTCTGGTCGCTCCAGGGCCGCTTACCCTTAAACCTCAGCCCGGCCAACGACCTAGCCGAGCGCCGAGCCGGGATCGGCGTCCTGGCCAACCAGCTGGCCGGGGTCAGGCTGCTGGCGGCCCGCTCCATCAGCGGCGTTGATTTCAATGTGCTGAGCCGCTCGGGCCTCAGCCTCTGCAAAATGGATGGTTTTGAGCCGGCCTGCCTGGACGGGCTGGCGGCGGTCGTGGCCGAGGAAGAGGAGAACCCGCCGGCCGTCGCTCAAGCCCCCATTGACCGGGAGGGCACAGGCATCTATGAGTTTGATCTGGTCGCCGCTCTGGCCGCCGATCCGGCCTCTTCCTCTAAAAAACTGCTGAAGAGGTTTTTAGGCGAGGCTACTTTTCTGGAATTGCGGCTGACCTGTAGCCATCTGCCCCCCTGGCTGCCCTCCTATTTAGAGGAGCGCGGCCTGGGCCTGGAAACCGCCACCCAGATTGACGGCCAGGCTCTGGCCCGGATTTATCATGTTTGATGGCCTCGCTAAAAGTCACTGGACCGAAAAGCCGGCTTAATGTTCGAAATTTGTGTTTGCTGGAGCTGGCCGCCAAAAAATTCGTCCATGGCGTGGACAATGTCCAAAATTCCACAAAAAATATTCAAAAAGGTTGTGTCAAGGCCTCTATAGCCACCGGAAGGCCCTCTTTAGGCCAAT
>JAISJK010000089.1 GCA_031261565.1 Candidatus Adiutrix sp. | reverse complement strand
CCCTGGGCGTTGCCCAGCACGGCCTGGGCGGCAATTTCCGGTATGGTGAAAGTGGCCCGGCGGCCTTGAGGCCAGGCCGGGGGCGGAGGCTGGGTCAGGCTCAGGAGAGAACGGGCGGCCCATTCCGGCCAGTGATCATGGCTGCCGGTTTCCCGCCCCAGGATGAAGGGGAGAGTCACCCGGCCATGCCTGGCGATGGCCGAGCCCAAACGGGCGTCATCTTCAGAGCCGTAGCTGGAAGGCTCGGAATACAACACGTCCAGGGTCAGGCTCGCGCTCCGGGCCTCGGCGCAAAAATCCACCACCGCCGCATAAACCTCGCGCGGCCAGGGCCAGACCAACCCCTGCTCCCGCTGCATCCAGTCCAGGCTGGATTGATCCAGAGCGATAATGACAATATCATCGCGGCTGGAGGAAAAACGGGCGATTTGGCGCACCCGCCAATCCCAGGTCAAGCCCTCCGGACGCTCCAGAAGCTCCAGTCGCCAACACCCGAAAACCAGCATTGAGGCCGCTAAAGCCAGGCCAAGAGCGCCTGTCAGGCTTTTGGGCTGTGACTTAAGGCCCATCAGCGCAGGGCAGACAGAGCCGCTGTAAAACGCG
Organism: Candidatus Adiutrix sp.; assembly: GCA_031261565.1. Lineage (GTDB taxonomy): Bacteria > Desulfobacterota > Desulfarculia > Adiutricales > Adiutricaceae > Adiutrix. The sequence continues at coordinate 30,327 of JAISJK010000089.1, read as the reverse complement.
CCTGCCTGACCGGGTTGGCCGGGACGGGGCCATTACTGAGGCCCAGGCTCTGGCGCCGGTCGGCCGGCGAAGGATGGGTTTTCCCAAAGCCGATTCCAGACTGAATTCGGGGCTCCATGTGCCCCAGCACCGAATCCAGCGCCGACGGCGCATAGCCGGCGTTGGTTAGAATGGCCAGGGCCGCCTGGTCAGCTTCCAGCTCCGCGCTGCGGGAATAGCCGTTGGTCATCAGATCCTGGGCGATGTCCTTGGCGGCCGCGCCCAGGAGATTGCCCAGAGCGGTCATCTGGGCCGACAAGTTCGACTTGGCCAGAGCTTGAGAAGCGGCTAGGGAGCCGACAGTCAGCAGGGCGTCATCCCGGCGGGCTGATTTGATGCTGCTGATGCCGTGGCTCAGCTCCACATGGGCTATTTCATGGGCCAGGACAGCCGCCAGCTCGTCTTCATTGGCGGCCGTCCTGACCATGCCTCTCGTCACCATAATCAGGCCGCCCGGCGCGGCAAAGGCGTTGACTTCATCGGAATTGAGCACAATAAAGTGGTAGCCGCCCAAAACATCGGGTTTGGCGGAATGACGGGCCAGACTCTGGCCCAGCAGGTTTAGATAGCGGTCGCTGTGGTTATCGCGCAGAGGCTGGTATTTGGCCAATATAGTGGCGGCCACGGCCCGGCCCAGGTAATGCTCCTCTTCCGGGGTGAAGTCTTCAAAACTTTTAAAAATCTTTTGGCCGGTGCTGACCAGCTGGCTCACGGGCACCGGAGAGCGCACGGGAATCATACTGCCAACGGTATCGGCCAAGGTGGCCATAGTGCAGCCGCTCATAAACAGAAAAAGCCCGGCCAAAGGGAAATAGAGCTTTTTCATGGCTTAACCCCTTCGCGGCCTTTGCGCAAAAAATCCTCGCATTCCTGGGCAGAAACCACGAAGCTGGCCATATAATCAACCGCCACGTAATTCAGAGCCGCGCCGGAAGCCCGGTACTCGGCCTCAATGCTTTTGTCAAAGCCCTTGCCCGCCAGGGCGATTTCATCAGCCCCGGCCTTGACCTCAGCCGGGTTGGCCCCGGCCGCGCTTAAAGAGCCCCCGGCTTTCACCGCCGGCGGGTTGGCGGCGGCGGCTTCCCCCTCTAGCTGAGGCTCAAGGGGGACTAAGACGGCTCTGGGCAGCCAGCCCCGCCGGCTCTCCTTTTTAACTTCCAGCCATTGGCCCTGCTCTCTGATTATTTCAACGGCATCGCCTTTTTTCAGGGTGGCCAGGGGTTGAGCCAGAGCGGACGGGGTGGCCCGCAATTTGGTTTCCACCTGAAGCAGAACGGCGTCAGCCGCGCCGGCCGCTGATCCGCAAGCCAAAAGGGCGGGAAGCAACAGCGCGTAGATGAGCATTTTAAGCTTGGTCATGACCACTCCTGACAGATTTACCCATAATATACCACATTCTGAAATGGGGATGGGTTTTGTCGGCGCGGACGATTCGGGCAATATTTAAGGTGCGGCTCAACGAGCAGATACCCGGCTCATAGCGCGTTTCGACCGGGGTGGGCTTATTTTTCTAAAATCGGTGCCCAAAATCCGGCCAAGGCTTTAGGCCCATGAGCGGTTTCACCACCGGGTAACTTTTCGGCCTTCTTTATCGGTGAACGTGCCGCAAAGAGCCATGATGAAATCAAATAGAGTCCAGAAACCAAGCCCGCCCAAAGTAATAATTTGGAGTATGCCGGTGCCGACCTTGCCGACATAGAAACGGTGAATGCCAAAAACCCCCACAAAGAAAGCCAGAAGAGCCACGGCGGCTCTGCTTTTGGGGCTGCTGTCGCCTAAAAAGGGCTGACCGCATCCAGGACAGGCGGTGGCCTGATTCGAAACTTCTTTTCCGCAACAAGGACAAAGCATGGTAAATTCCTTTCAAGCCAATCTTTTATCGCCTTCAGCGATTTGTCCCATATTACCCTAACTCCACTGCCCTTTCAAGCCGAAAACTTCCGTCGCTTTTTGTAAAAAAATTGAACGGTAAGTCAAAAACAGTGAATTCGGTCACTCCCCAATAATTTTCACCAGCACCCGCTTATTGCGTTGGCCGTCAAACTCGCCATAGAAAATCTGTTCCCAGGTCCCAAAGTCGAGCCGGCCGTCGGTCACGGCAATGACCACCTCGCGCCCCATCACCGAGCGTTTCAGGTGGGCGTCAGCGTTGTCCTCGTAACCATTGTGGTCATATTGGTCATGGGGCTTCTCCGGCGCGAGCTTTTCGAGCCAGCGCTCAAAATCGCGGTGCAAACCGCTCTCATTGTCGTTGATAAACACGCTGGCCGTTATGTGCATCGCGTTGACCAGACACAGGCCTTCGCGCAGGCCGCTTTCGGCCAGGGCGGCTTCGACCTGGGGGGTGATGTTCAGATAGGCCCGGCGGGTCTTGGTGCAAAAATGCAGTTCCTTGCGGTATGATTTCATCATCAGTCTCCGATTCAAGCCGGCCGCTCGAAAACCAGCTCGCCGCCGATAATCGTCTTCAGCACCCGGATGTCTTTAATCTCTTCCTCGGGGCAGACCAGGGGGTCGCCATCCAGCACAATGAAGTCGGCCAGCTTGCCGGCTTTCAGCGTCCCTTTGCGGTATTCGTTAAATTCCGACCAGGCCGCCCAACTGGTGTAGGATTTCAGGGCTTCCAGGCGGCTTAAGCAATGCTCGGGGCGCCAGCCGCCCGCCGGCTGGCCGGCCAGATTGCGGCGGGTCACCGCCGCGTAGAGGCCCTCAAAGGGGTTGACCGACTCCACCGGCCCATCCGAGCCGTTGACCAAAAGCCCGCCTTGATCCAGCACGGCCCGCCAGAGGTAGGAGCGGCGGATAACTTCCGGCCCCAGGCGATCCTCGGCCATAGCCAGGTCAGACATGAGGCCCACGCTCTGGATAGAGGGCACCACCCCCAGGGCCAGGGCGCGCTCCAGATCGCCCTCGCCCACCACCTGAAAATGCTCCAGGCGCCAGCGAAGATCCTCCCCCGGCTGAGCCTTGAAAACTTTTTCCATAGCGTTGAGGGCCTGGGCCGCAGCCGCATCGCCAATGGCGTGGACGCTGACGGTCAGGCCGTTGGCCCTGGCCCGGCTCATCATGGTCAGGAGTTGCTCATCGCTGAAAAAATGCTCGCCCCGGTGGCCGGGCCGGTCGGCGTAGTCCTGCTTCAGCCAGGCGCTGCGGGAGCCCAGTGAGCCGTCGGCGTGAATTTTGAGGCCGTCGATGGATAGCCGCTCCTCAAAGAGATGGCGCACCGGCCGGTGGCCGGCGGCCAGGTAGGCCTCGTCCTGCTTCTCCAGGCCCAGGAGCATGGCCCTGATCCTGATTTTCAAATCCCGGCTCTGATACCCCCGCCTCAGGAGGGCCAGGTGGCGCAGGGTGGCCCCGGCCTCCATCAGAGAGGTCAGGCCAAAGCTGATCATTTCCGCCTGGCCCCGCAGCAGGGCCTCATACAGCCCGGCGTCGTCCAGGGGGGGCAGCAGATTTTTGACCGCCCACATGCCCTGCCCGATCAAAATACCTTGCAGGCGGCCGCCATCATCTCTCAAATACTCCCCGCCCGGCGGATCCGGGGTCTGGTCAGTCAGGCCGGCCAGGCCGAGGGCCGGTGAATTGACCCAGATGGAATGTTTATCCACCCGGTCAATGACCACCGGGTTATGGGGGGCCACCGTATCCAGCTCCGCCCGGGTGGGCCAGGCGCGGCCGGGCCAGATTTCCTGATTCCAGCCGTGGCCGACAATCCATTGGCCGGCCGACCGGGCCGCAGCCTCCCGCCGGATAATCTCCAGGGTTTCCGCCCGCGATTTTTGAAAGACATCCAGCTCGGCCAGCTTGATGCCCTCGGAAAAGAGGTGGGCGTGGCCGTCAATCAGGCCGGGCAGAACCGGGCGGCCGCCCAGATCCAGAGTCCGGGCCTCAGGCGACAGCAGTTTCCGGGCGGCCTCCAGGTCTGAGCCGACATAAATCAGATTCTGCCCCCGGGCGGCCAAGACTGTGGCCAGGGGCCGGCCCGGCTCCAGAGTGTAAATACGGCCGTCAAAGGCTAAAAGTTCAGGCTCGCTCATAACGCCAACTGGTGACCTCTAAAAAAGCAACCGGGAATCAATCAGGCCGGCGATGAGCTGGTCGCGGCCCTGGCCGGTGACGGCCGAGAAGGGCAAAGGATCCCGCTCCAGACTGGCGTGGCCGGTCAGGAGTTTTTGGATGGCCGAAAGGCGGTTGGCCAAATCGTTCCGGCCCACCTTGTCGGCCTTGGTGACCATGACCCAGGCCGGAATGCCCAATTCAGCCAGCCAGTTCAGCAGGCCAAATTCATCCTGGCCCGGATCCCGGCGGATATCCATTAAGAGCAGGGCCATTTTCAGCGGCCGCCCGCTCTCCAGATAGTCGGCCGCCAGTTTCCGCCAGTTGGCCACCAGGGCCCGGGGCGCGGCGGCAAAGCCGTAACCGGGCAGGTCAGCCAGGGTGAAGGGCGGCTCGTCTTTGCGCCAGGTCACCTGAAAAAAATTAATCAGCCGGGTGCGGCCCGGGGTCTGGCCCACCCGGGCCAGACCCTTGCGGCCCAGCCAGCGATTCATCAGGGAAGATTTGCCGCTGTTGGAGCGGCCCAGCAGAGCCACTTCCGGCCGATCCAAGCGGGGGAACTGGCCGGCGGCGGCGGCCGAGATGATAAAATCAGCGGCCAGGGCCGGGGGCTTTTCGGGGCCGACGGCCAGAGTCATGAGCGATCCTCAAGATATTTTTGCAGCCGGGCCAGGGCCTCCTCAATGTTGGCCTCTGAGTTGGCGTAGGAAAAACGCAAAAAACCCTCCCCCCCCGGACCGAAATCAATGCCGGGATCAGTGCCCACCCCGGCCTTTTCCAGAAGGTCAAAAGCCAGGGCGTAAGAGTCGCCGGAGAGGTGGGAAACGTTGGCCAGGATATAAAAAGCTCCAGTGGGCTCCACCTTGACCGTCAGCCCCAGACGGTTTAAGCCGGCCAGAAGCAGACGGCGGCGGCGGTCATAGGTCTGGCGCATGATTTCCACAGCCGGCCAGGATTTTTCCAGGGCGCAGATGCCGGCCTTTTGCACGGCGGCGGTGGTGGAAATCATAAAATTCTGAGTGACAATGGTCATGGTTCTCAGCAGGTCCGGCGGCAGGATCAGGTAGCCCAGGCGGAAGCCGGTCATGGCGAACAGTTTGGAAAAGCCGCTGGCCACCACCGCGTTGTCGGTGTATTCCAGAATGCTGTGTTCCGGCTCCGGGCCATAGGTCAGGCCGTGATAGATTTCATCAGAAATCACCAGGCGGCCCAGAGCGGCGATGCGGCGAAGGCGGTCTTCATCCAGAATAGTGCCGGTGGGGTTGGCCGGGGAGTTGATGACCACAGCCTTGACTTCCGGGCTGAGGCTGGCCGCGATATCTTCAGGCCGGTAGAGAAAGCCCTCCTCTTCCCGCACGGTGACGCAGCGGGGCCGGCCGCCGAAAAACCTGATCATGTTGTCATAGCAGGGGTAGTGGGGGTCGGACATGATGACCTGATCGCCGGGATTGATCAGGGCACCGAAGAGCAAAGTCAGGCCCACCGAGGAGCCGGGGCAGATGAAAAACCGCTCCGGGGCCACCTCCACCCGGTAACGCTTTTTATAGTAGGCGGCCAGGGCCTCTTTCAGGGCCGGATCGCCCAGCGAGGGGGTGTAGTGGGTGTGGCCGTCAATCAGGGCCCGATCGTGGGCTTCGGTGATGACCGCCGGGGTGTCAAAATCAGGCTCGCCAATCTGGAGCTGAATAATCCGCCGGCCCTGGGCCTCCAGAACTTTGGCCCGCTCCAGAATCTCCATGACCAGGAAAGGGGTCAGCCCCCGGGTGCGCTCGGCCGATCGGTCAGTCAAAGCCCATCACCGCGCGGGCCCTCTTTTGAGCTTCGAGGGCCAGGGGCGTATTGGGGGCCAGGGCCGAGGCCCGGCTATAGGCCTGGGCGGCTTCCTCCCGGTCGCCGAGCCGGGTGTGGGCGTCGCCGAGAATCAGGAGAGTTTCAGCGTCATTGGGGTCGAGTTTGGAAGCGTTGGTCAGATAGTCCACCGCTTCTTTGGTCTGGCCCCTGGCCAGATGCACCCGGCCAATAATCTGGTAGCTTTTGCCGTAGTTGGGGGTGATCTCCGTGGCCCGGGTCAGGGGCGGCAGGGCCTGGTCATACTGGCCCATCTCCAGATAAGTCAGGCCGATATTGGCCAGGGGCAGATGTTTTTTCTGGTAGACCAGGTCTTCAAGGCAGGTGTTGAATTCGGCCAGGGCCTGGTCATAGTTTTTTTGGGCTAAATAAATCACCCCGAGATTGTTGCGCACATCAGTGCGCTTGGGGTCGAGTTTCAGGGCCTGGGCATAGCTTTCAATGGCCAGGGGATATTGCTTCATACCCCCGTAAGCCTGCCCCAGATAGTTTTCAATGTCAGCGTTTTTGGGGGTCAATTCCCGGGCTTTCAAAAGCTCGGGCAAAGCTTTGTCGTATTCTCCGGCCATCAAAAGGGCGGCGCCGAGGTTGGTCTTGGCTGCGGCTTGCTCCCCGGCCGACTGGCCGGCGGAGCCGCGTTGACCGGTGCCGGAGGAGCCGCGCGAGCCGGGGCAACCGGCCAGGGGCAGGAGCAAAAGGGTGATTAGCCCCAGGTAGAGCAGGCGCTGGGTCATCGTCGGCGTCATCATCATCGGCGTCACCTCGGGATCCTTAAATTAAAACCGCCAGCTATAAGCGGCTCCGCCGGGCCTGAGCCTCAGCCAGAAGTTGCCGGGTATCCCCGTCCTGAGGATTCAGCTCGGCGGCTTTGGTCAGGTAATCCACAGCTTCTTTGGTCTGATTCTTGGCCAGATAGACCCGCCCGATGAGCTGGTAAGTCTTGTCGTAATCCGGTTTCAGCTCAATGGCCCGGGTCAGGGCGGTCAGGGCCTGGTCATAGCTTTGGGTCTCCAGATAGGTCAGGCCGATATTGGAGAGGGGCAGGTGCTTATTCTGATAGCTCTGATCCTTGAGGCAGGAGTTAAATTCGGTCAGGGCCTGGTCGTAATTCTGAAGGGCCAGATAGGTCAGCCCGAGGCTGTTGTGGGCGGCCGTGAGGCCCGGATTTAACTGCAGGGCCTTATGAAAGCTCTCAATAGCCTCTTCGTATTCCTTCAGGCCATAGTGGGCCAGACCAATCAAATTTTCCACATCAGCGTTTTTAGGGGCCGTTTTTTTGGCTTCCAGAAGCTCCGGCAGGGCTTGGGCGTAATTGCCCTCCATCATCAGGGCTTTGGCCAGACTGGTCTGGGCCTTGGTCTGCTCGCTCTCGGACGGGCGGCCGGAGGCGGCCGGTTTGGTTTTGGAGTTGCTCTCCAAAAAAGGAAGGCAGGCCGGGAGGGCCAGAGCGGCGGCGGCCAGCAGCCCCAGGGACAAAAGTCGTTTGAACATCATCATGATTAAGACAGCCTTATTAAATAACTTTATTCAGCGGGTACTCAATGATGCCTTCGGCCCCGCGCTCCAGCAGGCGGGGGATGAGCTCGCGCACCACGCTGTCGGAAATGACCGTTTCCACGCTGAGCCAGTCGGTTTTGTAGAGATGGGCCACGGTGGGGGCGTTTAAGCTGGGCAGGAGCTCAATGACTTCGCCGGCGTCCCGCTCCCGGACATTGAGTTTCAGGCCGACCAGGCCGTAGGCCTTGAGGGCACCTTTCAGGAGCAGGGCCACCTGCCTGATTTTAGCCTGCTTGAATTCATCCTCCCAGGCGGCCGGGTTGGCGATTAACTGGGTGTTGGTCTGCATGACCTCGCTGATAATCCGCAGACTGTGAGCCCGGATGGTGCTGCCGGTTTCGGTGACTTCCACCACGGCATCGGCCAGGCCGGAAACCACTTTGGCCTCGGTGGCCCCCCAGGAGAAGATGACGGTCACCGGTATGCCCAGGCCGGCGAACCAGCGTTTGGTGACATTGACCAGCTCGGTGGCCACCCGCTTGCCGGCCAGGTCTTCCGGGGTCTGATAGGGGCTGTCGCCGCCCACGGCCAGCACCCAGCGGGCCGGGTTGTAGCTGGTCTTGGAGTAAAGGAAATCGTCCACCACCACCACCTGGCTGTCGTATTCCAGACACCAGTCTTTGCCGGTCAGGCCCACATCCAGGGTGCCATCGGCCACATAATTGGCCATCTCCTTGGCCTTGGCCAGGCTGCAGGTGATTTCCGGGTCATCAATATCGGGAAAATAGTTGCGCTCATTGACATTGATGCGCCAGCCGGCCCGGGCGAAGAGCTCCAGAGTGGTTTTTTCCAAAGAGCCTTTGGGTATGCCCAGGGATATTTTACTCATCGGGTGCCAGCCGGAAGACCCCGTCAGGGCCAGCCTGGTAATGGAAGCAGGTGCGGCGGCCGGTGTGGCAGGAGACGCCGCCGACCTGTTTAATCCTGACGACAATGGCATCGCCGTCGCAGTCGGTGTAGAGGGCCCGGACTTTCTGCACCCGGCCGGAATGGCCCCCGCCCTTGTGCCACAATTTCCGGCGGGAACGGCTGTAGTAGTGAACCTCGCCGGTGGCCAGAGTTTTCTCAAAAGATTCTCTGTTCATATAGGCCAGCATTAAAATCTCGCCGGTCTCGTCATCCTGGGCCACAGCCGGGATCAGGCCGCCGCCCTTTTCAAAATCCAGGCCCATGGTCGGGCTTATTTCGCTCATCATCTCTCCCGGGTCTCCCACAGCCATCCCTTATAATTAGATATAATTAACATCATTTAATTATAGCATAGGGGCCAGGCCATAGCAAGGGTCTCCTCAAAATTTTATCTGGACAGGGTGGCCAGGCGGTTCCGGCCAGCCAGATCCCGGCTTATTTCCACGCGGCTGAACCCGGCCTGGCCGGCCAGGTCTTCCAGCTCCGGACGGGAATCCGGCCAGATTTCAAGAAGCAGACGGCCCCCGGGCTGGAGGCGGGCCGGGGCTTCCTCCAACAGCCGGCTGATTAAAGTCAGGCCGGAGGGCCCGCCGTTGAGAGCCAGGCGGGGCTCATGGAGGCCGACATCGGGCATCAGCCCGCCCATCTCCGGGCTGGGGATGTAGGGCAGATTGGCGCAGATGAGTTGAAAAGTCAGAGGAACCAGGGGGGCCATCAAGTCGCCCTGATAAAAGGTTACCCGGTGGTCAAGGCCCAGAGATTGGGCATTTTCCCGGGCCAGGGCCAGGGCCTCCGGGGAAATATCCACTGCGGCTATCCGGGCCTCGGGCAGGTTTTTAGCCAGGGCCAGGGCTATGGCACCGCCACCGCAGCCAATATCGGCCACGGCCAGAGGTTGGCCGGGCCACAACTCCCGGGCCAGGTTCAGAGCGGTGTCCACCAGATGCTCGGTCTCCGGCCGCGGGATGAGGGCGGCCGGGGTGGCTTTAAATTTCAGGCCATAAAACTCCTTGCGGCCCAGGATGTAGGCCACCGGCTCGTGCCTGGCCCGGCGGCGAACCAGCTCCCGGTATTTATCCAGCTCAGCCGGGGTTACCAGCCGCTCAAAGTTGATATAGAGCTGGACTTTGGTCAAGCCCAAAACCTGGGACAGCAGGAGCTGGGCGTCCAGCCGGGGGTCGGTGGCGCCCCTGTCGGCCAGGAAAGAGGCGGTGGTCTCCAGAAGTTTCCCCACCGGCCAGATTTCCGGTGCCTCAGACATTCCTAGGCGCCTCGGCCAGGCGTTTGGCCTGGAAGTGAGACCCGACCGTCTCGATGATTTCAGCCAGATCGCCGTCCATAATCTCCCCCAGACGGTAGAGAGTCAGGCCGACCCGGTGGTCGGTCAGGCGGCTCTGGGGAAAGTTGTAGGTGCGGATGCGCTCGCTGCGGTCACCGGTGCCGACCTGGCTGTGGCGCTCTTCGCTGATTTTGGACTGCTGCTCGGCCACCATCTGATCCATCAGCCGGGCTCTCAGGATGCGCAGGGCTTTCTGCTTATTTTTGAGCTGGGATTTTTCATCCTGGCAGGTGACCACCAGGTTGGTGGGCAGGTGAGTGACCCGCACGGCCGAGTCAGTGGTGTTGACGCTCTGGCCGCCGGGGCCGGAGGAGCGGTAGACGTCCACTTTAATCTCTTCGGGCTTAATCTCCACTTCCACTTCTTCGGCCTCGGGCAGCACGGCCACAGTTACGGCCGAAGTGTGGATGCGCCCCTGAGTCTCGGTGGCCGGGACGCGCTGAACCCGGTGGACGCCTCTTTCGTATTTTAACTGGCTGAAGACCCGCTCCCCTTCAATCAGGGCGATGATTTCTTTAAACCCGCCGCCATCAGTGGGGCTGGAGCTCAATATTTCCACCCGCCAGCCTCTGGTTTCGGCGTAGCGCCCATACATGCGGAAGAGATCGGCCGCAAACAGGGCCGCTTCATCCCCGCCGGTGCCGGCCCTGATTTCAATCACCGTATTTTTGTCGTCATTGGGGTCGCGGGGCAGGAGGAGTATTTTGAGATCTTCGGCGGCCCGGGTTTCCTCAGCAGCCAGGGTTTCCAGCTCGGCCTGGGCCATCTCCCTCATTTCCTGATTCTCATCAGCCAGCATGGCCCTGGCCCCCTCCAGATCCTCCTGGATTTTTTGGAGGCGATGCCAGGCGGACACCAGTTTGCCCAGCTCATTATGGCGGCGGGCCGTATCCCGAAAGAGCCGGGAGTCTTTCAGCACTTCCGGGTCGCTCAGGTCGGCCTCCAGTTTTCGGTGATTTCTCTCTATCTCTTCGAAGTCGCTGATCATGCCGGGGCGACAGCTTGTTCCAGGGCGTTTAAAGCGACTTCCAACTGGGGACGGTCAGGCCGGCGGGTGGTCAGACGCTGCAGGAGCAGACCGGGCCAGAGGAGAATCCGCCAGATTGATTTGGACGAGGCCTGGCCGGCCAGACGGGTGACCTCGTAGGCCAGACCGGCCAGGGGTAGCATCAGGGCTATTTTCAACAAAATGCCCAGGATGGTGCGGCTGAGGGAAGCCCCCTGGGGGGTGAAAAAAAAGGGGAAAATGGCGGCGAAAACCAGGATGCTCAGAGCCAGAACCAAAAATATGAAAGCCGTGCCGCAGCGGGGGTGGCAGACCGGATGATGGGCGGCCTTCTCGGCGGTCAGGGGTTCCCCGGCCTCAAAGGTATGGATGGCCTGGTGCTCCGCGCCGTGATAGGCGTAAACCCGGTCTATCTCGGGGATCAGGCCGATGGCCCAGACATAGCTGATAAACAGGCCGAACTTCAAGCCGCCGTCGAGGATATGAAAAAAAGCCGAGCTCTCGTCAAAGCCCATCACCTGCCCCAGAAGCACACTGCCCGCATGGGGCAGAGCCACAAACAGCAACATAGCCAGGCCAAAGGCGGCTAGAAGAGTCAGGGCCAGCGACAGGAAGCCCCAGGGTTTGGCTTTGGGTTCTTTGGCCTCCGTTGGGGGGGGCTCCATTTGGCTGGCGGAGGCCTTTTGCTCATCAGCGGTGGCGATTTCGGCGGAAAAATTAAGGGCCTTGACGCCCACAATCATGGATTCCAAAAGCACCAGCGCCCCGCGCAGGAAGGGCTTTCCCAGGAGGGGCACTTTTTTGGCCCAGCCGCGATAATCGGTGGTCAGGCGCTCCAAAGCGCCGTCAGCCCGGCGGACAGTAACCGTCCAGCGGGCCGGGCCGCGCATCATGACCCCCTCAATGACGGCCTGCCCCCCGACATGGGCGTCTTTAACGGCCTCGCCGACATCCAGCCCCAGCGGCCCGAGGAGTATCCTGTGGGCCAGAGCAAGACCCGCCATATTATTTCTTTTTTCCAGCCGGCTTGGGCGCCTGGGCGTATTTGCGCTGAAACCGCTCGACCCGGCCGGCCGTGTCCACCAGCTTCTGCTTGCCGGTATAAAAGGGGTGGCAGGCGGAGCAGATTTCGACTTTGAGGGAATCCAGCACCGAAGCGGTGGTAAATTCATTGCCGCAGGCGCAAGTCGCGGTCACTTCCTGGTATTTGGGGTGAACATCTGTTTTCATAATCAAACTCCATAACAAAAAGCTGACAAAATAACGGGCCGGCCGGCCCAAAAACCACAATCTCCCATTAAAGCATATTCAGATATCAAAGGCAATAATTTTTTAAGCAACCCCGGAGCTGACCCGGTTTCGGCCGGAACTCTTGGCCTGGTAGAGCCTATCCATGATGCTGGAACGATTTGACGGCGATGACCCGGTTTCGGCCGGAACTCTTGGCCTGGTAGAGAGCTTGGTCGGCCCGGGCGAAAAAAGAATTCTCATCGTCAGTGGCCAGGACTTCGGCCGCGCCCAGGGACACGGTGACCCGCACGGTGGTCTCCTGGTTTTTAAAAAGCTTGAATTCCAGCGCGGCGATGCTGGCGCGCACTTTTTCGGCCACGCCCACCGTCGCCTCCAGGCCGGCGTTGGGGGTCAGGATGACAAACTCATCGCCGCCGTAGCGGCAGATAATGTCATCGCGGCGAAGAGATTTGCAGGTCAGGCGAGCCACATAGGCCAGCACCCGGTCGCCGGCCAGGTGGCCATAAGTGTTGTTGAAATCCCGAAAGTGGTCAATATCAAAGACGATGAGCCCGCAGGTTTTGAGGGTTTTGGTTCTGATGGCCTCCAGGGTCTTGGCCATCTGGAGGTCATAGGCCCGGCGGTTATAAATTTCGGTCAGCTGGTCGCACATGGAAATAGCCCTGAGATCTTCGATTTCCTTGAGCATTTCGTGGCTCTGGCTCGTGAATTTTTCATAATCGCGCTGGGTGCGGATCTGGCGCTGGGCGGCTTTCCGGCGGTGATCATCCAATTGGGCCAGGCGGGCCTGATCGGCCATCTTTTTATTTTTGATGCAGTCGTGGATATGTTTCACTTTTAAAGTGATCTGCTCGCACAAATTGTCCAGGTTAAGCTGGCCCGGGGCCGCCAGGGCGCTGATTTCCATCAGGCTGTCTTCTACTGTGGCCGCAAAGGTTTGATCCGAGGCGCTGATATAGCTCTGGCTGGCCGAGATGAAATTGAGAAAATCCTTTTCCGTGTCCTCCAGAGATTTTAAAATATCGCCGATGTGATTTAAAGCGCGGCTGCGCTCCGCCCACAAATCTTCCCTGATCCGGATAATGAATTCGAGGACGCTGATCAGTATCTCCAGAGCCGGGGCGCCGGAGTTGACCAGACTCTGGAGATTCTGAGCCCGCTCCTCATAGCTGTCCGGCTGGAAGGAGGCCATATGGCTGATGATGTCGCTGAAAAAGGTTCTGAGCTCGTTCTGATCCAGCGCCGGTTGGGTGGGGGCGGTCTCCTCCCTGATCTCCACCGCTCCGGCTTTGATCCCGGCCACAATCTCATCCACCAGATTGGAGAGGTTAAAGGCGTGCCTCTTGACCGGTTCCGGGTCGGTCATCTGGCCGGAGCGCAGGAGCTTTTGCAACTCTAAAACAACCGAGTTGAAGGCCGGACCGCCGGCCGCCAGAATATCGGTCAGGGATTCCACCAGGTAAGTCAGCGATTTCCCAAGCTCTTCATGGTTAACAGCTGTCATTGTCATTTATCGATTCAATTATTGGTCGAAGGCGTGTTTTTACGGGACAGCAGGGGCACCTTGAAAAACTCCACTCCTTCCCGGTGAAGTATTTCTTCCTGGGCGGCCGTGGAGAGACCCCTGATGTTGCGCGGCTGGGTAACGCCATAGTGAATTTTCAGAGCCTCGTCAGCGAAACCAGAGCCGACATCGTCATATTCCCGCTCCAGATGACCGGCCAGGGATTCCAGTTGTTTCAGGGCCTCCAGCATCCTGGCCGGCGGCGCGGGCGGGCTGGGGAGCGGGGGCTCCGGGGGGCCGGGCGGGGCCGGGCGGGCGTGTTTCACCAGCCCGAAAGTCGAGGGGCAGCGGCTGATTTGCCCGTCCGAGCAGACCGGGCAGGCCAGTTTATTTTCATTTAACTGCGCTTCCAGGTCCTCCAGGTCAGTGAACCAGCCCTCAAAGTGGTGCCCCTGGGCACAGATGAGATCATAGATAACCATAAAATTCGCTCCGGGCCGGGTCTCCCTGTGGTCTAGTCAATGGCCTGACTCATCATCAATGGCGGCTGGTTTGCGGCGGTGCTCCAGAGTAGCCAGGCGATGTTCCAGGGCCGCTCCTTTCCGGGCTTTAGATGAAGGCCGCTTAAAAATATCAAGATCAAGCTCTTCTTCGGGCTCATCCGGAGCCGGCTCCAGCGGCTCATCTTCTCTTTCATCTTGATTTTCTTCACCGGCGGCGGCAACAGCATCATCATCATCAATTATCTCCGCCGGGGGCAGATCCAGAGGCTCTTCGTCCACCTCCACCATTTCCGTGAGCAACAGGGGCTCATCGTCATTATCCACTGTCCCGGCTTGGTGAACCGCCTCCAGCAATTGGGCGATTTCCTCCTCCGGCGCTTCCGGCTCAGGCTCCGGTTCAGGTTCCGGCTCCGGCTCAGGCTCCGGTTCCGGCTCAGGCTCCGGCTCCGGTTCAGGTTCAGGCTCCGGCTCAGGCTCAGGTTCCGGCTCCGGTTCCGGCTCGGGTTCAGACTGCGCCTTCTGGAGGGCCTCGGGCAGACGGGCTTCCACCGCCGCCTGGAGAGCCTCGGGCAGACGGGCTTCCACCTCGGCCGTCAGCACCCGGGGCAGACGGGCTTTGATCTGGGCGGCCAGGGCCTCGGTGATCTGTTCGGTCACCCGGGCTTCCAGGGCTTCCGGGAAGGCGGCCTCAACTTTGGCGGCCAGAGCCTCGGGCAACCGGGCTGAGGCCTCGGCGGCCAGGGCCTCGGGCAAGCTGGCGGCCACCTCGGCTTTGAGCACGGCCGGCAATTTGGCGGCCACCTCGGTGGAGAGGGCCAGGGGCAACCGCTCGGAAATCTGATTTTTCAAAATTTCCGGCAGCCTGGATTCCACTTTGGCGCTCAGGGCTTTGGGGAGCCGTTCCCGGAGGGCCACCGCCAGCATCTCGGGCAATTTTTCCTCAACCCGGGCCCGCAAAAATTCGGGCAACCGCTCCCGGACGGCCGTCGCCAGGGCCTGGGGCAGGGCTTCCCGCACTGAGGCGGCCAGGGCGGCTGATCTCTCAGCTTCCATGGCCGCCACCGCGCCGGGCAACTTCTTTTCCACCTCGGCCTTGAGGACTTCCGGCAGCCGCAGAGTCACCTCGGCGTCCAGGGCCGCCGGCAGTTCCTCAGACAACTTGGCGGCCAGAGCCTGGGGAAAGCGGCCTTCCACCCGTCTGGCCAGGGCCTCGGGCAAGCGTGAATCCACGGCCGAGGACAGGGCGGGGGGCAGGTGAACCTTCAGCTCGGCCTGCAGGGCCTCGGGCAATTTTTCGGCCACGGCGTCCACCAGGGCCTGAGGCAGCTTGTCCCGCACCTCCCCGGACAAGACTTTGGGCAGGTTGGCGGCCAACTCGGCGGCCAGGGCCTCAGGATATTTGGCCGCCACTTCCCGGGCCAGAGCGGCGGGAAATTCGGCCTCGACTTTGTCGGCCAGGGCCTGGGGCAGACGGGTGGTCAGTTCCGGGGCCAGGGCCTCGGGCAGGCGGGACTCTATCTCCTGCTTCAGGGCTTCCGGCAGCCGGGCCTTGATCTCTTTGATCAGGGCTTCGGGAAATTTGGCGGTGACCTCTTTGGCCATAGCCTCCGGCAACCGGGTGCTGACCTCCTGCCCCAGGGCCTCGGGCAACTTTTCATCCACGGCCGTGGCCAGGGCATAGGGCAGCATGGTCTCAATTTTGATGGCCAGCTCCCGGGGCAGCCGGGCGTTGACCTTGTCCTCTAAAATTGGCTGGATGCGGGCCTCCACCGCCACCTCCAGAGCCCGGGGCAGCTCTTCCGCCATTCGGGCGGCCAGGGCCTGGGGAAAGCTGGACTCCACTTCCTGGGTGAGGCGGTCGGGCAACCGCTCCCGAACCAGAGTGGAAAGGACGGCCGGCAGACGCTCAGCCGCAGCGGCGGCCAGGGCCGGCGGCAGTTTTTCCTCCACTGCGGCGGCCAGGGCAATGGGCAGTTTCTCGGCCACGGCCCGGGTCACGGCCGCCTCTGCCCCGCCTTCGGTTTCAGCGGCCAGAATGGCCAACGGCAGAGAGGAATCAGGCAGGCTGAAGAGGCCGTCTTCAGCCCGGGTCAGGTCAAAAATCCGGCCGGTGACAATCAGGGTTCTGATCAGCCCCAGAATGGCCAGACGATAACTGTCCGAGACAAAATCATAATCAAATTTGAGCCGGCCGAATTCAGCCCGAGTCAGGTCGCCGCCCTCGTGGCCGATGGTCACGGGCAGGGCCCTGGTCTCGCTCAAAGCCCGCCGCCAGAGCTCGGCCGGAACCACTCCGGTTTCGGCGACAATGGCCAGGGTGCGGCGAGTCTCACTCTGAAAAGCGGTCAACTCCAGAAAGAGGCGGTCATCGGTCTGGTGGCGGGTGTAGGCCTCAAACTGGCGGCGGTCGCGGCTCACCCCCAGACCGGCCAGAATGTCCAGATACTCCGGCCAGTTCAGGAGATAGCGGGAGACCTCGACCATGTTTTCGTCTTCCACCGATTTGATGTAAACCTGGCGTAGCTCGAATTTGAAATTCAAAAAGGCGACAAGTTCTTTAGCCATAGACCGCTTGCTCACTTTAGTCAACGTCACATAGGTGTGTTCTCGGGACTATTTAATCATAAATACTAGTAAATGGCTATATTTTTTTAAGAGACCTAACGCAGGTGGCCGTGGCCGGTCACGATAAAGCGGGTGGTGGTCAGTTCCCGGAGGCCCATGGGGCCATAAGCGTGGAGCCGAGTGGTGGATATGCCGATCTCGGCCCCCAGGCCCAGACAGCCGCCATCGTTGAGCCGGGAGGAGGCGTTGACCATGACGCAGCCGGCTTCCACCGAGCGCAGAAAGCGGTCGGCCCGCCCCGGATCGCGGGTGGCGATGACTTCGGTGTGGTTGGAGCCGTAGGCGGCGATATGGGCCAGGGCGGCCTCGAAGTCAGGCACGATTCGCGCGGCCAGGGTCAAATCCAAAAACTCCCGCCCCCAGTCCTCCGCCTCGGCCAGCTCGGCTTGCGGCAGGAAAGCCCTGGCCGCCGGGTCGGCCTTGATAACCACCCCCCTCGCCGCCAGCTCCGGCCCGGCCAGGGCCAGGAAGGCCGGGGCCTCAGTCCGATGAACCAGGAGGGCTTCCAGGCTGTTGCAGGTGGAGGGGCGCTGGGTCTTGCCGTTGATCAGGATGGCCAGGGCCTGGCTCAGATCGGCCCCCTCGTCCACATACAGGTGGCAGACGCCCTTAAAATGCTTCAAAACCGGAATGCGGCTGTTCTCGCTGACGAAGCGGATCAGCCCCTCCCCTCCCCTGGGGATGACCAGATCAATAATCTCGGACAGGGTCAACAGTTCCCGCAGTTCGTCCCGATCCAGAGTCGGGAGGACGGTGACCGCCCCCTGGTCAAAGCCGGAGGCGGTCAGGGCCCGGCCAAAAGCATTTTTCAGGGCGGCCGCTGTCTGGGCCATCTCCTTGCCGCACTTGACCATGAGGCCATTGCCGCTTTTGAGGGTCAGGGCCCCGGCCTCGACCAGAGCGCCCGGGCGGGCTTCGCAGATGAAGGCGATGAGCCCTAAAGGGATGCGCAACCGGCTGACCTCCAACCCGCTGTCCAGAGTTTTCCGATCCGATATTTCCCCCAACGGGTCGGGCAGGCTCATCACTTTCTCCACGGCCAGAATCAGCTCCTTCAGCCCGGCCTCATTTAAGCTGAGGCGGTCAACCAGGTGATCGGCCAGCCCCCCGGACCGGGCGGCCGCCTGATCCCGGCTGTTGGCCTCCAGAATAAGGCTCTGGCTTTGCCGCAGGGCCCCGGCCAGATGTTTTAAAGCCAGATTCCGGGCCAAGCCATCGGCCAGGGCCAATTTCCGGGCGGCCCGGCCGGCGGCCCGGGCCGTCTCCGTAAGGTTCGTTTTGATCATAATTCCTCCCCGGCGGCCAGAATAACCTGGGGCCAGACTGTTGGGCGGCGGCTGATGGACTGGCGGAAAAGCTGGCGCACTTCCCGCTGAATAAGAGCGGAAAGCTCCCCGGCCTCCAGCACCTGCGAGGGGTCGCGCCCCTCGCGCCAGACCCGGAAAGTCTCTTTGGCCACGGCTTCGGTTTCCAGGCTTAAATCCAGATCGCTTTCGTAATGAACACCGCTCATGGCCACCAGGGGCTGGGCCAGGAGGCGCTGGCCGTCGGCCGAAAGCACTAAAGTGACCACCACCAGGCCCCCGCCGGCCAGTTTTAACCGGCTGCGCAAGACCGGGTCTTCGGGCTCGCCCAGGCGGTTGCCGTCCACCAGTTTGCGGCCGCTCTCGACAATGTCGCCCTGGTGGGCCCCATCCTGATCCAGGGTCAGGGGCCGGCCGTTTTTGAGAATCTGAACCTGCTCGTCAGTCCAGCCCAGAGAGTGGGCCAGCTCGCCGTGGCGCACCAGCTTGCGGGTTTCCCCATGCACCGGCACCAGATAGCGGGGCCGGGTCAGGTTGAGCATCAGTTTCAGCTCCTCGGCCTGGGCATGGCCGGAGGAGTGCACCAGCACCCGGCGGCCGTCAATGACCTTGGCCCCCTGGCGATAGAAGAGGTCGATGAGCTGGGAGATGGCCTTTTCATGGCCGGGGATGAAGCGGGCCGAGAGGATGATGGTGTCGCCGGAGACAATGCTGATATGCCGGTGATCGCCCTGGGCCATGCGGGCCAGGGCGCTCATGGGCTCGCCCTGGCTGCCGGTGGCCACAATGACCAATTCATGATCCGGCAGCTCGGCCGAGGCGGACAGGGGCACTTCATCCTGGTCATCAATAGTCAGGTAGCCCAGACTTTTGGCCAGAGTGACAATATGGATCATGCCCCGGCCGTCAAAGACGATTTTGCGGCCCACGGCTTTGGCCGCCCGGGCCACCTGGCGGATGCGGGCCAGGGAGGAGGCGAAGCAGGCCAGGATGACCCGGCCCGGAGCCTCGCGGAAGACTTTTTCCAGGGTTCGGCCGACCACGGTTTCGCTGTCGGTGCAGCCGGGCAGATCCGAGTTGGTGGAGTCGGACAGGAGGGCCAGAACGCCCTGCTCCCCATACTCGGCGAATTTGTAGAGATCAATGCGGTCATCGGTGTTGGCCTGGTCGATCTTGAAATCGCCGGTGTGGATGATGGCCCCCAGAGGCGTCCGGACAGCCACGGCCACCCCGTCGAGGATGCTGTGGTTGACCCGCAGAAATTCCAGGTCAAAGGGGCCGAGCCGCAACTCCTGGCGGGGGACGATCTCCTCCAGCCGGGGGGCGACCCGGGCCTCCCGGAATTTATCCCGGACCAGGGCCAGGGTCAGGCGGGTGCCGAAGACCGGCACATTTTCCCCCAGTTCCCGCATCAGAAAGCCGGCCGCCCCAATGTGATCCTCGTGGCCGTGGGTCAGGATGAGGCCCTCCACCCGGTCGGCCCGCTCAATCAGCCAGCTGAAGTCGGGGATGATGAGATCCACCCCGGGCATGGAGGCGGCATCGGGAAACATCAGGCCGGCGTCAATGATCAGCAGGCGATTTTCATACTCCAGGGCCAGGCAGTTGAGCCCGATTTCGCCCAAACCCCCGAGGGGGACGATGGTGATGCTGGTATCCATAAAGCCCCTCAGTCTTCATCGGTCTTCAAGACGGCCACAAAAGCGCTCTGGGGCACTTCAATCTGGCCGACCATCTTCATGCGTTTCTTGCCTTTTTTCTGTTTTTCCAATAGCTTGCGCTTGCGGCTGATGTCGCCGCCATAGCACTTGGCCGTCACATCCTTGCGAAAGGCGCTGATGGTGGTGCGGGCGATGATCTGGCCGCCAATGGCCCCCTGGATGGCGATTTTAAATTGCTGGCGGGGCAGCTCGTCCTCCAGCCGCTCGCACATATTCAGGGCCCGGGCCCGGGCCCGCTCGCGGTGGACAATGACCGACAGGGCGTCGACTTTGTCGCCGTTGAGCAAAATATCCACCTTGACCAGATCGTTCGGGCGGTAGTCGAGCATTTCGTAGTCAAAGCTGCCGTAACCCTGGGTGACGCTTTTCAGGCGGTCGTAAAAATCATAGATGACCTCGGCCAGGGGCAGCTCAAAGGTGATTTCCACCCGGCCGGGGGTGGGGTAGCTCATCTGGGAATTTTCACCGCGACGCTCCAGCCCCAGTTTCATGATGGCCCCGATGTAGCGCTCCGGGGACAGAATTGAGGCCCGGATATAGGGCTCAAAAGACTGGTCGATGGAGATGGGGTCGGGGTAGTCCTGGGGGTTGTCTATGATCAGCTCAGCGCCGTCTTTTAGTTTAAACTGGTAGCGCACCGAAGGCGCGGTCATGATGATGGACTGGTCAAACTCCCGCTCCAGCCGCTCCTGGACGATCTCCAGGTGCAAAAGGCCCAGGAAGCCGCAGCGGAAGCCCAGGCCCAGGGCGGCTGAGCTGTCTTTCTGATAGGTCAGGGCGGCATCGTTGAGCTTGTATTTCTCCAGGGCCTCGGCCAGGGCCGGAAAGTCATCGGCGGCCACCGGATAGATGGAGGAGAAAACCACGGGCAAGACTTCCTTGAAGCCGGGCAGGCGCTCGGCCGCCGGCCGCTCGGCCAGGGTGATGGTGTCGCCGATGGCCACATCGGAGACGGTCTTGATGCCGGCGATGACGTAGCCGACCATGCCGGCGGACAGCTCGCGCACCGGCTCCCGGATCAGCCGGAAGAGGCCCACTTCCTCCACCTTGTGCTCGGCGCTGCCCTTCATCAGCAGGATGGCGTCACCGGCTTTCAGGCGGCCCTCCATAATCCTGACGGCCACCACCGTGCCCCGGAAGGGGTCGTAGATGGCATCGAAAATCAAAGCCTTTAAGGGCGCTTCCCGGTCGCCGGAAGGCGGGGGCACCCGGTCGATGACCGCCTGGAAGACTTCGGCCAGGCCCTGGCCGGTTTTGGCTGAACAGAGCACGGCCTCATCCGGA
This sequence comes from Candidatus Adiutrix sp., assembly GCA_031261565.1. Taxonomy (GTDB): domain Bacteria; phylum Desulfobacterota; class Desulfarculia; order Adiutricales; family Adiutricaceae; genus Adiutrix. The sequence continues at coordinate 9,381 of JAISJK010000089.1, read as the reverse complement.
TCCAGCCCCAGGTCGCGGTCAATCTGCTCCCGGGTCTGCTCAATGTCGGCGGCCGGCAGGTCAATTTTGTTGATGACCGGGATAACGGTCAGCTCGTGTTCCATGGCCGCGTAAAGGTTGGCCAGGGTCTGGGCCTCCACCCCCTGGGCGGCGTCCACCAGCAGGAGCACCCCTTCGCAGGAGGCCAGGGCCCGGGAGACTTCGTAGGAAAAATCAACATGGCCGGGCGTGTCAATCAGGTTGAATTCGTATTTTTGGCCGTCTGCGGCCACCACCGGCAGGGTGACCGCGCTGCTTTTGATGGTGATGCCCCGCTCCCGCTCCAGATCCATGCTGTCCAGAATCTGGCTGCGAAACAGGCGATCCTCCACCAGCCCGGTTTCCTGTATCAGGCGGTCGGCCAGGGTGGATTTGCCATGGTCAATATGGGCGACAATGGAGAAATTTCGGATATTTTTCATTAAAAACAAGCCTTGACTAACTAACCAAAAGGGCGGCTGGAATAGCCTCCGGCCGCCCTCGCTTGAACTACCTGTTGATCAGGCGGTCAGGAGACGCTGTTGACCGCGCCTTCCAGAGCGCCGCTCTGGAAATAGGCAATCATCTGCCTGGCCACGGCCACAGCCACATTGACCTGGCTTTCGGCCGTGGAGGCCCCCAAATGGGGGGTGGCGATGAAGTTATCAAGAGCCAGGAGGGGGTTGTCCGCAGCCGGCGGCTCGGCGGCGAAGACGTCAAAGGCCGCGCCGGCCAGGTGGCCGCTCTTTAAAGCCGCAGCCAGAGCGGCCTCGTCCACCAGCCCGCCCCGGGCGCAGTTGATCAGGATAGCGCCCTTTTTCATTTTGGCCAGGGTCTCGGCGTTGATCAGGTTGGCCGTCTCTTTGGTCTTGGGCAGATGCAGGCTGACAAAGTCGGCCCCGGCCAGGATGTCGGCGATGGAGGCCGGTTTGGCCCCGCCGGCGGTGATCTGGCTGTCGTTTAAGAGGGGATCGTGGGCCAGCACGGTCATGCCGAAGCCCCTGGCCAGGGCGGCCACCTTGCGGCCAACGGCCCCGAAGCCGATGAGCCCCAGGGTCTTGCCGCCGATCTCGGTGCCGGACAGCCTGTTCTTTTCCCAGAGGCCGCCCTTGAGAGTGGTGCAGCCAATGACCACATGGCGAACCAGGGCCAGCATCAGGCCAATGACCAGCTCGGCCACGCCCGCCGCATTCTGGCCGGGGGTGTTCATGACCAGGATTTTGGCGGCTGTGGCCGCCGGCACATCAATGGTGTCCACCCCGGCTCCGGCCCGGCCCACCACTTTCAATTTGGCGGCTTTGGCGATGAGGTCGGCCGTGACTTTGGTGGAGCTGCGCACCACCAGGCCCTCGTATTCGCCGATGACGGCGCCCAGTTCCTCAGGAGTCAGGCCGGGCTGGTGATCCAACTGAAAACCGGCCTCTCGAAAGAGCTGAGGGCAGATGGGGTCTATTTTTTCGCTGATGAGTATTTTGGGCATGCTATCCATTTTTCCGCTGAAATTCAGCCATGAAGTCAATGAGTTTCTTGACCCATTCCTGGTTGACGGCGTTGTAGAGCGAGGCCCGGAGGCCGCCGACGCTGCGGTGGCCGCCGAGGCCGACCATGCCTTCATCCTGGGCTTCCTTTTTGAATTTCTTTTCCAGGTCTTCCGAAGGCAGGCGGAAGGTGACGTTCATGTTGGAGCGGCTGGCCGCCCGGGCGGTGCCCCGGTAGAAGCCCTGGCTGCCGTCAATGGCCTGGTAGAGGGCCTCAGACTTGGCCCGGTTGAGGGTCTCAATGGCCGCCAGGCCGCCGATGGTGTTTTTCAGCCATTTGAAAGTCAGGCCGGCCACATAGATGGACCAGACCGGCGGAGTGTTATACATGCTGTCGTTTTTGATATAAATGGGGTAGCTCAACATGCTGGGCACATCCAGCCGGGCCTTGTCGGCCAGTTCGCGCTTTAAAGCCACCACGGTCACCCCGGCCGGGCCGACATTTTTCTGGGCCCCGGCGTAGATGAGACCGAAATGGGTGAGATCCAGCGGCCGGGAGAGAAATTCAGAGGACATATCCGCCACCAGGGGGGCCGGAGGATTGGGGGGAAAATGCTTCCACTGGGTGCCCCGGACGGTGTTGTTGGCCGTCAGGTAAACGTATTTGGCCTCGGGGTCAAAGTCGAAGGCGTCGGGGATATAGGTGAAGTCGTCTTCTTCCGAGGTGGCCGCCAGGCGGGGTTTGGCCCCGCAGATCTGGGCCTCTTTATAGGCCTTGGTGGACCACAGACCGGTATTGATATAGTCGCAGCGGCCGCCGGGGCCGGCGAAATTGAGGGCGATCATGGCAAACTGGAGACTGGCGCCGCCCTGACAAAAAATCACCGCCCAACTGTCGTCAAGACCTAAAAGGGAGCGCAGGTCGGCCTGGGCCTGCTCGGCCATGGCCATAACCTCCTTGGTGCGGTGGCTGTTTTCCATGATGGACATGCCGGTGTTGTTCCAATCCAGCATATCGCGGGCGGCTTCTTCCAAAACTTCAACGGGCAGGGCTCCGGGCCCGCCGTTAAAATTGGCGACTCTCATATATAATAACTCCCGGCGCCCCTGTTTCGACGCCAAATCCAAAAAATAAGCTTCCCCGGCGGGGAAGACCGTAATTGTTTAATATAAGATAGCCAGAGCCCGGCGTCAAGGATTTTTAACGGCCAGGCCAGGGGCTTCCTCAGGCAACTGGCCATAGACCATGCGGAACAGGTCGTTGACAGCCTCGATCAGCGAGCCTGATTCACCCGAGAGCATGGAGGCCATGCCGGAAACATCCCCGGCGGAAGCGGCGCTCTCCTGGGTAATCTTGTCAATGTGGGTCATTGACTCGCTGATCTCGCTCAGACCCCGGGCCTGCCCGGTGTTGGCCGCAGCCATGACTTTCAAAAGCTCGGCCACCTGAGTGGCCTGAGTTTCAATACTTTGAAATTCACCCACCACGCTTTTCACCAGTGATGAGCCGATCTCAATACTATTGATGGTTTCAGTGATGAGACCCGAGGTATTTTGGGCCGCCTCAGTGGAGCGGGTGGCCAGGTTGCGCACTTCATCAGCCACCACGGCAAAGCCGGCCCCGGCTTCCCCGGCCCGGGCCGCCTCCACGGCGGCGTTTAAGGCCAAAAGGTTGGTCTGAAAAGATATTTCATCAATATTTTTAATGATTTTACTGATATCCTTGCCATAGACCGAAATTTTTTCCATGGCCTGAACCAGACTGCCGATGGACAGCCCGGCTTCGTGGACGGTCTGGCTGGTCTTGTCCATCAGGGCCGTGGCATCCGTCGAGTTTTGGGCCGTCAGTTTGGTGTTGCCGGTGATTTCCTCCAACACGCTGGAAGTGTGCTGCAAACTGCTCACATTTTCAGAAGCGCCCTGAGCCATTTTCCGGGAGGCCGCCGTGAGGTTGGAGGAAGCTCCGTCAACTTCATGGGCGCCATCATTCAAGACATTGATCAGGGTATTGACCTGGCTGATAATTCCGCCGCTGATCAACAGGGCCACCGCCGTGCCCAGAACCAGGGCCAGCAGCACCCCGCCGGCCAGGGCTTTCATCATCTGGTCAATGGCCACCTGGGAGACTTCAGCCGTCTCCGCGCTCATTTCAGCCGCTGTTTCCCTGAGACTTGAGGCCTGACTGACGCAGTCGTTAATCAGGGTGGTGCGTTTGGCCGCGCCCTCCAGATTGTCGTTAATGGCCGCGCCCAGATAGACGGTGGCCTCTCTAATATTTGAGGCATAGCCCAGCGCCTCGGTCATCAAATCTCTATCGAACTGCACCTTGCTGCCGCTGAGCAAAGTTTCCATATTTCGGGCCAGCTCATCGCAGATGTTCAGCGATTCTTTGATGAGATCAATATTCAAAGCCGTCTGGGCCGAATGAATATCTTTCAAAAGTTCATCGGATAGAATCCAGATCTTCACCACCTGGTCAATGCGGCCAAAGCGCCGCCGGATGGCCGGCATTTCCGCGTTCTTATCCATCTCTCCGGCCAGGTAAAAACCGGTTTGGCGCTCATACAGTTTGGAAACGATCCCGGCGAACTGGCCGTGGGACTGGTTGACGGCCTCAGAGGCCTTATTGACCTCGCTTATGGTTTCAGGCAGGTGATCGACCATGTCGCTGAACCTCTGATACGACCCTTTAAGCGCCCCAAACCCCTGGACCAGGGCCGGGTTTTTCAATATTGGAGAAGCCGCTATCTGTTCATCAAGGTCTTGAATATTTTTCTGGATGCTGCCGCTGTATTGCCGGGATTTTCTCCAACTGTCATTGCTTCCGGTATAGGTGTAATCTTTGGTCATGACCGCTTCCATGACCATAGTGAACTGGACATCGGCGGCGATGGACGAAAAGGGCAGGATATCGTTGTTGAGAATATTATAGGCGCGCTCGACATTGCGGCCATAGTAAAAAATGGCCAAAGCCAGCCCGATGACGATGCAGTTGGTGGCCATAAACCCCAAAATTATTTTTGTTCTAAGTTTCATCGCCCGGCCTCTCACGGTTGGTGGTTATATTCAAATTTCAATGATTATAACACATATCCATCCGGAGTCTTAAAAAATATCAACTTCTTATACAGTTGCCTTGCGGGCTGACCCGGCGTATAATGACTAAAATAAAATTATCCAAGGCTTGGTCATGCCCCTGCATATATTTCACTTCCGCCCGGCCCGGCTCGTTTTCGCCGGGTTGCTCTTTTTAATGGCCGCCGGCCCGGCCCGGGCCGAGACCAGCCCTGGCCCGGCCCCTATTCCCGAAGACCGGCCGGACAACATTCAGAAAACCATCGCCCTCCTGGAAGACGACCAGCGGCGGCGGGAAGTCATCACCCTTTTAAAACTGATGGCCGCCCTGGAGAGCCAAAGATCAGCCCCGGCCGACCCGGCCCAGCCGGAAGAAGCGGCCGGCCCTGACCAGCCCCGGCCAGGTCTGTCCGGTTATCTGCAAAGCCTCGTCCGGGAAACCTGGCTGGATCTCAGCTCTGCCGGAGCCGGGGTTAAGCGGGCCGGGCAGGAGGCCAAAGCCGTCTTTAAAGCCCTGACCGATCCCCTGGCCCTGGCCCTGTGGTATCCCTATCTCTTAAAAACCTGCCTCTGGGGCCTGGCCTGCCTCCTGGCCACCTGGCTCATTCTCCGATGCTATGGGCGAAAACTGCCGGAGAGCGCCCCGCCCCACACCTGGCTCCATCAGGCCAGAGCGCTGATCAAATATGTGCTGGTGGTGGCCGGCCCCAATCTGGTGTTAATTTTGTCGCTCCTGGCCCTGCCCCCCCTGCCCGCCACCGCCCCCGGAGTCACCGCCGACATGGCCCTGGGGTTTTCCCTCATCCGGGCCCTGATTCAGTATTTTTTCGTCAATTTGTCCATACTCTACATCAGCCTGACCGTGGCCGCCGCCCTCTTCTCCCCGGCCGGGGGCCGCCCGGCCCTGGCTGATCTCCGGCCGGCCCTGGCCAGTCATTTTTTACGCAGTTGGCGCTTTGTGGCCGTCTATTTAGCCGTTTTCGTCCTGCTCGACCAAACTTTTCTGAGCCACTTCGCCAGCGGCCGGCTCTACGCCCTGGCCCTGGTTCTGATGACCGCGCCCCTGCCCCTCTACCTGACCTTTCGCCTGATCAAACTGCGGCACCTGACCAGCCTCATCGACCGGGCCGAGAATCTGCAAGTCAGGTCTGAATCAGCCGAAGACCAGGCCAACAGCGAGGAAACCGCCGAGCCCCCGGCCGGCCCGCCGCCGCCCTACCAGGGCTATCTGGCCGACCTGATCGTTAAAAAGCACTGGGCGCTCCTGGCCATCCTGATCATCTGGGGGCTGACCCTGATTTTCCTCTTCAACCCGGCCGGGGCCCGAGAGAGCTTAACCGGCAACCTGGCCGTCACCCTGGGCCTGGCCGGGGTGGCCGCCCTGCTGGTCAAAGCCAGCCGGTTATTGATGCGCCGCCTGGGCGCGGCCGGGGAAACCCCGGACAGCCGCAGGTTGCGGCAAAATGCCGACAACCTGGTCAATCTGGTGGTCTGGAGCGCCCTAGGCCTGGGGGTGCTGGTCATCTGGGGCCTGCCCCTGGGGCATATTATAGAAAATAAGATCACCCGCGAACTTTTGGGCCGGTCTCTGACCATCACGGTGACCATCGCCGCCCTGACCATCTTTATCCGCTTCAGCCGACTGGTCACCGAGTGGCTGCTGTCCGTGCCCAATATCGGGCAAAACCGCAACTGGCGCACCATGACCCCCCTGGCCCTGACGGCCGTGCGGGCCATGGCCGTGTTTGTGGGGGTGGTGGTCATTCTGGAGCGGCTGGGGGTCAATGTGGGGCCCATCCTGGCCGGGGCCGGCATCCTGGGCCTGGGCGTGGGCATGGGCGCTCAGTCCCTGGTCAAGGATGTCATCAACGGCATCTCCATCCTTCTGATGGATACCCTGGCCGTGGGCGATTACGTGACCATCGGGGGCCGGAGCGGCACGGTGGAGTCTTTGGGCCTGCGCACCATCCGCCTGCGGGACGTAGCCGGCAATCTGACCGTGGTGCCCAACTCCAGCGTGGAGGTCATCGTCAACATGACCAAAGACTATTCCCGGGATATTGTGGAATTCACCGCGCCCTACGACGCCGACCCGGATCAGATGCTGAAGCTGGCCGGGGAGGTGGCCCGGGAGCTGAGCCAGGCTCCGGCCTGGCGGCCTCGCCTGACCAGCCCCATCAATCTCCTAGGGGTGACCTCTTTCGACGCCAACGGCACCACCATCAGGCTCCGGGTCAATACCTCCCCGGGCCAGCAGTGGGAAGTGGGGCGGGAGTTGCGGCTGCGGCTGAAGAGGCGGATGCTGGCCGACGGCTACAAGTCGCCCTGGTTTGGCCAGAATGTCACCATCTTCCGGGGCCCGGAGACAGGGCCGCCTCCGGCTGACGACGCTCCATGAGCCGGACTAAATGCCTGATCTTGCTGGTCATCACCGCCACCCTCTGGAGCATGGCCGGGGTTATCATCAAAAGCGTCACCTGGAGCGCGCCGGCCATCGCCTCTTTCCGCAGCCTGGGGGCGGCCCTGACCATCGCCTTTCTGGCCCGAAAAACCCTGGACTACCGCCGGCCGGACCGGGGCCAGTGGCTGACGGCCATCCTCCTGGCCCTGGTCTCGATCACCTTTGTCTGGGCCAATAAACTGACCACAGCGGCCAATGCCATCCTGCTGCAATACACGGCCCCGGTCTGGGTGGCCCTGGCCGCCCCCCTGATCCTGCGGGAGCGCACCAGCGGCCGGGACTGGCTCTTTATCCTCGTCGCCCTGGGCGGCATGGGCCTGTTTTTTAAAGACGCCCTCTCCCCGGAGGGGCTGGGAGGCATCCTCCTGGCTATTATGAGCGGCCTGATCTTCGCCGGCCTGGCTCTCAGCCTGCGCTGGAACCGGGGCCGGGGCGGCCAGCCCCTGAAAAGCATGGTTTTGGGCAATCTCCTCCTGGCCGGGCTGGGGCTCTTCTGCTGGCGGCCGCCCTGGCCCTCGCCCGGCGAATTCGGGCTGTTGATCATCGCCGGCGCCTTTCAGTTCGGCCTGCCCTATTACCTCTACGCCCTGGCCAGCGCCGGCGTCTCCTCCCTGGAACTGGTGCTGGTCACGGCCCTGGAGCCGATTATGAACCCCATCTGGGTCTTTCTGGTGGTGGGCGAGCGGCCCGGGGGGTGGTCTATCATCGGCGGGGCCGTGGTGCTGGCGACCATCACCGTCTGGAGTCTCCTCAAAACCCTCAACCGCAATTCCCTAACATCCGACATAAACTAAAGTTCATTTGATAGACTGATCGGCTTTAGATCAAAACCAGGAGGCCGGCGGCCAGGAGGCCGGCCCCGATGATGGTTTTGGCCGTCAGGGGCTCATGGAGGAAAATGACCGACAAAGCGATGGTCAGGATCACGCTCAGCTTGTCCACCGGAGCGACCTGGGAGACCCGGCCGATCTGGAGGGCCCGGTAGTAGCAGAGCCAGGAGAAGCCGGTGGCCAGGCCGGAGAGGCCGAGGAAGATCAGATTATTTTTGGTCAGGAGGGGCAGGTCTCTTTGGCCGCCCACCAGAAATACCATGAGCCAGGAGAGGAGCAGCACCACCCCGGTGCGGATGGCCGTGGCCAGAGTGGAATCAATGCCCTCCAGCCCGACTTTGGCCAGGATGGCCGTCAGGGAGGCGAAAACAGCGGAGAGGACGGCGTAGAACAACCACACAGCATCACCTTCAGATTATAGGGCGATGGCCTCCAGGCCCTTGTGTTTGACGATGGCCAGCAACCGCAAAGCCGGGCCGCCGGTTTTTGAGTAAAATTAGCGAATTTGGCACTTTTAAAAATTCTCATGCAGAGCCTTTACAGATATGCGCATCACACTAGGATTGATATTAAATTATAACAGCGACAGCCTATTGTCAAGACCACCTTTTTCCGCAGGTGTAGGTCAAATAATGTAGATCTATGGCCCATTTGCCAACCAATCGTGGTGATGAGCAAGCGACCTGACATTCCGGCTGGCGCCGGAATGACGGGGAGGTAGAGGCAAGCAGGGACGAAAGGTAACGGAAAGTATTGTTTCGGCAGGGGTTCAGCCGGCCGGGCCGGGCCCGGCCTCAGAAAGATTGGGAAGGCCCCGGTTCCGCCCGACCTGAGGGCTGTTGACAATCAGGTGGCTGGGGGCGGAACCGGGAGCCAATGGGAAAGCGGTTGCGGCCGGCAACCACCCCCCATTTGCTTTGAAGGAGACACGCATTATCTTTTCAAAACAAACTCCAGTCAGATAGGTCAAAGTCGCCAGAACATCGGCCTAACTGACGCAATATAACCAAACGTCATATTACTGGATTTACTATAATCGAATCAGTAAGAGGCTGTCAAGTTATTTTTTAGTGAAAGATGATTATGCTTGACGAAACATGATGAATAGACATTATGCCAGACGGGATACAGTAAAATCAGATATTATGTCCTTTGGGACACAATGAAATCATTATAAAAATTTGTTAATCTGGTCAAAAAGGTGTTGACGGAACCAAACGGAATATAGTATAAACGGCATAGGGCTGATGCGACACCTGGTGTAAGAGACTGCCAGATTAGATTATACGATAATTAATTATAATTGTCTATAATTTTGTCGCATATATGTATTATTATTTTAAAACTACAAGGAGTAGCTATGTCAAGGAGAACTTTGGCGAGGCTGGCGGTTGCGGGACTGGCCGTTGGCGTATTTTTCCTGCCCCCCCCCCCCCCCCCGGGGCGGCCGGCCGCCACGGCGGGGGGGGCGGGGCGGGCGCGCTAAAGGTGGGGGGCGCCCCCCCCCTGGGGCCGGGTG
>JAISJK010000074.1 GCA_031261565.1 Candidatus Adiutrix sp. | reverse complement strand
TTGTGGAATTTTGGACATTGTCCACGCCATGGACGATTTTTTTGGCGGCCAGCTCCGGCAAACACAAACTTTGAACATTAAGCCGACTTTTCGGTACAGTGACTTTTAGCGAGGCCATCCTTATTGAGACGGCATTGGACAAACAAAAGGCCCAAACCCTTTATTTTATTAGGATTTGAGCCTGTATTGGACGGCGTTGGATTGTGAAGTGGTGGAGATGAGGGGGCTTGAACCCCTGGCCTCGGCATTGCGAACGCCGCGCTCTCCCAGCTGAGCTACATCCCCACAAGCCCTGCGGCTTAAAAGAATATTTTCCTTTTTTGAGGTCGTTTTGTCAATAACCTTTTTCTGGCTTTCCCATAATTCTTTATAAATCGAATAATAATTGTTTTCTTTTAGATATAATTATATTATATTAAGACTTGCTTGAGGTTCGGCTTAGGATGAAATCAGGGCTGAAATCAGCCAGATTGGCCTCTGAGGCCATTAATTTAAACGCTTTCGATGCCACATTATAAATATTTGAAAATGTGGCTAAAACCTTATATAATGTATCGGCGAAGTGGAAACGACCCCAAATGACCTATCGCGGAGGTTACGATGCGCTGCCCTAAGTGCGGTTTCAACAGTTTTGACCACAACCTGCTCTGCCCCAAGTGCCGTAAAGATTTATCCCCCACCCGCCGGCTGTTGAGCCTGGTTGTCCCCACCCCGGGTTCCGTCAATTTCTTCCTCCTGGCCAGCCAGGCGCCGTTGCCCGGCCTCGACTCTCCAGCCGAGGACGACACCATTGAGCCTGATGCGGACGAGCCAGCACTGGCGCCCCTGGCCGATCCCCCCCCGCCACTAAGGCCAGAAGCCGCTGACGAGGCCCGAACCAAGGCGGCCGCCGAGGATATTCTGGGCGACATCTTCGCGGCCCCCTCCCCAGCGGCCCCCCCAGCCAGTGAGGAGATCGCGCCTCTGGAGGATATTACCGAGATTGAAGACATCACCCCGAGCCCAACCCCTCAGCCCGAGGCCCCACCGGCCAAATCGCCGCCCACCCAGGTGAGTGAGCCCGCGCCGGCCCCGCCGGCCCCGCCGGCCCCGGAAGAGCCTGAGCCTGAGCCGGAAATTGAAATCGATATCGACTTTGATGAGTCGGAGCTGGAAGCGGACGGTCCGGCCGAGGCCAGCCAGGCGGCCCTGGCCCAGATCAAGGACACCCTCACGGCCACCGGCGATCTGCCTGAGCCACCGGCGCCTGAACCGGGCCTGGGCATCATCCCGGCCGCCGAGCTGGATTCCGCTCCGGCGGTGGCCACTAACCTGACAACCGACCTGCCTGATTTGGATAATATTTCTCTGGATGACCCGGAGCCGGCCCCGCCTTTGCCGGAAATCCAGGCGGCCCCTCCGGCTGACGATGAGATCGTCCTGGATGACGATGAATCCCTGGACATCTCGGCCCAGTTGGCCGCGCCCGATTTAGTGCCCGATTCAGCGCCCGATGCCACCCTGACCCCCGCTAAGGCTCCGGCCTCGCCCATAGAATCGGGCGATTTAACCGACCTGGTGGACAACCTGGATCTGGATGACCTGGACAGCGAGTGACCTATGAAACCGCTTGAGCGCCTTATCTTTCCCCTGGATCTGCCTGACTGGAGCCGGGCGGAGGCCATGGTCAGAAAACTGAGCGGCCATGTGGGCTGGTTTAAAGTCGGTCTGGAACTTTTTACAGCCGAGGGGCCGTCCGTGGTCAGCCGCCTGCGGGATCTGGCCCCGGAGACCAATATCTTTCTGGATTTGAAGTTGCACGACATCCCGGCCACGGTCGGGCGGGCCATGGCCGCTGCGGCCAGGCTGGGCGCGGGCCTGATTACCGTCCACGCCCAGGGCGGCGAAGCCATGCTCCGGGCGGCCGTGGAGCAGGCCGGCCCGGCCGGCGTGTTGGCCGTCACCGTGTTGACCAGTCTCAACCCGGCTGACCTGGTCGAATTAGACCCGAGCCATCGGGTGCCGGGAGTGCTGGTCACCGCCCTGGCCCGCCGGGCCCTGGCCTCCGGCTGTCAGGGCCTGGTGGCCTCCGGCCGCGAGGTGGCCACTCTGCGCCAGGAGTTTGGGGCCAAGCCTCGGCTGGTCATTCCCGGTATCCGGCCGCTCTGGTCACAGGTGGCCGGGGACGATCAAAAACGGACGGCCACCCCGGCCGAGGCCGTCAGCCGGGGGGCCGACTACCTGGTCATTGGCCGACCCATCCGGGAGGCCCGGGATCCGGCCCAGGCCGCCGACCTGATTGTGAAAGAATTACAAGGCCTGTAAAAGAGCCAGCTGGATCTATGGTACGCGTTATCTCCGGCCGGTTTAGGGGCCTCAGGCTGGTCAGCCCGGCCGGACGCCGAACCAGGCCCACCGCTGACCAGGTCAAGGAAGCCCTTTTCTCCATGCTGGTCAGTCTGCCCTTTGAGCTGAACGGTTGCCGGGCTCTGGATTTTTTTGCCGGGAGCGGTGCCCTGGGGCTGGAGGCCCTGAGCCGGGGCGCGGCCTCGGTGGTGCTGGCAGATGAAACCCAGGCCGCCGCCCAGGCCGTGGCCCGCAATCTGGCCGCCGCCGGGCGCGATCTGCCGGCCACCTTCCTCCGCACTCACTGGCCCCAGGGCTTTCACCGCCTGCCGACTGATCAGCCTTTTGATCTCCTGCTGCTCGATCCGCCCTATGAAAAGCGGTCTCTGCCCCTGGCCCTCCTGCGGGAGGCCGGGGCTCTGAATCTGGCCGCCCCGGGCGCGGTGGCCGTCTGGGAGCAGGCCCCCGAAACCCTGGCCGCCTGGTCCAGCCTCGAAGCCGCCCCCTGGATCGTCCTGAAAACCAGGGTTTGGGATCATCAGGCGGTCGCCTTTTTGCAATACCCGCCCGGGATCACCGATGGCGACTAATCCCACTGACCATACCGGTCTGCTGGCTGAGGCCGAGGCCGCCACCCGCGATTTTTTCGACCTGCCGGCGGCCAGCCTGGAGCACCTGCCCGGCGGCCGGGTCAATGAAACCTTTCTGGTGACCGCTGCCGGCTCCCGCTTTATCCTCCAGCGCCTGAACGATTTTTTCCAGGGCGATGAAGCCCTGGGATTGAATTGGCGATTGGTTCAGGAGGCAATCGAGAGCCGGGTCGGCAGCCGAAAAACCCTGATGCCGCCCATTTTCCCGGATAAAGAGGGGCGCTTCCTGGCCTCGGGGCCGCATCTGCCCGGCCACTGGCGGCTGACCGGTTTTCTGGAGGGCCGCCCGGCCCCCCGCACCAGGCCCTCAGCCCGGGCGGCCGCCCGGCTCCTGGGGTCTCTCCACTGTTGCCTCAACACCCCGGCCCCCCTGCCGCTCCGGCCGTTGCCCGAGGGTGAATTCACCAATCAGCGCCTGACCCGGCCGGAAGACTTTGAAGCCCTGACCACCACTTACCGCAGGCATCCCCATCTGCGGGAGGTGAGGGCCCTGATCGCGGCCGGGGCCGAGGCGGCCCGGCAGTTGCCCTTTTGCCCGAATTATCTGGCGGTCTTCAGCCTCCACGATGTGGTCACCCACGGCGACCCCAAGGCCGACAATTTTCTGGCCGCGCCTTCGGGCGAGGAGGCCCGGGCCCTTCTGGACTGGGATAGCGTCGGCTACGGCCATGTGCTGGTGGATCTCGCCGAGATGCTCCGCTCCTGGGGGCCGCAGCCAAGGGCGGGCGACCCGGCCGTCGCCTTCGGCAATCTGGCCGCCGTGGTCGAGGGCTACGCCGAAACCGGCCTGGAATTGACCTCCGGGGAGCTGGCCGTCCTGCCCCCGGTTCTGCGCGGCCTGATCCTGAATCTGGCCCGGCGCTATCTGACCGATGCCCTGGCCGAAGTCTATTTTAAATGGGATCGACAGGCCTATCCCTCGCTTTACCTGCAAAACCGGGCCCGGGCCGAAACACTCCTGGCCCTGGCCGACTATCTCTGGCATCGGGAAATAACCCTTATCCACCTGTTTGAGACCGCTTACGCCCGGGGACGGCGGCTGAGAGGGGCTATCCATGATATCATATAGAAATAATTATATAAAAAAATGCTTGCCATTTTCAAAAAGGCCTTTTATAATCACTTTATCAAAAATTAAGGACAATAAGCGGATCGCGATGGTTGGGGTCAAGTTTCTCGGCGTCTTTTTTTTAGCCCTGACTTTGACGGCTTGGCCGGTGATTTCTCTGGCCCGGGTTGAGCCGGAGCCGGGCCGCATCGACTACCGCTTGCCGGTCGGGCTGACTCTGTGCGGCGAAACTCTGGACTTGACCCGGCCTCTGGTTTACGAGCGGCTGGAGGCCGAATTTATCAGGGTGGTCAACCACCCGGCCCAGGTGGCTCTGTGGCAAAGGCGGGCTAAGCTCTATTTCCCCTATATTGAGGCGGAACTGAAGGCGGCCGGGTTGCCGGATGACCTAAAATACCTGGCAGTGGCTGAAAGTGATTTGCGGCCCTGGATTGTTTCCCCGGCCGGCGCCTTGGGCTTGTGGCAGTTTATGCCCACCACCGCCCGCGAGTATGGCCTGGTGGTCAATAAAAAAAATGACCAGCGCCAGTTGCCGGAGCCCCTTTTGGGGGCGGCCATCAGTTATTTTAAGGCCCTTAAAGCCCGCTTCGGCTCCTGGCCACTGGCCCTGGCCGCCTACAACGCCGGCCAGGCCCGTCTCAGTAAAGCAGTGGCCAGCCAGGGAACCAGAGATTACTTTAGCCTGGATCTGCCCCGCGAGACTGAGCGCTATGTCTACCGCATCGCGGCCATTAAGGCGGTTATGGCCAATGCCGGCGCTTACGGGCTAGGCGATTATGTTTCAAATGAGCCGGGGCCGGGCCTCCACTACCGGCCGGCCCGGTTTACCGAGCGGCCCGTCACCGTGACCGCTGGTGGACACTGGAGCCAACTGGCCCGGGAGTTGGGTTGCGACTACAAAATATTACGGATGCTTAACCCTAACCTGCGGCAGCCTCCGGCCGCCGGGTCTCAGGTTTTGCGGCTTCCGGTCGATTTTTGATTATATTGGCCCAATTTTTGCTACTAAATATAGACAAGTCTGAGCTCTCTCGGAGGAACATAATGGCGACCAGCATCTCCTTATCGTCCGACAACTATCCCCAGCCCGAATGCGACCAGGCCAGCTGTTGTTACTGGTTTGAAAAAATCGGCCCGGCCACGGCCAGTTGCGCCAATCGCCACCACGTGATCTGCCATAAACGCCGCGATGATATTTTCGCTCCCCATGAGCGCGAAAAAACGCAGTCGGAATAGCTCTTCAGCTCAAACGAATCTTCAGCCGGCCCCTGGAATAGCCCCGGGGTCGGGGGCCGATGGCCCCTCGTCTTTACTTCCGGTCTCCTGCCCTCTATTTACCGCTTTGAATTATTGAATCAATCATATATAATCAAAACCGTTTCGGCCTGATTCGTTTTTTTAACCAGGGGGCTCACCCTCCAGAGAATATTGATGCTCAAAAAAGATTCAGAACAGCTCCCTCCTCTAGGTTCCGGCCTGATCCTTCCGCCGGAAGATGTGGCCCAGCTCCAAAAAAAGGTGCTTGAGCTGCAGACGGCCCGCGAGGCGGCCGAGGAGAGCAACCGCTCCAAGAGCGAATTTCTGGCCAACATGAGCCACGAAATCCGAACCCCCATGAACGCCATTCTGGGTCTGGTGCATCTGGCTCTCCAGACCGAGCTGAACGATATTCAAAGAGATTACCTGCAAAAAACGGAAAGCTCGGCCAAGGCTCTCCTGCGCATTATCAACGATATCCTGGATTTTTCCAAGATAGAGGCCGGCAAGCTGGAGATGGAGCATGAAGAATTTCACCTGGCTGACGTCATGCAACAGGTGGCCGACCTCAACTCCACCCGGGCGAATGAAAAGGGCTTGGAATTTTTATTGAAGGTGCCCTCACAGACTCCGGCCGGGCTGGTGGGCGACCAGGTTCGCCTGGCTCAGGTGCTGGCCAACCTGACCAGCAACGCGGTTAAATTCACCGCCAAAGGTCAGGTGGCCCTGAAAGTGGAGACCCTTCAGGAAACCTCCACCCAGGCCACCCTTAAATTTATGGTGGAGGATACCGGCATCGGCCTGACCGAGGGTCAGATGAAAAACCTTTTTACCGCTTTCAGCCAGGCCGATGCCTCCATCAACCGCCGCTATGGCGGCACCGGCTTGGGCCTGGCCATTTCCAAGCGCCTGGTGGAGATGATGGGCGGCCACATCTGGTGCGAGAGCTGCCCCGGCCAGGGCAGCGCCTTCTGCTTCACCGCTGTCTTTGGCCTCCACAACTCGGACAAGCGCTATGTTTCCAAACGCAAAGATTTCCGCGGTCTCAGCGCCCTGGCTGTGGATGACAATGTGGTCGCTCTGGAAATTTTAAGCGATTTTTTAAAGACTCTGGGCTTCACCGTCCACACCGCCCCCAGCGGCCGGGAAGCCCTGGAGCTTCTGGGGCAGTGGAAAAGGGAAGACCGGCATTTTGACCTGATTTTCATTGACTGGAAAATGCCGGACATGGACGGCATTGAAACCTCCAACCGCATCCACGAACTCATCGCCCCGGCCAATCTCCCGGTCATCATCATGGCCACGGCCTACAACCGGGACGATGTGATGGGCCTGGCCCGGCAGAGCGGCATCAGCAATGTCATGACCAAACCCCTGTCGCCCTCCACCATGCTCAATGTGCTGGTGGATATTTTCGGCCGGGGTCTGCCGGAGAAAGATTCCAAGCTCCATAAGGCCCACGAAATGGCCATGGTCAAGGAATTCACCGGGGCTCGCCTTCTCCTGGCCGAGGACAACGAGGTCAATCAGCTGGTGGCCAGCCGTATTCTCAAAAACGCCGGGCTGGTGGTGGAAATCGCCAATAACGGCCGGGAAGCGGTGGACATGATTAAGAAGAACCAGTATGATCTGGTGTTGATGGATATCCAGATGCCGGAGATGGACGGCATCGCCGCCACCCAGGAGATCCGGTCGCTGCCGGAATTTAAAGACCTGCCCATTGTGGCCATGACCGCCCACGCCATGAGCGGCGACCGGGAGTTGAGCCTCCAGGCCGGGATGAATGACCATATCAACAAACCCATCAACCTCCAGGAACTATTTTCCAGCCTGGCCAAGTGGCTGAGGAAAAAAAACGCCTACAACTGACCCCAAGTTTTCTCTTTGACGCTCAGCCGAGGATCAAATATGCGCTTTTACGCCACTACTCCCATATATTACGTCAACGCCAGGCCCCATCTGGGCCACGCCTACACCACCATCATCACTGACTCGGTGACCCGCTTTCACCGTCTGGCCGGCGAGGAGGCCCGCTTTATCACCGGCACGGACGAGCATGGCGATAAAATTGTCCGGGCTGCGGAGCATAACGGCCAAAAGCCTCTTGAATACGCCACCCATATCAGCGGCCTCTTTCGGGCCACCTGGCCCCGCTTGGAGGTGGCTAACAGCGACTTCATCCGCACCACGGAAGAGCGGCACAAGCAGGCGGTGACCCGCTTTCTCGACCTGGTCAACCAGAAGGGCGACATCTATTACGGGTCTTACGGCGGCCACTACTGTTTCGGTTGCGAGCGCTTCTACACCGAAAAAGAGCTGGTGGACGGCCTCTGCCCCGACCACCGCACCAAGCCGGATTTTATTGCCGAGGAAAATTATTTTTTCCGCATGTCCAATTACCAGGACTGGCTCATTGATTTTATCAAAAGCAACCCCGGTCTGATCCGCCCCGAGCGCTATAAAAACGAGGTGCTGGGGCTGCTGCGGGAGCCTTTGGACGACTTGTGCATCAGCCGGCCCAAGAGCCGTCTGACCTGGGGCATTGACCTGCCCTTTGACGATAAATTTGTGACCTACGTCTGGTTTGACGCCCTGATCAGCTATGCCAGCGCCCTCGGCTGGCCCGGGGGCGGCGATTTTGAGCGCTACTGGCCCCACACCCAGCACTTTATCGCCAAGGACATCCTGAAACCTCACGCCATTTTCTGGCCAACCATGCTCAAGAGCGCCGGGCTGCCCCTCTATCAGCACCTAAACGTCCACGGCTACTGGCAGATTGGCCAGGCTAAAATGGGCAAATCAGTGGGCAATGTGGTGGATGCCCTGGGCTTGGCCGACACCTACGGCGTGGACGCCTTCCGCTACTTTCTGGCCCGGGACATGGTCTTCGGCCTCGACAGCGAATTTGTGGAAGATGCCCTGGTGGCCCGCTACAACGCCGACCTGGCCAACGATCTGGGCAATCTCTGGCAACGCAGCCTGACTATGCTCGGCAAGTTCGGCGGCGGCCGCCTCCCGGCTCCGGGCCGTCTGGAGGATGAGGCGGCCTGGGCCGCCCACCTGACGGAAAAAGTCCTGGCTGAATACGCCGGCCACTTCCGCTCTCTGGCTGTCCACCGGGCTCTGGCCGTGACCTGGGAATTGATCACCGCTTTAAATAAATTCATCGACACCGAAGCGCCCTGGGCTCTGGCCAAAGATCCGGCCCGGGCGGAGCGCCTTCAGGGCGTTCTCTACCGCCTGATCCAGGGCCTGGCCCTCATCGGTGCCCTGATCTGGCCGGTCATGCCCAAAACCGGACAGGAAATCTGGCGCCGCCTGGGGTTGGAGCCTGAGGGCCTGAGTCTGGATCTCCAGGCAATTGGCCGCCAGCTGATCCCCGGCCGCCTAGTGGCCGCCGGGGAGCCCCTCTTCCCCCGGGTGGAATTTGGCGGTGAAAAGGCGGCCCTCAAAAGCGCGGCCGCCCCGCCGGCTGAAACTCGGCCCGAGCCGGCCGCTGAGCCGGAACCCCCGCTGGAAACCATCACCCTGGATGAATTTCAGCGGGCCGATTTGCGCACGGCCGAAATAATCGCGGCCGAGCGGGTACCCAAGAGCAAAAAACTGCTCAAATTTCTGGTCAGAGTCGGCCAGGAGGAGCGCACCATAGTCTCCGGTATTGCCCAGCATTACCAGCCCGAGGAGATGGTGGGCCGGACGGTTGTTATCGTGGCCAACCTGGCCCCGGTCAAACTGATG
Organism: Candidatus Adiutrix sp.; assembly: GCA_031261565.1. Classification (GTDB taxonomy): domain Bacteria; phylum Desulfobacterota; class Desulfarculia; order Adiutricales; family Adiutricaceae; genus Adiutrix. The sequence continues at coordinate 16,470 of JAISJK010000074.1, read as the reverse complement.
GGCATTACCTCCCAGGGCATGATTCTCTGCGCCTCCCGCCGGGGCGAGGATGAACTTTTGTCGATTCTGACCACTCTGGCCCCCCTGCCCAGCGGTCTGAAAGTCTCCTGATTCCCCATGCGCATCCTGGTGGTGGGCGCCGGTGAAGTCGGCTGTCACATTGCGGCCAGGCTCGTCCGGGAAAAAGCCGATGTGGTGCTGATCGACAATGACCGCGAGCGCCTGAGCCAGGTGGCCGAGAATCTGGATGTCCAGACAGTTCACGGTTTCGGGGCCAATCCTGAGACCCTGATGGCCGCCGGCCTGACCTCGGCCGATATGCTGGTGGCCGTCACCGGCCGCGATGAGACCAATGTCATGGCCTGCCGTCTGGCCCAGCTCCTGGCCCCGCCCAAGACCAGGCGGATGGCCCGCATCCGCTCCTCAGGCTTTTATGATTTTTTTGATGAAGAGCGTTTCCGTAATGATTTCGGGTTAAATTTTATCATCAACCCCAGCCAGGAAGCGGTGGAGACCATCATGGACTTCATTGAGTTCCCGGGGGTGGCCGATGTCATTGATGTGGCCCGGGGCCGACTTCGCCTGGTCGGTCTCCGCCTCCTGCCCAAAAATCCCCTCATCGGCCGGCCTCTGGCTCAAATCCTCCCCCGGAATCAGGACTCGCCCAATCTGCTCCTGGCCGCCATCTACCGCCGCCACGACCTGCTCATTCCCCGGGGCGACACTATCCTGCGGGCCGGGGACATGATTTATGTGGCCGCCGGGCTGGAAGACAATGATAAAGTCAAAGCTTTCTTCGGCCTGGACGCCAGGCCGGTCAAAAATGTGGTCATCACCGGCGGGGGCGAGGTGGGCCTGCGGCTGGCCAAAAGGCTGGAGGCCGACCCCCGGCGCTTCGAGGTCAAGCTGATAGAGCTCAATGGCGAGCGCTGCGAATACCTGAGCGACCGCCTGGCCAGAACCATGGTCATCAGGGGCGATGGCACCGACCAGGAACTCCTGGACGAGGAACACGTCGGCGACTGCGGCGCCTTTATCGCCCTGTCCACGGATGATGAAAAAAACATGATTTCCTGCCTGGTGGCCAAGCGGCTGGGTGCCGGCCACACCATCACCCGGGTCAACCGCTTTTCTTACGCCCCGCTGGTGGCGGCCATCGGCCTGGAGGCCATGGTCTCGGCCCGGGTGGCCGCAGCCTCGGCGGTTTTAAAATATATCCGCAAGGGCCAGATCATTTCCGTGGCCACCCTGGCCCATGAAAACGCCGAGATCATTGAATTCCAGGTGACCGAGGGTTCCAAGGTGGTGCACAAGAGACTGATGGATCTTAAATTTCCCGAAGGAGCCCTGGTCTGCGCCCTGACCCGGGGCGAGGAGGTCACTGTGCCCCGGGGCGGGGCGGTCATTGAGGCCGGGGATATCCTGGCGGTGGTGGCCAAGATCGAGGCCATCGCCGATGTGGAAAAACTTCTGGGCGGCAAATAAGGTCAAAGCGGATAACACATGAACCTGGCGGTCAATTTTCGCCTTATTTTTTATATGTGCGGCTGGGTGGTTCTGGTGCTGGCCGGAGTCCTGATTCTGCCGGTTATCCCGGCCCTGACGAGCGGGGATGGCGAGGTCGCCTCTTTTCTAAAATCGGCCGCCGTGGCCGCTGTCCTGGCCGGGCTCCTGCTGGCCCAGGGGCACCGCCAGAACCGGGAGGATATCCGCAGCCGCGATGGTCTGGCCACCGTTGGCCTGGCCTGGCTCCTAATCGGCCTGATCGGCGCTCTGCCCTACTGGTTCAGCGGCTCTTTCCCCTCCTTCTGGGACGGCCTGTTTGAGTCGGTATCCGGTTTTTCCACCACCGGGGCCACAGCGGCCGCCAGGGTCGAAAACCTGCCGGCCTCCATCATCTTCTGGCGATCTCTAACCAACTGGCTGGGCGGTATGGGGGTCATCGTGCTGATGCTGGCCGTGCTCCCGGTCTTCGGGCTGTCCGGGGTGCAGCTCTTTAAACACGAAAGCACGCTGGGGCAACAGCGGGTCAGGCCCCGCATCGCCCAGACGGCCAAGACCTTCTGGCTCATTTACGCCGGCCTGAGTCTGACCCTCCTCCTGCTCCTCCTGGCCGCCGGCCTGAGCTGGTTTGAGGCCCTGTGCCACACCCTGAGCACCGTGGCCACCGCCGGGTTCAGCAGCCACAGCCTGTCTGTCGGCTACTACGACCGCCCGGCCCTGGAATTTATTCTGGCTATCTTTATCATCCTGGGCTCGCTCAATTTCGCCCTCTACTATCAGGTGGCCCGGGGTGACTGGAAGTCCCTGTTCCGCGATACCGAATGCCGCGTCTTTTTACTGATTATCGCCCTGGCCGGCGCGGCGGTGACGCTCTCGCTCTGGGGGAGCAGATACTATAATGATTTGCCCACGACCTTGCGCCACGCCTTTTTTCAGGTGGTCTCGGTGATCAGCACCACCGGCTTGGCCACCGCCGACTGGCAGTTGTGGCCGGCCTTTTGCCAGGGGCTGCTGTTCGCCCTGTTTTTTGTGGGAGGCTGTTCCGGCTCCACCAGCGGCGGCATGAAGTGCGTGCGGTGGATTCTCCTGTTTAAAGGCATTCGCCGCACTCTGCGCCAGCAGATCCATCCCCGGGCCGTCATCCCGGTGCGCCTGGGCGGGCAGGCCGTGCCGGAAGACGTGATGACCGCCGTCTGGTCCTTCACGGCCATCTATTTTCTGGTGCTGACCCTGACCGCTCTGGCCCTGACGGCCCTGGATCTGGATCTGGTCACCGCTTTTTCGGCCTCGGCCGCCGCCCTCGGCAATGTCGGCGTCGGCCTGGGCCAGCTCGGGCCTCTGGGCAACTACGGCCAATTCCCGGGCCTGGCCAAAGGCGTCCTGATTTTATCCATGTTTCTGGGCCGGCTGGAATTTTTCAGCCTCCTGATTTTATTTCTCCCTGAATTCTGGAAAAAGTGATATGACCGACCTGGATCCTAAATTTAATACCCTGCCCCCGGCCGCCGAAACCGGATTAAACGGCCTCAAGGTACACCTGGTGGGCATTGGCGGGGTGGCCATGACCGCCCTGGCCGGCTTCCTGACGGAATCCGGCTGCCTGGTGACCGGCTCAGACCGCAGCCTGTATCCGCCCATGAGCGATCTATTGCGGGACATGGCCATTACCCCGGCCGAGGGCTACGGGCAGGAAACCCTGCCCCCCGACTGCGATCTGGTCATCATCGGCAATGTGGTCACCCGCCAGTTCCCGGTGCTGGAAGCCATCCGGGCTCAAGCCAAGCCGTATTTGTCGCTGCCCCAGGCCCTAGGAACCATATTTCTCAATAAAACCAGCAATCTGGTGGTGACCGGCTGCCACGGTAAAACCACCACCACCGCCCTGGCCGCCAAAATCTGGCAGGCCGGCGGTTTTGACCCGGGTTTTCTCATCGGGGGGGCCAGCCTGGATTTTCCCCGTCCCTGGCATCGGGCCGGCGGCCAGTGGTTCGTGATCGAAGGCGATGAATATGACAGCGCCTTTTTCAATAAAGTCCCCAAATTTCTCCACTACCGGCCGGACACGGTCATCCTGACCTCAGTCGAGTTCGACCACGGTGACATCTACCCCAATCTGGCCGCAGTCACGGCCGCCTACCGGGAATTGATGACCCTCATCCCTGCGGAGGGCCGCCTCATCGCCTGGGGCGACGCCCCGCTGGTGCGGGAAGTGGCCTCGGCCTGCCGGGCCCCGGTGGAGTTTTACGGGCTTAAAGAGGGCAACGACTGGCAGGTGGTCAGCCATCGCGCCAGCGGGCTGTCATCGTCTTTCGAGCTGACCGGCCCGGAGGGCTTTTACGCCCGCTTGTCCTTACCCCGCCCGGGAGTGTATAATGTGCTGAATGCCACGGCGGCGGCGGCGGCTTTTCTGAGTCACGGCGGCGAGGCCCGCTGTCTGGCCCCGGCCCTGGCCTCCTTTCGGGGCGTCAGGCGGCGCCAGGAAGTGCTGGGCGATTTTGCCGGAGTGACCCTGGTGGATGATTTTGCCCATCACCCCACGGCCGTGGCCGAAACTCTGACCGCTTTAAGGCAGGCCTGGCCCGGCCGGCGTCTGTTGGCCGCCTTTGAGCCCCGTAGCAACACCAGCCGCCGGGCGGTTTTCCAAAGGGATTATGTGACCGCCCTAGGCCTGGCCGATCTGGTTTTTCTGCGGCGTCCGCCGGATCCGCACAAAGCCCCGGAGGGCGACCGGCTGGACAGCGGCCGGCTGGCGGTGGATTTGGGCTCCAAAGCCTCTCTGTTTGAAGATGGTCTGACTCTGGGCCGGGCCGTAGTTCAGGCCGCCCGGCCCGGGGATGTGGTGGTGCTTATGAGTAATGGCGGGTTTGACGGGCTGGCCGGTTTCCTGAGCGACCATCTGGGTTAAGGTTATGCTGGAGCGGTTAAAATACAATTTCAATGACCCGGGCCTCCTGACGGCCGCCCTGACCCATCGCTCGGCCCCCTCGGCCGGCGGCCTGGCCGGGGTGGAGATCGACAACCAGCGCCTGGAATTTTTGGGCGATGCAGTGCTGGATCTGGTCATCAGCGACTTTCTCTACCACCACCAGCCCCACCTCCGGGAGGGGGACATGTCCCGCATCCGGGCCGGTCTGGTCTGTGAGACGCGGCTGGCCGAGGTGGCTCGCCGCCTGGGCCTGGGCGAGGCGCTTATCCTGGGGCCGGGCGAAGCCCAGGCCGGAGGCCGCCGGAAAACATCCGTTCTGGCCGACGGGCTGGAGGCGTTGCTGGGGGCCATCTACCTGGACGGCGGCCTGGCTGCGGCCCAGGATGCGGCCCGCCGCCTGTGGAGACCCTATCTCAGCCAGCCGGACTCCTGGGCCGATATGCTGGCTGATTTTAAAACCCGCCTCCAGGAGGAAACCCAGGGGCGGGGTCTGGGCATCCCCCACTACGAGTTGGTGGAGACTCAGGGGCCGGCCCACGCCCGCCTCTTTACCATGGCCATCCGGCTGGGCGACCAGCAACTGGCCGAAGGGACTTCCGGCACCAAGAAGGAAGCTGAGCAACTGGCGGCCAGAGACGCTCTTTTTTTGTTAAAATCATAATGACCTGGAGAGCTTATGAAAAACATCATCGCCACCCTATTATTCCTCAGCCTGTCCTGGCCGGCCCTGGCCCCGGCGGCGGAGCTGGCCGGCATCTATGTGCAGTGCCCCCCAAAAGATGAGGAGGTCTGCCCCCAGACGGCTCAGGAATTCCGCCGCCTCTTCCCCCACGGCCAGACCTCGCCCTATCTGATGCTCCGCAAAGACGGCCAGGGCTATCTGGCCCCGGATGACCAGGCCACCGTTAAATTCACCTGGGAGGCCCTGACCGGGGACACGTTGCTGTTTACGATCAGCGGCCAGAAAAAAACCAGGGAGGAGTATCAAGTCAGCGGCGGCCGGTTGGTCAATGCCAAGACCGGGGCCAGCTATCTGCTGACCCTGACGGACGCGGAATGGAATGAGGAGCCCGTGCCTTACAAGGAAAAGAAGAAAGCCCAAGAAAAAGCCGAAAAAGAAGCTGTTGCCGCAGCTAAAAAAGCCGAAAAAGAAGCTCTAGCCGCAGCCAAAAAAGCCGAGAAAGAGGCCGCTGCCGCCGCCCGGCAACAACCCCAATGACCGTTGATCTGACTCATAAAGCCGGATATGCGGCTATTCTAGGCGCGCCCAACGCCGGGAAGTCCACCCTGCTCAATCACATTCTGGGAGAGAAGGTGGCCATTGTCACGCCCAAGCCCCAGACCACCCGCCACCGGATTTTAGGGGTGATGACCGAGCCCGGGGCCCAGATAATCTTTTGGGATACGCCCGGTCTGCACCATTCCGAGCGGGCCCTGAACCGGGAAATGATGAGCCGAGCCCTGGCCGCCCTGGCGGACAGCGACCTGGCCCTGTGGGTGGTGGATGGCACCCGGCGAGGCCCGGAACACCAGACCGCTCTGGAAGCGCTGAACCGGCGTTCCGGCCAACCCCTCCTGGTGGCCTTGAATAAAACCGACCTGGAGACGGACAAAACCAAACTCCTGCCGCTCATCCAGGAGCTGGAAGAGGCGGCCTCACCTGCGGCCATCATCCCCATCTCGGCCCGCACGGGCGATGGAGTGCGCCTTTTGCTGGATGAAATTATTAAGCTCCTGCCGGAGAACCAGCCCTTTTACCCGGAGGACACCCTGACCGACCAGCCGGAGCGCACCATGGCTGCTGAAATAGTGCGGGAGGCGGTTTTCAAGCTCACCAGCCAGGAAATACCCTACGCCACGGCTGTGACCATTGACGAATTCAAAGAAGAGCCCCACCTGGTCAGCATCAGCGCCACCATTCACGTGGAAAAGGCCAGCCAAAAAGGTGTCCTCATCGGCCAGGGCGGGCTCAGGCTGAAAAAAATCGGCCAGACGGCCCGGTTGAGCCTAGAGCGCCTGGTCGGGGGCCACGTCTTTTTAAAGCTTTTTGTCCGCACCACTCCTGACTGGAGCAGGAAAAAATCAACCCTGATTGAATTCGGCTATGGAGATTAATCTTGATTAAAACAGCCATGATTCTGGCGGCCGGGTTCGGGCGGCGGCTCAGACCCTTGTCCCTGGCCCGGCCCAAGCCCCTGTTCCCGGTGCTGAATAAAACCATGCTCGAATGGTGGGCGGAAGCTCTGGCCTCGGCCGGGGTTAAACGCCTGATAATCAATGTCCACTATCAGCCGGAGATGATGCTGGAGCGGATTGAGCGCCTGGCCGAGTGCTATCGGGGCCGCCTCGAAATCCTGGCCTCGCCTGAAACTGAAGTTTTAGGCACCGGTGGAGGTCTGGCCCAGGCCGCCGCCCTCCTGGGTTCCACTGAATTTCTGGTGGTCAACGCCGATATTTTTACTGATTTTGAGCTGGTCAAGCTGTCTCTGAAACATCTGGCCAACCCCGGGCGCCTGGCCACCCTCGGCCTGCTGCGCCGGCCCGACAACGCCAATGTCGCCCTGGCCGAGGGCGGCCGCATCCTCGGCTTCCGGTCGCCCGCCCCCCTGCCCGGTGAAACCGCCCGCCTGACCTACTGCGGGGTCATGGCCCTTTCCCCGGCCATCTTTGACTGGCTGCCTCCGGGAGCCAGCGACCTCGTTGAGGCCTTCAACCGGGCCCTGGCCGGGGGGGCCGATATTTCCGGCTGGGTCTATGACCCGGCCATCTGGCGGGACATCGGCACTCCCGAATCCTATTGGGGTTTAAACAACCACCTGGCCGCCGGCCGGGCCATCCTCCACTCCACCGCTCAGGTGACGGGGACTCTCTCGGGCTGGAATGTCCTGGGGGCAGGAGCCCAGGTGCTGGAGGGGGCCACGGCTGAAAACTGCGTCATCTGGCCCTCGGCCGTTATTTCCCGGGGCGCGGCAGTCAAAAACGCGGTCATTGCCGGGGTGGTGCCCCCCCGGCAAATAGTCAACGGCGGGGTTTTCTGCCATGACGGCTCTTGACCAGCCGGCCGCCCAGTTGCTCCGCTGGGCCGAAACCCGCCTAAACGCCAAAATCAGGCTGACGCCTTTGCCCGTTGATGGCGGCCACCGCCGCTATTTCCGGCTGGAGGGGCAGAGCCTCCTGGCCCTCCAGGGCCCGGATCAGGCTGAAAATCTAGCTTGGCTGCGCATCGGCCGCCACTTGTGGTTTAAAGGGTTGCCCCTGCCCCGCATCCAGGATTACGATATCGAAAACGGCTTCTTTCTGCTGGATGACCTGGGCGACCTCCATCTGGCCGACTCCACTGAGCCGGGCCGCTACTATCCCCTGGCCGTGGAACTTCTGGCCCGCCTCCACCGGCAAGGCCTGGCGGGCTTTAGCCCGGACTGGGGCCATCAGACCAGGGCTTACGCGGCCAGCATGATTGCCACCCAGGAAATTGGCTATTTTCTGGATTCAGTCTGGGTGGCCTATCTGAAGCAGCCGGCCTGGCCTCGCGGGGCCAAAACCGAGGCCCTGGCCCTGGCCCGCCAGGCCGCTCCCCGCCCCGGCGAGCGGGTGCTCATGCACCGCGATTTTCAGGGCCGCAACCTGATGATCCAAAACGGCCGCCTCTTCTGTCTGGACTGGCAGGGCGCCCGGCCGGGAGCGGCCGCTTACGACCTGGCCAGTTTGCTGAATGAAACGCCCTATGTGCCCCTGACCGACCGTTTTAAAGAAGAATTGATTGAAATGTATTTGAAAGCCAGGGGCGGCGGTGCCTGGCGGCGGAGCTTCCGGGGCGAATTGGCCGTGCTGAGCCCAATTCGCCTCATGCAGGCTCTGGCCGCTTACGCCAAGCTCACTCTGGCCGGCAAAAGCAAATTTGCCGCTTTTCTGCCCCCGGCGGCGGCCCTCCTGGCCAGATATGTCAGCCAGCCTGCCCTGGCCGGCTTTCCCATTTTACGGGAAACGGCTCTGGAGGCCGCCCGGCGATTGGAGACCAAATCATAATGTGCGCCCTGATCGCTTTGGTGGGCCGCCCCAATGTCGGGAAATCCACCCTCTTTAACCGTCTGGCCGGGCGCTCCCTGGCCCTGGTGGATGACCGCCCCGGAGTCACCAGGGATCGCCATTACAGCCCCATCACCATTGACGACCGCCAGGGGACGATCATTGACACCGGCGGCTTTGACCCCACCGATTTTGACCCCCTGGTCAGCCAGATCAAGACCCAGGCCCTGGCCGCCCTGGATCAGGCCGACCTGACCGTGCTGGTGGTGGACGGCAAAGATGGCCTGACCCCTCACGACCTGGAGCTGGCCGGTTTAATCCGCCGCTCCGGCCGCCCCTATCTGGTGGCCGTCAACAAAATCGACAGTTTTGAAAAGGAAAATAATTTAGCCGAATTTCATGAACTGGGCCTGGAAGGCCTCTGGCCGGTCTCAGCGGCCCACGGTTATGGTCTGCGTGATTTTCGCGAGGCCCTGGCCGGCTGGCTGGCCACGGCCGCTCCGCCAGAAAGCCGGGATCAGGCCCCCCCCCGGGTGGCGGTCATCGGCCGGCCCAACGCCGGCAAATCCTCGCTGGTCAACCGCTGGCTGGGGGAGGAGCGCATGGTGGTCGACCATCGCCCCGGCACCACCCGCGACGCCGTGGACGTGACTATTGAACGGGCCGGGCGCTCATATGTGCTGGTGGACACGGCCGGGGTGCGGCGCAAGGGCCGGGTGGATGAGAAACTGGAAAAACTCTCGGTCATGCTCGCCCTGAAAAGCCTGGATCGGGCTGACCTGGCCATTTTGGTGGTGGATTCCCTGGAGGGGCTGGCTGAGCAGGACGCTCACATCGCCGGCTACGCCAACGAGCGCGGCCGCCCGGTGATTATTCTGGCCAATAAATGGGACGCGGTTAAGGGCCGGGCGGAAACCCGCCGGGAAATCCAAAAGGCCCTGGAACTCAAGATGGCTTTTTTGGAAAAAGCCCCGGTGCTGACCTGCTCGGCCAAAACCGGACTGCACCTCAATCTTATTTTTGACCTGATTGACCGAATTATGAAACAATACTGGTTTCGGGCCACCACAGCCGAGGTCAACCGGGTCATTGAAGCGGCGGTGGCCGCGCACACCCCGCCTTACGCCGACCGGGGCCGTCTGAAATTTTACTACGCCACCCAGGTGTCCACCCGGCCGCCGACTTTTGTGCTCTTCTCCAACAAACCAGAGGCGGTGCACTTTTCCTACCGCCGTTTTCTGGTCAACCGCCTCAAGGAAGCCTTCGGGCTGGATCTGGTGCCGGTGAGGCTGATCCTGCGCATCCGCAGCGGGCGGCATGAAAAATGACGGTTTTATGATCAAGACTACTTTAAAAACTATTTTCCACCGCCTCTTTCTGTTGACCCTGCTGGTCTCGGCCCCGGCCTGGGCTGACGAGACCGGGGGGGGCTTCCTCCTGACCGTGCCCCTGACCGGCCCTCTGGGGCAGCTTGGCCTACACGCCCGGCAGGGGGCGGAGCTGGCCCTCAAGACCTGGGGCGGCGGCTTTTTTCTGGAAGTGGCCGATGAGGCCGTCGGGCTCCGGGAAGATTTTAATGTGAGCAGCGTCAGGCTGGCCCTGGGCTATTTCACGGCCAGCCGGTTTCAGACCGACGCCCCTCTGTATCTCCACCTGAGAAAGCCGGTCATCCTGCCTTTCCTGACTAACCCGGAGGCGGTGGCGGCGGGGCCGGGCCTTTTTTTCCGGCTCATACCCACCTTTCAGGAGCAGGGCCGATTCCTGGCCCTGGAAATTCTGAAAATGAGCAAAAGACCCCGGAGTATTGTTATTGTGCGCGGCGCGGGCGAGGATCAGACCTCTCTGGCCACCGCTCTGGAAGAGACTCTGGCGGCTCCGGAGCAGGCCCAGCCCGGGGGGCGAGCCGGGAGCGCCGGGGCGGCCAAATCGACCCTAAAGCCTTTGGACAGCAGAGTTACGGTGCTGACCATCACCCTGGCTGAAGCCCAGGAGCCGTCTAATTTCACGGAATTCACCAAAAGCGGGCCGGATTTGATTATCCTGGCCCTGAGCCGGGTCGAGGCCCTGAGCCTGGCCCCGGCTCTGGCCGAATCCAAGTGGAGCAAAGCAGCGGTTTGGGGCGGCGTTATCCTCGGCTTTCGGGAAGTCGGGGCCGCCTTTGCCTCTTTAAAGCTCAACCTTCATCTCGGCCTGCCGGTGGTCAATCTGGCCGATGACCGCCCGAAGGAAGTGCGCGAATTTAAGCAAAGCTATGTGGCCGCCTTTCGGGCGCAGCCCACCTGGATCTCGGCCCTGGCCTATGACAGCCTCAACCTGGCCATCAAGGCCGCCTCCAGCGCCGAGACCCCCGAGGGTCTCCTGGCCTTTCTCTATGGCCAGACCCACCATGCGCTGGGGCTCTATGACTGGTCAGCCGGGGCCATGATGCCCATGGAGATGATGCCCGTCAAAATCGAAACTCTGGGATTTTTGCCATGACCAGTGAAGTCTCTACACCGGCCTCGACCGCTCCGGCCGTTCTGATTCTGGCCGCCGGGCGCGGCACCCGCATGAAATCAGACCGTCCCAAAGTGCTGCATAAGCTGATGGGCCGGCCCCTCCTGGAGCATGTCTTAAACGCCGCCCTCTATCTCAACCCGGCTCAGGTGGCGGTTATTACCGGTTTTGGCACCGACGAGGTGGAGCAGGATGCGGCGGCCTTTATGCGGGAGTTGCCGGAGACGCGCCGCCGGCCGCAGTTGCTCTTTATCCGGCAGATGGAGCAAAAGGGCACCGGCCACGCCGTGGCCATGGCCCAGGAGGCCCTGGGCCACTACCCCGGCCCTCTGTTGATCATGTGCGGTGACGCCCCGCTGATCTCGCCCAACACCCTGGACGGTTTCCTGGCCGCCCACCGCAATCTGGCCGCAGATCTCTCGGTCTTGACCGTGACTCTGGCTGACCCGGCCGCCTATGGCCGAATTATCCGCGACCAGGCCGGCTGGCTGGAGCGCATTGTGGAATTTCGAGACGCGGACGAGGACGAGCGGCGGGTGGCGGAGATCAATTCCGGCCTCTACCTGGCCGAGGCCGGGCCGCTCTTTCAGGCCATTGAGCGGCTGCGGCCGGTCAATAATCAGGGCGAGTATTATCTCACTGACGTGGTGGCCGACTTCCGGGCCCAGGGTCTGCGGGCTGCGGCCGTGGAGATCCCCGGCGAATTGGCCTACGAGGTCAGGGGCATTAATGACCGCTATGAGCTGGCCGGGGCCCAGGCCGTGGTCAAAGACCGCTTGAACGAGGCCTGGATGCGGGCCGGAGTGACCATGCTGGACCCGCTGTCCACCTTTATTGAAGCCGGAGTGCGCCTGGCCCCGGAGGTCACCCTCTGGCCCGGCGTCATCCTGACCGGCCACACGGTCATTGGCCCCGGCGCCGAGATTGGCCCCTACACCCGCCTTCATAACTGCCGGGTGGCGCCGGCGGCCAGGGTGCCCGCGCACCAGGATCTGGCTGATCTTGATTACCGTAATGAAGGAGCTAAATAATGGATAAAAAACTCCGGGTTCTGACCGGCGTTCAGCCTTCGGGACGGTTGCATATCGGCAACTATTTCGGGGCCATGCGCACCATGATCGAGTGGCAGGACAAGAGCGATCTTTTCTGCTTTATGGCCAATCTGCACGCCCTGACCTCGGTCTTTGAGGCCCAAACCCTGGCTCAAAACACTCTGGAAGCCATCACTGATTTTTTGGCTCTGGGCCTGGATCCGGCTAAAAGCACTTTCTGGGTGCAGTCGGATGTGCACCAGCACACCGAACTGACCTGGATTTTGCACAACGTCACCTCCATGGGGCTACTGGAGCGCTGCCACGCCTATAAGGAAAAGCTGGCCAAAGGCCTGACCCCCAACCACGGCCTTTTCGCCTACCCGGTTTTGATGGCCGCCGACATCATCATGTATCAGGCCAATCTGGTGCCCGTGGGGCGCGATCAAAAGCAGCACTGTGAAGTGGCCCGCGATATCGCCGGCAGTTTCAACCACACCTATGGCCAAACTTTCGTCCTGCCCGAGCCCCACATTGACGACCACCTGGCCACCGTGCCCGGCCTGGACGGCCAGAAGATGAGCAAAAGCTATCACAACACCATTGATATTTTCATTGACCAGGGCGAGCTTAAAAAACGGGTCATGGCTATAGTCACCGATACCAGGGCCGTGGAGGAGATTAAAGACCCGGATAATTGCAACCTTTTCGCCATCTACAAACTTTTCGTCAGCCCGGAAAAGCTGGCCGAGCTGCGGGAGCGCTATCTCCGGCCCGGCCTGAAATACGGCGAAGTGAAAAAAGAGCTGGTGGATATTATCTGGGATTATTTCGCCCCCCACCGGGAAAAAAGGGCCGAACTGGTCAAGCGGCCTGACACCATCCACGATATCATGAAGGCCGGGGCGGCCAAGGCCCGGGCGGTGGCCGAAGTGACCATGGTCGAGGTTCGCCGGAAGGTCGGGCTTATTTATTAATAAAAGATGAAGGGCAACTTATAGATAACCTCTTCATCTTATAAATAATATTTGGTGTCCCCGGCGTGATTCGAACACGCGACACCAGGATTAGGAATCTCTATTTATATCAAATAGTTACAGAGGGTTAGCATATAAAACCCAATAAAATGATGTAGTTGATTATTCGCGATGATTTATGAATAGTCGCTGTTTTTCAAACCCAGTGGAGCAAATTTGGAGCAATATTTTGCGTCCGCTGAGTGCTGATCATCAGGTCTGATGGGCTCTGATTACTCAAGAGTATTCACCGGCCATCAAGATTTTTGGAAACATTCAAGTAACGGGCGAAGACGGGTTGAGAAACCATTTCACGCTCCCGAAGGTCACGAATCTCCTCTGGAGTCAAAATGGTGGCAGGCACCAAGCAACCATCGTCAAATTCACGCATGGTTACCTTATCTATGGCTCCTTCTTCGAACAGGATTTCCATATTATTATGAATGGCCGCTAAAGCCTCACTTTTATAACTTTTTGGCATTTTATATTACCACCTTTATTTCATGGAAGGCCTGTGATTGAGATAGTTGGTTATCGGTTAAAGCGAATAGATGCTTGGCCGCTTTTTTAAAATATTTCAGTTCATTTTCCGTAATGTTATCTTTTTTGGATTTAGAAAAGCTATAATCGCCTGATTTTCCTTGACCTTCTTCGGATATTCCATGCCATGAAGTATAGCACCGGTCTATTGTTGGCGTCAATTAATAAGGTTACTGACCAAATCACAAAGCTGGCGTCATGTCTAAACCCATATTCCATAATATGGAAGCAAGATGTGTTATGGATAGGGGTACTGGACACGATTTTTGGATTGGAGCAAATCGAAGGCTTTTTGTTGTAGTGGGGTGAATAGGCCTGTGTGTGCATGAATTATGATATAATAAGTTGTTGCTCGGCCCTGAAAGAAAAATATCCACAGCTGGAGAGGCCGCCGCTGACTGCCACCGAAGCGTCGCTCCCAGTTTTGAAGGAGAATTAGCCATGCCGCTTAGAATTGTCCGCAACGATATCACCAAAATGGAAGTTGACGCCATTGTCAATCCGACCAACAAAAATTTGAAAAAAGGCGGCGGGACTTCTGGGGCGATCTTCGAGGCCGCCGGGCCTGACCGCCTGCAAAAAGAGTGCGATGAAATAGGCGGCTGCGAGGTTGGCCAGGCGGTCATCACCAGTGGATGCGACCTTCCCGCCAGATACATCATTCACACCGTTGGCCCAATCTGGCGCGGTGGCGAATCTTCCGAGGCCAGGCAACTGGCCTCCTGTTATACCAGTTCTCTGCTTTTGGCCCAAAAACATGATTGCAGGTCGCTGGCCTTCCCCCTGATATCCTCCGGCACTTACGGCTACCCCAAGGCTTCGGCCCTGCAAGTCGCCATGGCCGCCATTGGCGATTTCCTGTTAGAACACGATGATCAGGATGTATTTGATGTTTTTCTGGTGGCCTATGATCAGGAAACCACCAAGCTGACCGGGAAACTATTCGCTCTCATTGAGCAGTATATTGACAATAATTATGTGGACGCACGTTACCAACGGTTCCGGCGTCATCCTCGACAACTTGAGCCCGATGAGCGCAAGTTGCTGGAAAGAGCCCGTGCAGATCGCACCTCCTCTAAGTCAGAGCCACGGAAACTCCAGGACTTGGTCAACCAGTTGGGCGAGTCATTTTCGGAAAGTCTTTTACGGCTCATTGCCGAAAAAGGGAAAAAGGAGGCGGAGACCTACCAGCGGGCCAATATTGACCGCCGGCTGTTTTCCAAGATCCGTAGCGGCCGGGACTATCAACCTAAAAAAACTACGGCCATCGCCTTCGCCATAGCACTGGAACTCAATCTGGATGAAACCAGCGATCTCCTGGCCAAAGCCGGCTACACCCTCTCATCGAGCCACAAATTTGATCTGATAATCCGTTATTTCATAGAGCGCCGGGGATACGATATTTTTGCTATCAACGAGGCCCTCTCAGAATTTGAGGAGCCCCTTTTGCTATAATTTTCAAATGTCGCTTTTCAGGCGACCTCCAGTCCGGGTTGAAGTGGTATTCTTCAATTACAAGCCAAGGGAATTAGCCCGAGGCCAATACGAACCGGAGGTTTTTATTATGAAAAACGATTTGACTGAACTGGTCTTTATCCTTGACAAAAGCGGCTCCATGTCCGGCCTGGAAAGCGACACTATTGGCGGATTTAACTCCATGCTGGCCAAGCAAAAAGATGAAGAAGGCGAGGCCATCGTGACCACGGTTCTGTTCGACAACGAATATCAATTGCTGCACGACCGGATAGACCTCAAGGCGGTGGCCCCCATCACCGGCCGCGATTATTTTGTCGGGGGCAATACGGCCCTGTTGGACGCCATTGGCCGGACGATCAATAAAATAGGCCAGGCCCACAAACATACCCAGGAAGATCACCGGCCGGCCAAAACCCTTTTGGTCATCATCACCGATGGTCATGAAAACGCCAGCTGTGAATTTTCTTTTGCAAAAATACAGGCCATGGTGGAGCACCAGAAGAAAACTTATGAGTGGGAATTCATTTTCCTGGGGGCCAATATTGACGCCATGGCCGCCGCCGCCCGCTTCGGCATTGATAAAAGCCGGGCCGCCAATTACCATGCCGATTCTCAGGGGATCAGAAATCACTTTAGATCGATTAACAACACTGCCGCCTATTTCCGCAAAGCCCGCCATATCAAGGAGGATTGGAAAGCTGATATCGACAATGATTTCAATCAGCGCAGTAAATGATACCCTAATCTATAACCTTCACCCAGGAGTTAATCATGCTCGGAGCTGTTATCGGCGATATTTGCGGGTCAATTTATGAGCACCACAACAAGAAAACAGATAATTTGGATGAGATAAGGCTACTTGACCCGCGAGGGCACTTCACCGATGACACTGTTCTGACTATTGCGGTGGCCGAGGCTTGTCTGAGTGGCCGGGAGTACCTCCCGGCCATACAAAAATGGGCCTTGCGCTATCCCCATGCGGGCTATGGCAGCGCCTTCCGGCGCTGGCTGGCCACTAGCGATGACCAGCCGTATAACAGCTATGGCAACGGTTCAGCCATGCGGGTGAGCCCGCTGGGCTGGTTCTGCCGCACCCTGGAGGAGACGCTGGTTGAGGCCAGGCGGTCAGCGGAAGTGACCCACAATCATCCAGAAGGCGGCAAAGGCACCCAGGCAGTCGGGGCGGCTATCTTTCTGGCCCAAAACGGCGCTTCCAAATCAGAGATCAAATCTTATATCCAGGAGTCATTCCAATATGACCTGGAGCGCACAGTAGAGCAGATTCGCCCTGATTACCACTTCGACTCCAGTTGCCAGGGAACGGTGCCGGAAAAGAATTCCAAAAATTCATCCTTGTCTCCCTCGTCAGATATTACCAATCAAAAACAACCTCCAAAATCAGGTAAGGAACAGTTAAATAATAACATGCGTTATTTTTTAGGATCAATTTTATAAT
>JAISJK010000039.1 GCA_031261565.1 Candidatus Adiutrix sp. | reverse complement strand
TCCAGACGTTTATGGGTCATGCCGGCATAAGACGGGCTGATGGCCCGGAGCTCCTCAAAAATATCCGAGGCGGACTGGTAATCCGGCGAGGCGTAGCCGAAGGCCTGCATGATCCGAACCAGAATCTGCCAATCCGGCAGGGCCAGGCCCGGCGGGTCAATGGCTTTGCGAATCAGTTGCACCCGGCGTTCGGTGCTGGTGAAGGTGCCGTCCTTTTCGGCGAAGGCCGCCGCCGGCAAGACCACATCGGCCAATTCAGCCGTTTCGGTCAGAAAAATATCCTGAACCACCAAAAGGTCAAGCGCTGAGAGGCTGTGGCGGATATGATGGCTGTCCGGGTCGGAAACCACGGGGTTTTCGCCCATGATGTATAAAAACTTAATCCGGTCGCCCAGGGTTTCCATCATCTGGGTCAGGGTCAGGCCGACCTGATCCGGCAGACCGACGACATTCCAGGCTTTTTCAAATTTGGCCCGATTCTCGGGGCTGGTCACCGTCTGATAGCTGGTGAAGACATTGGGCAAAGCCCCCATGTCGCAGGCGCCCTGAACATTGTTTTGGCCCCGCAGGGGGTTGACTCCGGCCGATTCCTTGCCGATCTGGCCGCACAGCAGAGCCAGGTTGGAAACGCTCATAACCCCGTTGGTGCCGCTGGCAAACTGGGTGACGCCCATTGAGTAATACAGGCCGGAACTTCCGGCCGTGGCGTAAAGCCGGGCGGCCCGGCGCACTTGCTGAGGATCCACTCCGCAGATGGCGCAGGTTTCATTGAAATCAAGGCGCGCCAGATGGGCGGCCAGTTCTTCAAAGCCTTCGGTATGAGCCTCAATAAAAGCCCGATTGTGGAGATTTTCATCCAAAATGACCTTCATCATGGCGTTCAACAGGGCGATATTGGAGCCGGCCTTGATGGGCAGATAGCAATCGGCGGTGATCGCCAAATCAATTTTCCGCGGATCAGCCACAATGACTTTGGTTTTGTTGTGCAGCTGGGCCTGGCGGATATGGGCCCCGATGACCGGATGAGTTTCAGTGGTATTGGAACCGATGATAAAGATGACCTCTGACCGCAGCGCTTCTTCAATGGAGTTGGTCATGGCGCCGGAGCCCAGGGTGGCGGCCAGACCGGCCACCGTCGAGCTGTGGCAAAGGCGGGCGCAATGGTCTATGTCGTTGGTCTTGAAAACCGCCCGGGCCATTTTCTGCATGAGATAGTTTTCCTCATTGGTGCAGCGGGCCGAGGACAGGCCGCCGAAATGCCAGCCGCCGTGCCGGGCGCGGATAGCTTTGGCCTTAATCGTTATATAGGTGATGGCCTCGTCCCAGGTGGCCTCCTGAAATTTGCCGTCTATTTTGATAAGAGGCGTTTTCAGCCGGTCGGGATGCCCCAGGAAACGGTGGCCGAATTTGCCCTTGACGCATAAAAGACCGCTGTTGGCGGCCCCCCGCAGGGGCTCGACCTCAATAACCCGAGAGCCTTTGATCACCAGAGACATCTGGCAGCCCACCCCGCAGTAGGGGCAGGTGGTGGTGACCCGGCGCGGTTTTTCCCGGCCATAGAAAGCGGCCACGGCCCCCTGTCCGGGGGTTCCCTCCAGGCCCAGTTCCGGCTGCTTTTTGAGGCTCAGAGCCCCGGTGGGGCAGACTGACAGACAGTTGCCGCAGGAAACGCAGCGCCCGGCGCTGAGATCTTCCAGAAAGGGAGTGGACACCACGGTTTTGGAGCCCCGGCGGCCCATATTGATGGCCCCGACGCCCATAAAGTCGTTGCAGACCCGGACGCACCGGCCGCAGAGGATGCACCGGCGACGGTCGATAATGAAGAAGGGGCTGGATTCATCCACGTCCCGCTCGCTGCGGTGTTCCTCATCGCCAAGCCAGCCGAAGCGGAAATCTTCAATGTTATACTGGCTGCATAAAGTCTGGAGTTTGCAGCGGCCGTTGTGGTCGCAGACCAGACAGTCTCTGGGGTGGTCGCTCATCAGGAGCATCAGAATGTCCCGGCGGGCTTTGATCACTCTATGGCTGTGGCTTAACACGGCCATGCCCTCGGACACCTCGGTGGAGCAGGCCGGCAAAAGGGTCCTGGCCCCGGCCACCTCCACCACGCACAGGCGGCAGGAACCATCCAGCTTCAGCCGGTCATCGTAACAAAGAGTGGGGATGAAAATGCCGTTTTTGAGGCCGACCTTTAAAATGGTCTCGCCTTTGTCGGCCTGGATCGGTTGCCCGTTCAGAGTAAAATTGATTTTATTGTCCATCTCACCACTCCTTATCCACTGCTTCAAACTTGCAGGATTCAAGACAGGCCCCGCACTTGACGCACAGTTTCCCATCAATGATGTGTTTTTTCTTGGCCGTTCCGGAAATGGCCTCGGCCGGGCAGGCGGAAGCGCATTTCCGGCAACCCTTGCAGTTGTCGTTAATGACGAAGCGGGCCATGAATTTGCAATCCCGGGATGGACAGCGCTTGTCTCGGACATGGGCCTCGTATTCATGCCGGAAATACCGCAGAGTGGACAAAACCGGGTTGGCCGCCGTCTGCCCCAGGGCGCACAGCGAGGTGCTCCGCATGGTTTCGGCCAGACTCTCCATGGCTTCGATATCGGACATCTCGGCCTGGCCTCTGGTTATTTTCTCCAGGAACCGCAAAAGCTGACGAGTGCCGAGACGGCAGGGCGTGCATTTGCCGCAGGATTCCTCAACCATGAATTCCATGAAAAACTTGGCTATGCCCACCATGCACTTGTCTTCGTTCATGACGATCAAGCCGCCTGAACCCATCATTGAGCCTATCCGGACCAGGCTCTCGTAATCCACCGGGGTGTCGAGGTGTTCGGCCGGGATGCAGCCGCCGGAGGGGCCGCCGGTCTGGGCGGCTTTAAAGGCCCGGCCATCGGGAATGCCGTTGCCGATCTCGAATATTATCTGCCGCAGGGTAGTGCCCATGGGCACTTCAATCAATCCGCCGCTGACCACATTGCCGCCCAGGGCGAAAACTTTAGTCCCCTTGGAACCGTCTGTGCCGATGCTGCTGAACCAGTCGGAGCCCCGGCGGATAATGGCCGGCACATTGGCGTAGGTCTCCACATTGTTCAAAACCGTGGGCTTCTCGAACAGACCCTTGATGGCCGGAAAGGGGGGGCGCAGCCTGGGGGTGCCCCGTTTGCCTTCCACACTGTTGAGCAGAGCCGTTTCCTCGCCGCAGACAAAAGCGCCGGCTCCCAGCCGGATGTGCAGGTCAAAATTAAACCCCCGGCCCAGAATATCGTGCCCCAAAAGGCCGTAATCGCGGGCCTGGCCGATAGCTTTATTCAGCCGCTTGACGGCCACCGGATATTCGGCCCGGATATAAACATAACCCTCATCGGCCCCGACAGCGTAGGCGGCAATGGCCATGGCCTCAATGACCGCATGGGGGTCGAGCTCCAGAACGCTGCGGTCCATAAAAGCGCCGGGGTCGCCCTCATCGGCGTTGCAGACCACAAATTTTTTATAGCCGGGGGCCTCGTGGGCAAAGAGCCACTTGCGGCCGGTGGGAAAACCAGCCCCGCCCCGGCCCCTTAAGCCGGAATCGAGAACAATCTGAATGACCTGGCGGGGTGTATACTGCTCCAGG
Organism: Candidatus Adiutrix sp.; assembly: GCA_031261565.1. GTDB lineage: Bacteria > Desulfobacterota > Desulfarculia > Adiutricales > Adiutricaceae > Adiutrix. Next base: position 13,680 of record JAISJK010000039.1, on the reverse strand, counting down.
ACTTTGTCCAGAGCGAAATAGCCGGCCGCGTCAAAATAATCCTCAATGCGCTCCGGATCAATGTAACCGCAGTTGGCCAGGGCAATGCGGCATTGTTTTTCAATAGACGGATGATCCGAGCCGAGGTCTTTGGCCGGATGATCAGTGGCGGCGGCGGCCAGGGCCTTAAGCTGGGTTGAGGTCATGGGCCGCGCATACAGAGGCCGAGCCCCGAAGCCCGTGTTTTCATGGTAAGTCGAAATTCCGTTCATAGCTGGGCCTCCTCCTGCTCCGGCAATCCGGGGTCAACGATGCTCTCGGCCGCCGAATACTCCTGATCGTCTCTATAATGCGATAGTATCTCCACCATCAGCTCGGGGGTGACGAATTCATGCTGGTCGTTATCCACATAGACCACCGGGGCTTTATTGCAGGCACCGACGCAACGGCAGATGTCCAGGGTAAAGACGCCGTCGGCGGTGGTCTGGCCGCTGCCGACGGCCAGGGTTTTTTTCAATTTTTCGATGATCGCTTCGGCACCCTTGACGTAACAGGCCGTGCCCAGGCAGACCGAAATAGTATGAAGGCCTTTGGGGGTCATGGTAAAGCGGGAATAAAAAGTGACCACGCTATACACTTCAGCGGGCGGCATTTTTAGCTCGTCGGCGATGCACTGCTGGACATCCTGCGGCAGATAGCCCATGGCTTCCTGGGTTTCATGAAGTATTTGGATTAACATGGACGGATCCCGTCCATTCCGTTCCACGATCGGCTGGATAATCTCCCTGAGCGGGTATTGCCCGCAACAACACGATGTTTCCATCTGGTTCCTCCTTTTTAATAAAACCGGATTTTGGACAAAGCGTAACCTCGGCCAGTTTCGCGGTCTGACCATCTTTGTTTATGATGTCAAAAACTAGATAACATATTTGTTTGCTTTAACCTGCCCTGGCACACAAAAAATGGATGCTCCTCAGCGCTAAAGCCCAACAACTCTATTTATAATGAGTTAACAACACCAACTAGCTGTTAACCACCGGGAAATGTCCTCGGGCTTCCGCCGGCCCCTTTTAATAAAATGGTGGGAACCGCTGGCGAAAGCCGGAAGCCTAAAATCGCTGCATGGATAATTAACAGTAATTTTATTTTAAACAATCGACATCTGTTTTGCAAGTTATTTTTTTGAGGGCCTCGAATCTTGTTTAAAAATTGATTTTAGTGTAGGATAACCCAATTATCCGTCTGCTATGGCAGAGCCGGCGGCATCTGTTTTTTAGGGCGGGGGAGCTGATTTGCTCATATTGACTCGTAAAGTAGGCGAGACCGTGGCCATCGGCGATCAGGTCAAGGTTCAGGTGGTGGAGGTCAAGGGGCGCCAAGTGCGCCTGGGCATCACCGCCCCGGCTGACTGCGCCGTCCACCGGGAAGAGGTCTTTCAGCGCATTCAGGAGCAAAATCGCCAGTCAGTCGACCCCTCCCCCGGGGATATCGAAGCCCTGTCAAAAATTTTGGGCCGGTTGAAAATCAATGATCAAGATTAACACCAAGCGTTTCGGGGAAATGGAATTTAAGGAAGACTCCATGGTCAGGGTGCTGGGCGGGCTGATCGGCCTGGCCGGCCACGAGAATTTCATCATCATCCGCTACCAGGATGACAGCCCCTTTTACTGGCTCCAGTGCGTGGACGACCCGGAGCTGGCTCTGGTGATGATCAACCCCCTTTTGTTTAAGCCGGATTACGACCCGCCCGTCCCCCTGAGCGTCAATGAAGAGCTGGACATCCAGGCTCCCGGCGAGCTGGCCCTCTTTGTGATTGTCACCATCCCGGCCGGCAGCCCCCAGGATATGACCGCCAACCTGCTGGGGCCGGTGGTGCTCAACCACCGCAGCCGCCGGGCCAAGCAGCTGGTGCTGGATGATCGCCTTTATTCCCACCGCTTCCGGGTCATTCAGGAAAAATCGCCAGAGTTAAAGTAGCGTGGAAGACGCAGTCGAAAGATTTGAAAAATATCTGGCTGGCGTTTTGGGGCGCTCCCCCCACACAGTCAAGGCCTATGGCGCTGAAGTGCGCGGTTTCGGCCGCTTTCTGACGGGGCGGGATCTGGCCTGGGCCGGGGCGGACAAAGCGGCCATCCGGGCCTTTCTCTTTGAGCTCAAGGGCCAGGGCCTGTCTAACATCTCCATCTCCCGGGCCCTGTCCAGTCTGCGGGCTTTTTATCGCTGGCTGGTGCGGGAAGGAATCATGGACTGCAACCCGGCCTCTTCGGTGACCGCCCCCAAGTGCCCTAAAAAGCAGAGCTTCTTCCTGACCGAGAAAGAGGCGGACATTCTTTTGGAGCCGGCTGAGGCCGGGGCTGAGCTTGGGGGTGAGGCTGGTCAGCCCCTGGCCCGGCGCGATCAGGCCATTTTCGAGCTGATCTATTCCACGGGCCTGAGGGTGGGGGAGCTGGTGCGGCTGGATCTGGCCGATCTAGATCTGCGGAGCCTGACCGTCCTGGTGCGCCGGGGCAAGGGGGCCAAAGACCGGCTGACGCCCTTTGGGGCGCCGGCGGCCGAGGCGGTATCCTCCTGGCTGGCCGTGCGGGGGCTGGTGGCCGGCCCGGAGGGCGACCCGGCGGCCCTGTTTCTGGGACAGCGGGGCGGCCGGCTGAACGACCGCCAGGTTCGGCGGGCGCTGTGCGCCCGCCTGGGCGACCGGGGTCTGGACGGGCGCTGCAGCCCCCACAGTCTGCGCCACAGTTTCGCCACCCATCTCCTGTCGGCCGGGGCTGATTTGAAAGCTATTCAGGAGATGCTGGGGCACAGTTCCCTGGCCACCACCGAGCGCTACACCCACCTGGATCTGGATCGGATCCGGCGGATTTACCGGGACGCTCACCCCCGGGCCCGGGCGGCAGAGGAGAAGAGAGCTGATGACCACTGATTTGCGCTCCTATCAGTTCTTTCCGGCCCCGGCCGAACCGGCGCCGGCCGAGCCGGTCTTTGGGGCCACCCTGGCCGAGGCCCGGCAGCTTTACATCCGAACCGGCTACCAGCGCTTTGAGGCTGTTTTCGCCCGTTGCGACGCGGCCGGGCGGATGAAGCCCGGCCTGTCGATTTTTAATTTTATTTTCGGCCTGGGGCCGCCCTGGCTCTTCTACCGCAAGATGTACCGGGAAGGGCTGATTTTTACGGGCCTAATGTTCGCCCTGTCGCTGGCGGCCCAGCACCTCCCGGCCCTCAGGGGCGGGCTCGCTCTGGTGAGGCTGATTTTAAGCCTGGGCCTCGTCCTCTACGGTCCGGCCCTGTATTGGAAGAGCGTGGATCGACAGATGGAGATGTCCATGAGCCGCTACCCCCGGGAGCCGGATCGGGCCCTGGCCTGGCTGAAAGCCACCGGCGGAGTCAATCTGCCGGCCGCCCTCATCCTGGGAACCCTGGCCTACGGGCTGGCCTCTTTCTGAATAACCAGTCAAATCGCCGCCGCAGGAGATATTTATGCCGATTACATTTGAAGCCACCACTATTTTGGCTGTGCGCCACCAGGGGCGGGTGGCGGTCTGCGGCGATGGGCAGGTGACCATGGGGGCCACCATTATGAAGGGCTCGGCCAAAAAAGTGCGGCGCCTTTACCATGAAAAGATTATCTGCGGTTTCGCCGGGGCCACGGCCGACGCCTTCACCATTTTTGAGCGGTTTGAGGATAAACTGTCGAAATTCAGCGGCCAGCTTTTGCGCGCGGCGGTGGAACTGGCCAAGGACTGGCGCACCGACCGCAGTCTCCGGCGTCTGGAGGCCCTCCTCCTGGCCGTGGATGACCAGTCGAGCCTGTTGCTGTCCGGCTCCGGCGATGTGATTGAGCCTGACGACGGCCTTCTGGCCATCGGCTCCGGCGGCTCGTTCGCCCTGGCCGCAGCCAGGGCTCTGACGGTTCACGCCCCGGAGCTCCCGGCCGAGACCATCGCCCGGGAAGCCATGAAAATCGCCGCCGATATCTGTATTTACACCAATCATAATTTCACTTTGGAAGTGCTGTAGGTTATTTAAAAATGTCCGAATCAATGTCCCAGACCCTGGATCTGACCCCCAGGCGCATTGTGGCCGAGCTGGATCGCTATATTGTGGGCCAGGCTGCGGCCAAGAGGGCCGTGGCCATCGCCCTGCGCAACCGCTGGCGCCGCCTGATGGTTGACGAGCGGATGCGCGATGAGATTTCGCCCAAAAATATCATCATGATCGGCCCCACCGGGGTGGGCAAAACGGAAATCGCCCGCCGCCTGGCCCGGATGACCCGCTCGCCTTTTATCAAGGTGGAGGCCTCCAAATATACCGAGGTCGGTTATGTGGGCCGGGATGTGGAATCCATGATCCGGGAGCTGATGGAGCTGGCCGTGAACATGGTGCAGGCCGAGGAAAAGGAAGCCATGAGCCAGAAGGCCGGCGAGGCGGCCGAAGAGCGCCTGCTGGATCTGCTCCTGCCCGGCGGAGGCCGGGCCCCGGCCGCTCCTCCGGCCACCGACGCGGAGACAGGGGAGCGGCCCAAGGCCGACACCCGGGAAAAATTTCGCCAGATGCTCCATGACGGCAAGCTCGACGACCGGGAGGTGGAGGTTGAAACCCGCGAAACCAGCGGCCAGCCCGTGGCCCGCATCTTCACCGGCATGGGCCTGGAGGACATGGAGAAAAACCTGAGCGAGGCCATGAGCCAGCTTTTCCCCCGCAAAACCAGGGCCCGCCGGGTCAAAATCAACGAGGCCTGGGATCTTCTGGTTTCGGAAGAGGCGGCCCGCCTGGTGGATATGGACAAGGTCATCACCGAGGCCAGGAGCCGGGTGGAGCAGCACGGCATTGTCTTTATTGATGAGCTGGATAAAGTGGCCGGTCGCGAAGGCGGCCGCTCCGGCCCGGATATCAGCCGCGAGGGGGTGCAGCGCGACCTCCTGCCCCTGGTGGAGGGCTCCACGGTGCCCACCAAGCATGGGCCGGTCAAGACTGACCACATCCTCTTCATCGCCGCCGGGGCTTTTCATGTTTCCAAGCCCAGCGACCTCATCCCCGAACTCCAGGGTCGCTTTCCCATCCGGGTCGAGCTGTCGCCCCTCAACAAGGCTGACTTTATCCGCATCCTGACCGAGCCGGAAAACGCCCTGACCATCCAGTACCGCCTGCTCCTGGAAACGGAAAAGGTGGAATTGGAGTTTAACGCCGAGGCCATTGAGTCTCTGGCCGATCTGGCCTGCCAGGTCAATGAGAAAAATGAGAATATCGGCGCCCGGCGGCTGGCCACCATCATGGAGAAACTGCTGGACGAAGTCTCCTTTGAGGCCCCGGACATCAGCCCCACCAAGATTTCGGTCACCCCGGAATATGTGCGGAAGCGCCTGAGCGACCTGGTGGAAGATACTGACCTGACCCGTTATATCCTGTGAGGGACAAGGATGTCAATGAAGACTGATAACCAGCAGAGCCGCCAGGCCTCGGTGCTGATCGAGGCCCTGCCCTACATCCGCAAATTCCGGGGCGCGACCATGGTCATCAAATACGGGGGCCACGCCATGGTGGACGAGGGCCTGAAAAAGGGTTTCGCCGAGGATGTGACCCTCCTGAAATACGTGGGCTTCAACCCGGTGGTGGTTCACGGCGGGGGGCCGCAGATTAACGATCTGCTGGGCCGGCTGGACATCAAGTCCCATTTTGTGGAGGGCCAGCGCTTCACCGACCAGGCCACCATGGATGTGGTGGAGATGGTGCTCTCGGGCCAGGTGGGCAAGGAGATAGTCAGCCTCATCAACAGCGTCGGCGGCCGGGCTGTGGGCCTCTCGGGCAAGGACGCCCAGATTATCAAGGCCCGGCGCAAGAAATTGACCAGGCCGTCCCGGGCGGATCTGCCTCCGGAGATTCTCGATATCGGGCTGGTGGGCGAACCCACCCGGATCAACACCGAGTTTTTGGGCTACCTGGGGGCCAGCGATGTCATTCCGGTCATCGCCCCGGTGGGCGTTGGCCTGCATGGGGAAACCTATAATATCAACGCCGACGCCGTGGCCGGGGCCGTGGCCGGGGCCCTGAAGGCGGAAAAGCTGATCCTCCTGACCGATGTGGAGGGCGTGCTGGATCAGGCTAAAAAGCTGATCCCCCGGCTTCGGCTGGCCGACCTGCCCGCCCTGAAGCGCGACGGGGTGATTTCCGGGGGGATGATCCCCAAACTGGAGTGCTGTGAAAAGGCGGTCAAGAGCGGCTGCGGCGGCGCCTATATTCTGGACGGGCGACGATCTCACGCTTTGCTGCTGGAACTTTTCACCGATGAAGGCTGCGGCACCGAAGTCACGGCCTGACCAGCGAACTAATTAAAGCCTGAGGTAAAAATATGTCTCTTTCCACCAGGGAAATCATGGAAATGGCCCACCAGCACCTGATGGGCAACGTCACCCGTTTTGAGCTGGCCCTGACCCACGGCCGGGGCATGAAAGTCTGGGACGCTGAGGGCCGGGAATATCTCGACTTTCTGGGCGGCATCGCCACCTGCGCCCTGGGCTACGCCCCGGAAGCGGTCATCAGAACCATATCCGAGCAGGCCGGGAAGCTCATTCACGTCTCCAACTATTACTACACCGAGCCTCTGGTCCGGCTGGCCGCCCGGCTGACCGGATCCAGCGGTCTGGATAAGGCCTTCTTCTGCAATTCCGGGGGCGAGGCCAATGAGGCGGCTTTAAAACTGGCCCGCAAATACTCCCATGACCTCTACGGCCCGGGCCGCTACGGGGTCATCACCGCCCAGGGCTCCTTTCACGGCCGGACCCTGGGAACCATCAGCGCCACCGGCCAGGATCAGGTCAAGCGCGGCTTTGAGCCGCTCCTGCCCGGCTTCACCCATGTGCCCTACGGCGATTTGGCCGCCTTAAAGGCGGCCGTGACCCCGGAAACCTGCGCCATTATGCTGGAGCCGATCCTGGGCGAAGGCGGGGTGGTGGTGCCGCCGCCTGATTATTTGCCGGGGGTGGCTGATTTGTGCGCGGAAAAGAAGCTGCTGTTGATCCTGGATGAAATCCAGACCGGGCTGGGCCGCACCGGGCAGCCCTACGCCTTTCAGCATTACGATTTGAAACCCCACATCATGACCCTGGCCAAGGCCCTGGGGGGCGGCGTGGCCTCCGGGGCCATGCTGGCCCAGGATGAGGTGGCCGCCCACCTGACTCCGGGCAGCCACTCCACCACGGTGGGCGGGGCACCCCTGGCCATGGCCGTGGGCCTGGTTATGGTCGAGACCATTTTAGAGCCGGCCTTTTTGAAAAATGTGGCGGAAACCGGCCGCTATTTTCTGGAGCGGCTGCAAAACCTGGCCCGGGAGCTTGGCCCGCTGGCTAAAGAGGCTCGGGGCCAGGGCCTCCTGGTGGGCCTGGAGCTGACCCGGCCCTCCGGCCCGGTGGCCGCCGGGATGATCAAGCGCGGCTTTCTCATCAGCGCCACGGCCGGGACGGTCTTGCGCTTCGCCCCGCCCCTGATCGCCACTCCGGCCGAGGTGGATATCCTGATCCCGGCCCTGAAAGAAACTATCCAAACCCTGGGGAAATGAGCATGACCAGACACTTTATCAGTTTTAAAGACCTGTCCCGGGACGAATATTTCGAGGTCATGAATCTGGCTGCGGCCCTCAAGGCCGAGCGGCGCAATGGCAACTATCTGCACCAGCATTTTCGCGGGCGCAGCCTGGGCATGATTTTTAACAAAAATTCCACCCGCACCAGGGTCAGCTTTGAGTGCGGCATCACCGAGCTGGGCGGCCACGCCGTGGTTCTGAGCGAGGGCCAGACCCAGTTTTCCCGGGGGGAGCCCATATCTCATTCAGCCCGGGTGCTGTCGCGCTATCTGGCGGCCATTGTCATCAGGACTTTCGCCCAGTCCCAGTTGGATGATCTGGCCCGCTACGGTGCCATCCCCATCATCAACGCCCTGACGGACGAAGGCCACCCCTGTCAGGTGCTGACCGATATTTTTACGGCTATAGAAAAATTTCCCGGAGAGCCCCTGGAAAAAATTAAGATGGCTTGGATCGGCGATGGCAACAACATGGCCAACTCCTGGGCCGAGGCGGCCGGGGTGCTGGGCTTCCCCCTGACCCTGGCCTGCCCGGAGGGTTACCAGCCGGATCCCCGCATTTTAGCCGAGGCCCAGCGGGCCAACCCCCAGGTCAGGCTGGTGGTTGACCCCCGGGAGGCGGCGGCCGGGGCCTGGGCCATCAACACCGATGTCTGGGCCTCCATGGGCCAGGAAGGGGAGCAGGCCCAGCGGGAAAAGGCCTTTAAAGGCATCTATGTGGTGGACAGCGCCCTGATGGCCCAGGCCGCGCCCGGGGCCATCTTCATGCACTGCCTCCCGGCCCACATCGGCGAGGAAGTGACCGGGGAAGTGCTGGAGAGCCCGGCCTCGGCCATTTTTGACGAGGCTGAAAACCGCCTCCACGCCCAGAAAGGCCTGATGAAATTCCTGATCCCCTGAGCAGGGTTCATAATCAGCGGTTCCGCCGATTCGAGCCCTGGCCTTTACGGCTCAACAATGCCTTTCTCGTTTACAATCTCTAACGCCTCCGGCGCGGCGATGAGTCCTTTTTCGGCGAACTCGAAGTGCAGTTGAACTGGCCTTCGCCTTGTGGTATTCTTTCAATGCCGGACGGACGGCTAATAAATAGTTATTGATGAAGGATTGACAGCATATGGCCAAAGTTGACAAAGACACCCGAGAGGCCAAAGAGGCCAGCGCCAAAAAAAAAGATAAAGGCCTGGGCCCTCAGGAAGCCCGGGAGAAAGCCCTTTCCTTAGCTCTGGAGCAGATTGAAAAGGGGTTTGGCAAGGGCTCCATCATGAAGTTGGGCGAGCAGGAGCAGGTGGATATCCCGGTTATCTCCACCGGTTCCCTGGCTTTGGACGCGGCTTTGGGTATCGGCGGTTTCCCCCGGGGCCGGATAATCGAAATCTACGGCCCGGAGAGCTCGGGCAAAACCACCCTGGCCCTCCACGCGGTGGCTGAAATCCAAAAACAGGTCAACCAGCTGGGCCAGGCCGGCCTGGCCGCCTATATTGACGCCGAGCACGCTCTGGATGTCAGCTACGCCCGCCGCCTGGGAGTCAACACCGATGAACTGCTGATCAGCCAGCCCGACCACGGCGAGCAGGCCCTCGACATAGCCGAGATTCTGGTGCGCAGCGGGGCGGTGGATCTCATTGTCATTGACTCGGTGGCCGCCCTGGTGCCGGAGGCGGAAATCAACGGCGAGATGGGCGACAGCCATGTCGGGCTCCAGGCCCGGCTGATGAGCCAGGCCCTGCGGAAACTGACCGGGGCCATCCACCGCTCCATGGCCTCGGTCATCTTTATCAATCAGGTTCGCCAGAAGATCGGCAACATGGGCTATGGCCCCAACGAAGTGACCACCGGCGGCAACGCCTTGAAATTTTACGCCACCCAGCGGATTGAGGTTCGTTACAAGGGTAAAATTATGGAGGGCGAGGAACGGCTGGGCAACCTGGTGCGGGCCAAAGTGGTCAAAAACAAGCTGGCCCCGCCCTTTCGCGAGGTGGAATTTGAAATCATCTTCGGCCGGGGCATTTCCAAGGAAGGCGAATTGCTTGATATCGGCACGGCCATGAATATAGTCGATAAAAGCGGGGCCTGGTATTCCTATAATGGCGAGCGCCTGGGCCAGGGCAAGGAGAATTCCCGCCGTTTTTTACAGGAAAACAAGGATGTCGCGGCGGAAATCGAGACCAAACTGCGGGGCGCCTATGGCCTGGTCAGTGAAAAACTGGCCGAGGCCATCGCCAGCCATGATGCTGAAAACACTGAAGTTCTGGCGGCTGAGGCGGCTGAGGTAGCCGCAGCGGCCGAGGCTGAAATAAGCTCTGCGGACTAATCGAAAAGGTGGGATCAATGAAAGCCAGTGATGTCCGCAACCGGTTTCTGGATTATTTCGCCGAGTGGGGCCACCGCCGGGTGGCCTCCAGCTCCCTGGTGCCCCAGGACGACCCGACTCTCCTGTTTGCCAACGCCGGCATGAATCAGTTCAAGCGCGTTTTCATCGGCGAAGAAAAGCGTGATTATCAGCGGGCCACCACCTCTCAGAAATGCGTCCGGGCCGGGGGCAAGCACAACGACCTGGAGAATGTGGGCTACACGGCCCGCCACCACACCTTCTTTGAAATGCTGGGCAATTTTTCCTTTGGCGACTATTTTAAAGAGGGGGCCATTGGCTTCGCCTGGGAGCTATTGACTAAAATTTACGGCCTCCCGGCCGATCGCCTCTATGCCACGGTCTATAAAGATGACGACGAGGCCTTTGAACTCTGGCGGAAGGTGGCCGGTCTGCCGGTGGAGCGCATCCACCGCCTGGGGGAAAAAGATAATTTCTGGACCATGGGGGATACCGGCCCCTGCGGGCCCTGCAGTGAAATCCTGATTGATCAGGGGCCGGCCATTGGCTGCGGCCGGCCCGACTGCGCCCCGGGCTGTGACTGCGACCGCTATCTGGAGCTGTGGAACCTGGTTTTCATGCAGTTTGAGCGCGACAGCAGCGGGGCCATGAAGCCCCTGCCCAAACCCTCCATTGACACGGGCATGGGCCTGGAGCGCATCAGCGCCATCTGCCAGGGGGTCAATTCCAATTTCGAGACGGATCTGTTCACCCCCCTCATTGAAAAAGTGGCCTCTCTGACCGGTCGCCCCTATGTGTATAATAAAGAGCTCAAACCCGGGGACGAGGACTTTGCCGCCAATGTCTCCACCAGAGTGCTGGCCGACCACGCCCGGGCCGTGACCTTTCTCATCGGCGATGGCGTGCGCCCGGAGAATCTGGGGCGCGGCTATGTTCTCAGGCGGATTTTGCGGCGGGCGGTGCGCCACGGCCGCCAACTGGGGCTGACCCAGCCTTTTCTGGCTGGGCTGACCGAGGTGGTCATCAGCCAGATGCAGGGCGCTTACCCCGAGCTGGCCGCCAACGGGGCCTATATCAAGCAGATCATTACCGCTGAGGAGGAGCGCTTCGGCGAAACCCTGGGCGCGGGCCTGGCCATGCTGGGCGAGGCCATTGAAGATTTGACCCAAAAGAAAGGCCGGGTTATTGACGGTCGCCTGGCCTTCAAGCTCTATGACACTTACGGCTTCCCCCTGGATCTGGTGGGCGATGTGGCCAGGGAGCATGGCCTGACTGTGGATGAAGACCGCTTCCAGGAGGCCATGGCCGAGCAGAAGGCCAAGAGCCGGGCCTCCTGGAAGGGCGGGGCCGGCCGGGACGACCGGGTGGCCGGGCTGGTCAATGAGCTGACGGCCGAGGGCTTCACCACCGCCTTCACCGGCTACAATGCCTGGTCGGCCGATAATATCCCCCTCGTCCGTCTGATTAAGGCCGGCCAAATAGCCGACCAGGCGGTCAAGGGCGAGGAAGTCATCCTCATATTTGCCGCCACGCCTTTTTACGCCTTTTCCGGCGGCCAGGCCGGCGATGGGGGCGAGATTCACTTCCCGGCTGGTCTGGTGGACATCTATGATGTCCAGAAATCGACCGGCACCAATGTTTTCCTGCACCAGGGGGTGGTGGCCGAGGGCCAGATCCGGCCTGGGGAGGCGGCCCGGCTGGAAGTGGACAGGGGGAACCGGCTGGCCACGGCCAGCAACCACAGCGCCACCCACCTGCTCCACCAGGCTTTGCGCCTGGTGCTGGGCGACCATGTCCGCCAGGCCGGCTCCCTGGTGACGGCCGGCCATCTGCGCTTTGATTTCACCCACCCGGCCGCTGTCAGTCAGAATGATCAGGACAAAGTGGAAAAGCTGGTCAACGAGGCCATTCGCCGGAATTATCCGGTGGAGACCACGGTCATGAGCCGGGAGGAGGCCACCCGCTCCGGGGCCACAGCCCTGTTTGAGGAGCGTTACGGCGAGAGCGTGCGGGTGGTGGCCATGGGCGATTATTCCAAAGAGTTGTGCGGCGGCACCCATGTGGGCAGCACCGGCCAGATCGGGATGTTCACCATCAGCAGCGAAAGCTCGGTGGCCGCCGGAGTGCGGCGTTTCGAGTGCCTGACCGGCGAGGCGGCTCTGGGGCAGATCCAGACCGGGCGCCGCCTGTTAGCCGAGCTGGGCGCGGCTCTGAAGGCTAGGCCGGAGGAACTGATGGAACGCTTGGGCCGTCTCCAGGGCCGGGTCAGGGAGCTGGAAAAGGGGGGCGGGCGAGGCCAGGGCCAGGATTTGGCTAAACTGGCCGCCGGGGCCGTGGCCAAAGGCGAGGCGAAGATACTGGCCGCCCAGGTGGAGGCGGCCGACCCCAAAGAGCTGCGGGCCATCGGCGATGAGCTGAAAGACCGCCTGGGCCCGGGGGCTCTGATTGGTCTGGCGGCGGCCACGGCCGAGGGCAAGGCCATCTTGCTGGTCATGGTCGGGCCGACGCTGGCCGGGAAATTTAAAGCCGGCCAGATTGTGGCGGAAATGGCCGCCAGGGTGGGGGGTAAAGGCGGCGGCCGGCCGGACATGGCCCAGGCCGGCGGCCCCCAGGCCGGCCAGATACCGGCCGCCCTTGAGGTTATAACTAATTTACTGTGAATGCTAAGGAGGGGTCGAGATGGAACCTAAAAAAGCGAAAAATTCGGGCGCGTTTTTAGCCCTGGCCCTGACCCTGGTGATGGCCCTGGCCTGGGTTTCCCCGGCCCGGGCCCAGGAAGGCGTGATCAAGCTGCTGCAACCTGATTTTACCCAGGGCAAGACCGTGCTCCAGGCCCTGAAAGACCGCAAATCAGACCGGGTCTATGGGTCGGGGGACTTGAGTCTCCGGCAGCTATCCGAGGTGCTCTGGGCGGCGGCCGGGGCCAACCGCCCCCTGGAGGGGGACAAAATGGGGCGCACCGCACCCTCCGGCCACAATGATCAGGCCGTGGATACTTACGCCTTCACCAAAACCGGGGTCTATAAATACGACCACCTGAAACATGAGCTGAATCTGGTGCTGGCCGGTGATAAGCGGCAGGCGGCCGGGTTGCAGAGCTATGTGGCCACCGCCCCTCTGAATCTGATTTTGGTGGCCGATTTGAGCAAGATTACCGCTGATACCGGCGATGATCTGCAGGAGAAGATCAACATCGCCAATACAGATGTCGGCCACATGTCGGAAAATGTCTATCTCTACAGCGCCTCGGCTGGCCTCAATGTCATTTGTCGCAACAATATTGAGCCCGAGGCCCTCAGCAAACTCCTTAATCTGCCTGAGCACTACCTGCCGATTTTGGGCGTGACTGTGGGGTTGCCCAAGTAAAGGGGCGGCTGGGGCGGGCAGGGCAATTGCATTACGAAATTATAATAATATATAGATAATTATATATCATAATGCAATTGCTCTAGAACGCTTACCAAAACCCTTGCAATTTGAAAATTTTAATTCCGGCGCGGGTGTTTTTTGAAGATGAGAGTTTTAGAGGCCCAAAATATTTTTGCCATTTTATCTGAGCCGGGCTCGGATCTGGCACGGATATTGCTCTCTCTAGCCCTTCTCAGCTAGGCTCGTTTAACTCCTTATTATTTCTGCTAAAAACTATTTTTTTAGTTCCATATAGTTTCCTATGTTTCCTAGCCCGAGTTTACAAGTTATTTGGTGACAATCTTAAAATTACTTGACATATCAGCAAGTTTTAAGAAAATGCCTGATTAAAAAGTTGGGTTAACGCCTTTTGTTTCTGCATATTGTTG
>JAISJK010000013.1 GCA_031261565.1 Candidatus Adiutrix sp. | reverse complement strand
TTGGTTGATACGGCGTAAAGTCTTTTTATCCTGATTTTGCCAATACAGGTAATCGGCCCAGGCTTCATCATCCCAGCATTTAATCACCTTCGACCTCAATCAGTTCATGGGGCGTTCCGCCGGTTTCTTCCATCCGCTTCATGGCCGCCAGGAGGCGTTTCTGATTAGTTTCACTGTAAAAATGGTCTTCTTTGGCGGTTACTTCAAAGGGAATCCCCTGCTGGCGCACCACCGCTTTGGCAAAGACGTTAAAAGCGGCGGTCATGGTCAGTCCCATCCGGCCGCAAAGTGCATCGAATTTAAGTTTCAAATCTTCGTCCATCCGGATATTAATATTGGTCTGCGTCATATTAGCCCCATTGTTGTTATTTTTATTTACAATATAAATAAAATTTTATAATTTGTCAATATATATTGTTCGATTGCTCTCTCCGGTCCTGCGGCCCACCAGAGTCCGAGCCCGGTAGTTTTTTTCTGGCCGCGTTTTTTTGGGCCATTATAGCCTCAATCCTCAAATCCCCACTTATATCAAGCTGTTGTTCAGATAAAGGCCTTCTGATGTTTATGGTAATATATATAATTATATATAATAATGAATAATTTACTATTAATTAAATATCTGATTTTAGGGTATTTTTTCCTTGACAAGGGTCATTATATTTACTAATATGGCCTAATTGACATATGATATATATAAGTCTATATCGAGCTTTGATTTATTTTGAGATGGTTTTGTATTTTAAAGGCATATTTATCAAAAGGGGATATGTCTTTTAGCCGGGTTCGATGACCGGCTTATAGAATGGCGCCAGACTGACCGGGCAGTTTAAAAAGGGCTGTCTGCCCGGTCAGTTTGGCGGCCCAAGGCAATAACTACTAAACAACATGGAGGAAAGAGAGATGGAGAGAAAGTTTAAGCATTATCTGCTGGGTCTGGCGACCCTGGCCTTGACCGCCGGTTTGGCCACACCAGCCCTGGCCCAGAGTTCTGGGGGGGGGGGGAAGGCTAAAGCCGCCACTACCCAGAGCCAGAGTTTGCCGGGCCAGGAAAATCTGGGGGATGGGAAGGCCGTTGTCCAACTCAGCGCCGCTGAACTGGTGGAGACCAAGACGACTATGGCGGTCATCACTCAAGAGGATATGCAGCGAAAAAACGCGGATAATTTATTTGAGGCTCTGAGAAGCGAGCCCGGCATTTTGATGGACGGCAATACTGGCGGCTTTCGCGGCTCCTCTTATATCTCTATTCGCGGCTTTGATTATACTCGGATAGGAATGTCTCTGGACGGCATTCCTCTGGCTAATGGCTGGGGACGTGAATTCGACATGGCCAGGATAGCGACTTTTGACATCAAATCAATTGAAGTCTCAAAAGGCTACAGTTCCCCCCTGATTGGCACCAACACCAACATGGGCGGGGTGATTGACATTCGCACGGGCAAGCCTGAAAAAGAGCTTGAGTTCAAAGCCCTCTATAAGAATCAGTTTGACCGCGAGTTTGACGATATGGGGCGCGAATATGGCGTCAGTATTGGCACCCGGCAGGACAAATTTTATTTAAAGACCACTTATTACGCTAAGGATCAGGATTTTTTCACCCCATCGGAAAAGGCTCTTCCGGCCCCAGGTGATAAGAAAGGCGGTCGTCGCGGGCGCTCAGACAGCGAAGACTGGCAGTTAAACATAATCGCCGGCTGGACACCCACAGAGGATGTGGATATCATGGTCGGCTATTTGAGGCATGAGGCTGAAAAAAATTCCAACCTGTCTTATTCCTCCCCGGGTAGCCCTGATGCGCGCACTTATAGCTGGCCGGACTGGGATACCGAGAGAATTTATCTCACGGCCGATGTCAATATTAATGAGCAGTCCTATTTCAAAGGCACTGTTTACTATGATGAGCATAGAGATACCCTGCTTGCCTGGCTTGCCAATGGGACATTAGACCAGAGTTTTTCCTCAAAATTTGATGACAGCGGGTGGGGCTCTCATTTGGAATACGGCTACACCTTTAACGATCAGCATAAGCTGGCGGTGGCCGCCAATTATCGGGCTGATGAGCATGAGCGGTGGACACCTGATGATAATATCAGAGTTGAGAGGGCAGAGGGTAATAATTATGATTTGGGTGCCGAATATACCTATAAACCTCTTGACCCATTAAGCTTTGTTTTCGGTCTCAACTATGCGGTCAAAGAGGGCGAAAAGTATATCCGGCAAGGTGTAACCGCTGCAGGGTCGAAAAGTGGCCCTGAGTTTACGGCGCCAAACAAACCAAAATATGATGCCTTGAATTGGCAGTTTGGCACTTTTTATAACCTAACTCCAGAGCATGAGGTGCATTTTACATACGCCCGCAAGACCAATTTCCCTAGCTGGGAATCTATGTATGGCTCAGTAAGGTTAATAACTGGGGCGGATCCTAACTCCGCCAGAAGAGGTGCTGATATTGACCCGGAAATAGCTGACCACTTTGAGATTGGTTATAAAGGAGATATCGATGGCTGGCTTGAATTGAGCGCCAATGTTTTCTACAGTAAGGTTAGTGATGTGATCGGGAGTAGAGAGCTTTGCGCATCTAATCCTAATTGGGCATCTCTTGGGTGTTATAATGCTAATGACCCAAACTCTGTTTCACAAGTCAATATTGGCAAAGCTAATTTTTCCGGTTATGAACTTGGCTTAACTGCCGTAGCCAATGAGTATATTACCCTGGGTAGCAACCTGTCATACCTCAAAACTCATCGCAAGAGCAATGAGAATTCCACAAATAACATGGTGTATGACAAACCAAAATTTATGGCCAACGCCTACCTGATAATTACGCCACTTGAGGATTGGCGAATAATTCCCAGCCTTCAGGCTGTGGACTCCAGGAAGAATCTCGCTGGTGATAAAGTTTTGCCCGGTTTTGCTCGGGTGGATCTAAAAACCACTTACGACCTGACCGAAAACATCGCCCTCCAGGCTGGTATCGAAAATATTGGCGATATTAATTACGGATATAGCTCTAATACAGCTAATTCTGGATTTATTACCCGCGATGTTCAGCCCGGCCGGAATTATTATCTGGGCATGTCTTACACCTATTAAGACCCAATCCCAACCTTCGGGCGGGCCGGAAACTTCATGTCTTTTTTAGAAACCATCCTCATGAAGTTTATCCGGCCCGCCCGGAACTCTATCGGCCGGGCCGGGTGGCCGGCCGTCTCTGTTTTAGGAGATTTATGAAAAAAATCACTTCCGGGCTCATCCTCATTCTGGCCCTGGTCATCATCAGTTTGGCCGCCCCCTTGGCCGGGGCCGAGGAAAACCCCAGGGTTTACGGCGCCACCGCCTCTTCCAATTTCATCCTCTACGCCCTGGATCCGGACATTGTGGCCGGCTGGATCACCCCCCTGCGGGATTATGAAAAAAAATTCATCCCGGAAAAATACCAGAATCTGCCCATCTTGGGCGGCTACTACGGCGACGGCTACATTCCCGACCGGGAGGTGCTGATGGCCCAGGGCCTCAAAGAGGCCCTGCTGATCACCGATGGCGCTCACACCAGCACAGACATAACTCCGGCCCTGGAGACCCTGGGCATCCATACGACTGTTTTGTCCGGCAATATACCCGATTTGCCCCAAACCTTCCGCTCCCTGGGCCGAATCTACGGCCGCCCGGAGCGGGGTGAAGCCCTGGGTGCCTACGCTGAAAAAGCTCTGGCCGCAGTCAAGGCCGCTGTGGGCGACCTGCCCCCGGCCAAACGGCCAACCGTCTATGTGGCCATGCAGGCCGACGGCCTGGCCACGGTCTGCGAGATGGAATCTCTGGAGCTGGCCGGGGGCCGCAATGTCCACCAGTGCCTGGCCGGGAATGACTCAACTCTGCACATCACCTTTGAGCAGCTCCTGACCTATGACCCCGATGTTATCCTGGTCTATCACCCGCCCCTGGCCAAGGAAATGGTCACCGACCCCAACTGGAGCCGCCTCCGGGCCGTCCGGGAGGGCCGCTATTATCTGATGCCCCGGGGGCCCTTCACCTGGCTGGAGCGGCCGACCACCTTTATGCGCCTCCTGGGCCTCCAATGGCTGGCCAACATCCTCCACCCCGATCTTTTGCCCCTGGACATCAAGGCTGAAACCGAGACTTTTATGCAGTTGTTCTTTAAGGTGGCCCTGACCGGCCCGGAGACGGATAAGCTGCTTAAGTCGGGAGCCTTGTCGGACTGATGCGCGGCTATGAATAAGAAAGCCATTCTGATCTTGCTGATCCTCCTGGCGGCCACCATCATCCTGGTTCTGCCGGTGGGGCGTTACCCGGTGAGCGTGTCTGAAATCTGGCGGTCGGTCTCCGGCCATCTCTCCGGCCGGGAGCTCAGCCAGCGGGAAATGGACATTGTCCATGTCTTTCTGGCCATCCGGCTGCCGCGCATCCTGGCCGCGCTCCTGGTGGGCTCGGCCCTGTCGGTCTCCGGGGCGGTCTATCAGAGCATGTTTATGAACCCGCTGGTGTCCCCCGGCATTCTCGGGGTGCTGGCCGGGGCCTCCTGCGGGGCGGCGGTGGGCATTGTGGCCTTTTCCTCCTGGCCCCTGACCCAGCTCTTTTCTTTCCTGGGCGGCCTGGCCGGGGTGGGGCTGTCGCTCTTCTTCTCCTGCCTCTACCCCAAGGCCCCCATCCTGGCTCTGCTGGTGGGCGGGCTGGTCAGTAGCTCCTTTTTTATGGCCCTGACCTCTATTTTTAAATACCTGGCTGACCCGGCCCGCCAGTTGCCCGAGCTGGTTTACTGGCTGATGGGCACCCTGTCCCGCTCCAGCGCCGAGCAGCTCCAATGGGTCGCCCCCCTGATGCTGGCCGGCCTGCTCTTCCTGACCCTCTCGGCCAAGACCATCAACGCCCTGAGCCAGGGCGAGGACGAGGCCAGGGCCCTGGGCATTGAGAGCGGCCGGGCCCGCCTCCTGTTGATCGGCACGGCCACCCTGGTCTGTTCTCTGTCGGTGATCCTGTCCGGCATTATCCAGTGGGTCGGCCTGGTCATCCCCCATGTGCTGCGGCTGCTGGTGGGGCCGGACAACCGGACTCTGCTCCCGGCCACGGCCTTGGGCGGGGCCCTGTTTCTTCTCCTGACCGATACCCTGGTGCGCTCCATCTGGACGGCGGAATTTCCCCTGGGCATTATCACCGCCCTGATCTGCATGCCCCTGTTCGCTTTCAGCCTGTGGCACGACTGGCGGCGGCGGCCGTGATTGAGGTTCGCGATCTGTATTTCGCTTACGCCCCCAAAGAGCCCCCGGTGCTGCGAGGCCTGTCTCTGCGGATTGAGACCGGGGAGGTGGTCAATATCCTGGGGCCCAACGGCTGCGGCAAGACCACGCTTCTGCGGGCCATGCTCGGTTTTTTGCCCACCCCGCCGGGCACGGTCTTTATCGGCGGGGCTGAGATCCACACCCTGAAGCGGCGGGATTTGGCCCGCCGGCTGGCCTATGTGCCCCAGATTCACGGCGGGGTCTTCAACTACAGCGTCCTGGAAGTGGTGCTGATGGGTCGCACGGCCCTCAGCCCCTGGCTGGGCTTCAGCCCGGTGGATCAGGATCGGGCTCTGGCCGCTCTGAATAAAGTGCGCATCGCCCGCCTGGCCGGCCGGCCCTATCTGCAACTCTCCGGCGGCGAGCGCCAGTTGGTGCTCATTGCCCGGGCTCTGGCCCAGAACGGCCGGTTTCTGATTATGGACGAGCCGGTCAGCGGTCTGGATTACGGCAACCAGTTTCACCTGCTGACCGTCATCCGGGAGCTGGCTGAGCAGGGGTTGAGCATTGTCCTGACCACTCACCACCCGGAGCAGGCCGTTTTTCTGGGGGGCCGGTCGCTGCTGCTGAAAGACGGCCAGCTCCGGGCCGATGGCCCTTCCCGGGAAGTCATCACCGCCCCGGCTGTCTGCGCCCTCTACGACCTGTCGCCGGAAATGCTGGCCCAGGCCCGGCGGGCCACCTTTTAACCGCCATGTCGGAACTGAGCAGCCCAGCTTACTCTCTGGAATTGCCTTTGGCTGACGAGGAGGCCGAGGCCCCCCGTCCCAGCCAGATCCGCACCTCGGTTCTGGGGCTGGGCGGGTCGCTGATCCTGCATCTGGCCGCCTGTCTGGCGCTCTGGTTTTTCCTGGCCCCGGCCCCCGGCCTGGGGGTGGGGGACATGGTGGGCCCGGGGATCGGGGTGATGATGGTCGGGCTCTACGAGGGCCTGGGCGATCCTCTGATTGACGGCGACGGGCAGGTTGGCGACGGGCAGCCCTCAGGCCAGACGGCCGAGGCCGCCCCCCCGGAGCCGGAGCCGGAACCGGAGCCGGAACCACAGCCGGAGCCACAGCCGGAGCCGGAAGTCGCCCCCCCGGCCCCCGACCCCGAGGCTATTAATCTGACTAAGCCCCTGCCAAAACCCAAGGCGGAGCCGGCCCCCGCCCCGCCGAAAAAACAGCCGGTTAAAAAGGAAAAGAAAGTTAAAGCGGAAACAGCCGGTGCCAGGGAGCGCCCAGTGGGGGAGACGCCCGGAAGCGGCCGGGGTGCGGGCACCGGCAGCGGGCCGGGGGGCGAGGGCCCGGGCAGCGGCTCCGGCCCCAAAGGCGGCGGAGGCGGCGGGGGGGGCGGCGGTTCGGTGGGCGGGGCCAAATCCTATTACGGCTATATCACCCGGCTCATTCAGCGCAAAATGGTCTACCCGGCTGAGGCTAAAAAGGCCGGCCTCACCGGCACAGTCAGCGTGGTCTTTTCCATCACCCAGGGCGGCCAGGCCACCAATGTGCGGGTCAGCCATTCCTGCGGTCATCTGTCTCTGGATCAGGCGGCGGTGGCGGCCGTCAACCGGGCCTCGCCTTTCCCCGCGCCCCCCGGCCCGGCCACCATCAGCATCCCTTTAAGATTTGGTTTGAGATAAGGAGTTATCAATATGGCTGCCCGGTTCTGGCTCGCTGTCCTGGCGGTTTTTTTCGGGCTGGTTTCCGGCGGCCAGGCGGCCGAGATGGCCCCGCTCAAAATCATCATCACCACCGATATCCATGGCTATGTGAATTTCGACCCCAGCCGCGGCTACCTGGGGCTGGCCCGGTTGCAGGGTTATGTGACCCAGGCCCGCAGCCAGGGCTGGGAGACTTTTCTCCTCGACTCCGGCGACGCCTTCAGCGGCTGCGCCTACGCCCAGGTGGATCGGGGCCGCTCCGTGGCCGCCCTGATGGGCCGGCTGGGCTACCGGGTGCTGACTCCCGGCAACCACGCCTTTGACCACAACCAGGCCGAGGGCGACCCCCTCTACTACAGTCACACCCTCCTGGAGACCGTGCGGGCCAACAGCCCGGGGCCGGTGGAGGCTCTAGCCCTCAATCTCTCTTATCAGGGCGGCCCCCTGCCCGGCGTTGCCCGGTCGCCGGTGGTCATCTTTGATGAAACCGCCGCCCGGCCGGACGGCCGGCGGGTGGTGGTCACCGGGGTCATCACCCCTTACGCGGCCCGGGCCAGCCTGAAAGACAGCCTGGCCGGCTATGATTTCGGCCGGGCCCCGGGGGCCGGGCCGTCGGCGGCCGCCGCCACTAAAAGTAAAATTTTGGCCGACCTGGCGGAGAGCCTGAAACCCTATGACCGGCCCAACGACTGGGTCATTGTTTTGAGCCATGTCGGCCAGAACGAGCGGGCAGAGGAGGTTGAGGGCCGCCTCCTGGGTCCGGATCTGGCCGCCGTCCCCAATGTGGATTTTGTGGCCGATGGCCACAGCCATCAGGAGGCCGCCCCTCAAAAAACAGGCTCGGCCGTCTATGGCAATGGCGGCCACTATCTGACCCATTTTCTGGAAATAGATTTGGGGCCGGACTCGGCCGGGATGAAACTGAAAACCTTCGCCGAGGCGGCCCGGTGCGAGCCGGATCAGGGGGTGGCCGCAGCCGTGGCTGCCCTGGAGGAGCAATACGGCTTAAATGAAGTGCTCCTGGTGCTGCCGGACAGTGACCTCTTCCGGGCCCCGGATCGCGGGCAACGGAGCCGGAGCACACCCCTGGGTCGGCTGATCGCCCGGTCTATGGCCCGGGCCGCCGGGGCTGAGGTGGCCCTCCACAGCCAGGGGGGCATCCGTAGCGGGCTCCTGGCCGGGCCGGTGACGGTGCGGGAGTTTTACGATGTGATCCCCTTTGCCAATGATCTGCTGACCTACCGGCTGACCGGCCGGGAATTGGGCGAGCTGTTTGAGTCCTATCTGGCGGAGGGGCGGGGATTCCAGTTTTATGGCCTGACGGCTCAGGTTGGGCCGGCCGGGAGCGGGGCCGGGAAGGATCAACGACCACTCTACGGCCTGACCGACAGTCTGGGCCGGCTGGAGCCGAATCAGACCTATTTGGTGGCGGTGGACGGGTTTCTGGCCGGCAGTGGCCATGGCTTCAGCTTCAGAGACAAGCCCCTGGCCCAAAATCACGGCGACTTGACCGCCGCCGTGATTGGGGAATTGAGAACCACCCGGGAGCTGAATCTGGACGAGTTGCGCTCAAATAACATCCAGTCGTTTAAGAGCCGGGCCGAGGCCCTGGCGGCTACCGCGCCTCTCAGTTCGGAACGACCCGATCACGGCCGCCACCCGACAGGATTTTGACATGCTGGCCGGCGGAGAAGGCGATATCCGCGCCCTGGGTGATGGCCACTGTCCCGCCGCCGTCCAGTTTAACGGTAATTTCATAGCCATTTTGGGCCACCGCAGCTTTGGAACCGAGGTTGCCGGCCGCCGCGCCCAGGAGGGCGCCGCCGACCGTGGCGGCTACCCGGCCGCCGCCATGGCCGACCAGGTTGCCCAGAACGCCGCCGGCCACAGCGCCGACCGCCGTGGAAGCGCCAACCGTGGAGCTGTCGTCATCATTGATGCGGACGGAGCGCACCGAGGTGACAATGCCGGTTTGGACTCGCTGGCTGACGCCGGCTGAGGAGGCCGAGTAGTCATTGCTGCCCAATTTGGGGGCGCAACCGAGTGGAACCAGAGCCAAAATCATCACTAGGATCATGAGGGTGGGGATTGATTTAGACATGAAAACCTCCTTAAATTTTATAGCCCTATGACTCTGAAGGATACCTCAGCCGAGGTTGAAAGTCAACCGGCTGGGGCATCCCCTTCTTTATCTTCTTCAGATTTCCCGCCCTTTCCCCGGCCCTTAAAAAAATTGGCGCACAATGGGGGTAATTGTGTTATTATTCTCAATTATTCCAACCAATAGGAAAGGTGCGGCCAACAATGTCAATCCGGGCCAGGGTTTTCGCGATCGTCATACTGATGGCCATAACCATCATTACCTTCGGCATCGGCATCGGTCTGGTTTTTGTTCAGGGCCACCTTGAACAGAGCATTGAAGCCGATATGGCTGAAGTGGGGGAAATCGCGGACAAACTCATCACCACGGAAATCAACCTGCTGAAGGCCGATGCATCCATGGTGGCCCGGCACGTTTTCGAAGCCGCTGAGAGCGACATTCCGAGAGTTTTGCGGGAGCAGGTCGAGACCTATGCCCGGTTCATCGGGCTGACGGTGATTGACCATAACGGCATCGCGGCCTCTTACGGCCTGGCGGCAACGCCCGAACAGGTGAGGGCGAGCGAATACATACCCAAAGCCTTCGCGGGGGAGGCGGTCATCTCCACCACCAGACCTGAAGCCGGGGGGGGGCTGGTGTTCCATGTCTGCGTGCCGATGGAGGGGCGCGTTCTGTCCGCCACCGTTCCGGGCATGTTTTTCCGGGATATCATCTCTGACTTCACCATCTGGGAGACGGGCAACATCTTTATCCTGGATCATGAGGGAACGGTTATCGCCGATATAAACAGCGATTTGGTGACCCGGCGCTACAGCTCCATCGCCAGCTCAAAAACGGACAGCCGGCAGCAGGGAGTGGCCGACATCGCCGGACACATGATCAGGGGAGAGTCTGGAGTGGGAAAATACTCCATGTATGGCCGAGACAGGCTGTGCGTTTACCGGCCGATTACCGGCTCAAAGGTCGGCTGGTCGCTGGGCGTGGTCGCGCCTCTTGAGGAAAGCCCCCTCAAAAATATGCGCAGCGGGCTGTTCCTGGTCTGGGTAGTTTGCCTGCTGTTGAGCCTGGCGGCCTCGGTCATAGCTTCCGCAGTCCTGGAACGCCCGTATCAAAAGACGAATCTCCTCCTGGCCTCGCTTAAATACAAGGAGAAACTCCTGCATACGATCAACGATGTGGCCGTGCTTTTGAAGGCTGAATCAGATGATTTGGCGGGCAATATTTTGAAGAGCATGGATATGATGGCCCGTTGCGCGGAAGTGGACAGGATGCGCATTTATCAAAATTCAATGAAAAACGGCGAGTTGTGCCGCTCACAGATCTACGAGTGGTCGGAGGGCGCGGAGCCGCAGACCGGGAAAGGCGTGCTGGATGTTCCCTATGGCCGGACTCTGCCCGGATGGGAAAAAAAGCTTTCCGCCGGGGAGATCATAAACGCTATTGTCCGCAATCTGTCGCCGGAGGAGCAAGCGCAGCTGCGGCCGCGGGGGCTTTGTTCCTTTTTGGTTATCCCGCTTATTTTTAAGAACAATTTTTGGGGGTTTGCGGCCTTTGACGATTGCCGCCGAGAGCGCGAATTTTCAACTGATGAAGAGGAATTGCTGCAGTCCGGCGGCCTGCTTATCGCCAGCGCCATCTTCCGCAGGGAAATGACCAGCGAGCTCGTTTCAGCGCGGGAGGAGGCCGTGGCCAGCGCGGCGGCCAAATCTGATTTTCTGGCCAACATCAGCCACGAAATGCGCACCCCCCTCAACGCCATCATCGGCCTCTCGGATCTGGCGCTCGATACCTATGACCTTCAGGGTGCCGCGCGGGAGAACATTGAAAAGGTCTACAGTTCCGGGGTGACGCTGCTCAGCCTCATCAACGATATTCTGGACATTTCGAAAATAGAATCCGGGAAATTCGAGCTTATCCCGGCGGAATATGACACGCCCAGCCTCATCAATGACACGGTGACCCTGAATATCCTGCGGATTGGTTCCAAGCCCATCACCTTTAACCTGCAGGTGGATAAAACCCTGCCGGGCAGGCTGGTGGGGGATGAGTTGCGCCTCAAGCAGATATTCAACAATCTCTTAAGCAACGCCTTTAAA
>JAISJK010000007.1 GCA_031261565.1 Candidatus Adiutrix sp. | reverse complement strand
AATATATAGGTTCTCGGTGTTGTCGAAATCCACGCTTTCTTCACGGCAGGGGCGGAGGGTGGCCGCAATCGGAGCGTTGGCCAGAAGAACGGACTTTTTTTTGTCCGGCCAGGTGAACTGATAGCGTTCATCTTTGCCTTCAACGACAACGGCAGATATTTCCTGCCGCAAAACATCAGCATCAATGGCGCGAACAACAACGCCGTTTTCATCTATGGTTTCCGTGACGGCGTTAGGGAAGAGTGCGGATAATTTTAGAAAATTGTCCGTAGTTTTATCGTTTGCCCGTAGTTTTAATTTGTCCATAAATTATCCTCTTCCCAATTCAAGGGGTTGTTGATGACATAATTTGCGATGCGAAGATATTCGTCATCGTTCCGAATTATATGTTCGTAATAATTCCTTTGCCACAATTTACCATCAAATCTTTTCCATCCGTTATCTTTAACGCCGCGTATATATTCATTCGTAGTCATTGTTTTGAACCATTGAAGCATACGCGGTAGGGGCGAACCTGCGTGTTCGCCCTGCCTTGGTGCGTGTTCGACATTTTCATTGTATTCGGCATCAGGGCAGACACATAGGTCTGCCCCTACATTGACAATAATTGCATGTGTGTGATTTGGCATTATTATGTTTTCACATATTTTAATATCTGTAAACTTATTTGGCAATTCTTTATACCATTTCAATATTGCCATTCCCGCTTCATTTAATTGCATCTTGCCAGTGTTTATTTCTCCGAAAAGGCACTGTTTGCTTTGACAGCATATAGTTATAAAATAGGCCCCACATTGTGAATAA
Organism: Candidatus Adiutrix sp.; assembly: GCA_031261565.1. Taxonomy (GTDB): domain Bacteria; phylum Desulfobacterota; class Desulfarculia; order Adiutricales; family Adiutricaceae; genus Adiutrix. The sequence goes on along the minus strand of JAISJK010000007.1, from coordinate 15,989 downwards.
TCATATTCTTTCAAACGAATACTGCGGCGGTGATGAGTTTCTGGATTATATTGCGCCATTATTCACATTGCTCTCAACCGCTTAATTTCCTCAAGCAGTTCCCATTTCCGCCTCGGTTGCTTCTCACTCCGCGCCTTCTGCTCAAGCTGCTCAATCCGGCGACGCAATTTTTTCCGCGCATCGTCTGCCGCAATCTGTTCATCAAGGGTATGGCCCGGTTCAACCTCAATACCGCCGATCTGGATTATGATGTTATCCCAGACGGTGTCAAAATCCAGCCCGGCCAGCTTTATCGCCCATTCATCCGTGGGCTTCCATTCTGACTGAATGACATTTTTACGGACGGTCGCCAGTCTTGACCGACCCTCGAATTCTACAACAAACAGCAGATTCTGGCTAATCAACTTTGAGAGAAGGGCCAAGTTCTTCTGGTCATATTCGGCCCTGCGCAAACTCACCAACATCACATAAAAAGCTGTAGCATTTTCCCCCGGTGCGATAGTCGTGGTGGCGGGGGAGACTTCATGCACAATAGTGATTCGGCTGATATCCGCGTCAAATTTGCGCCTGTCCATCGCGCTCAGCTTGAATTTCTCGAAAATGGCTTTCTTTGGCAAAGGGCGGTGCATTTCAGTGGCCGGCGGCAACCCCAACATTTTAACACCTACCGCACCACAAGGAAACAAATCAATTCAAAATCATCAAGCCCATTTATTTTATTGGATAAAAAGCTCACGGCTTCGCCGGATAGAAAATTGTCAAGGTCGCTTTGGCTTTTTACATCAATGATGGAAGTAATGGCTTCACCAAGAAGCCCGGAATACTTTCGCATATCCTTTCCGTCTTTGGTTTCTTTGTTGAAGGCCCTGCACAAATCGGCCAGCGGGGCTGAACATCCTTTGCAGAGATAGCGCATTCTATCCAGCATTTCTTTCGGGGAAAGGTGGTCGCAGACAATCTGGTCGTCACTTCCGATATACACCATGTAAAAAGGATGCAACCGGTTTTGATTGTTGATGTTTACGCTGCCGTTAATATTTTTTAAGACATATATCACCCCGGAAGGCGCGTCCGCCGAGGCCGGGACAAGGGCGTGAAGGCCGAAGGGGGTTTTATCCAGATCGCCGCTCTGTTTGATGTAATCCAGGAGGTCAAGGCGAAATTCATTTAAGCCCAAATCCATGATGGAGATGCCGCTTTGCATTTCCTCCAGGTCAAGCACTTCTTCCTGAAGCCGTTTCAGCTGGGCCTTGCGGTATTCAAGATCGCCTTTCTCCTCGGCGTTGATGAGGTCATCATCGCCGGTGGAGGTCATAACGGAAATCCTCATGCGGGTTTCCACACGGCTTTTCAGGTTCAGATAATCGTCCAAATCCAGATCCGGCCAAAAATTAACCAGCTGAATTGCCGTATTGCGGCTCCCGATGCGGTCGATGCGGCCAAATCGCTGAATAATACGGACGGGGTTCCAATGAATGTCATAGTTGACGCAATAGTCGCAATCCTGCAAATTCTGCCCTTCAGATATGCAGTCCGTGCCGATGAGAACCTCAATCGCGAAGTCATCATCGGGCATGAGCAGATTTTTGTCTTTTGAAACGGGTGAAAAGCAGGTCAGCACATTGTTCAGGGTGGCCCTAAATTTTGGGATTGTTGTCCTGCCTTCAACATTGCCGGTTACCATGGCGGTGTCAAGACCGTATTTTTTCTTTACAAAGCCGCCTACATGGTCGTAAAGATACTTCACCGTATCTGAAAAGGCGGAAAATATGAGGACTTTTTTGTTGCCGCTGTTGATCGGCTTTTCGATTTTACCGGAAATAAGTTGCAATAAAGTTTGCAGTTTGCTGTCATGCTCCGGCGTAATATCGGCGGTCATCAGGCCGATAAGCCCCAAAATCTCTGAATCTTTGGCCAGTTCCGCCCGCCAGCTTATGTAGTCCATATCGGTCAGATCAATTTTGACTTTGTGGGCGCCTGAAAATAGCTCCGTGTTTTGGTCATCGTCATCAAAATCTGAAGTTCCATCAAATTCAGTGGTTTCAATAATCTTTGGGCTGTTTTGGTCAAAGCCGTCTATCTCGGCTATCGTGCGGTCTATCAAAACTTTGATACGCCCCAAAGTCAGGCGAAAGGCATGAATAGAACTCTCCAGGCGTTTAAGGAGGTTGATGCTCATCAGGCGGCGTATGCCCTGCTCGCGGCCGGCCCGGTTAATATTCACTTCTGGGTCAACATATTTGGCGAGTTTGCTTGGCAGAATAAAGTTTGTAGGAATATAGACCGAGAGATTCAGTCCTTCCAGTTCCCGGTATATCTGGTTGTAGTTTATGGCATCGTTTAAATCGGTCAGATTCGGGCGCAGGGTCAGAGGCTTCAAACGGTCGGGGAAACGCCCAATCTCATCCATATTGTAATATTTTTCAATATGCTTGCGTGAACGGGCTATGGTTACACTGTCAAGCACTTCAAAAAAGTCAAAATCAAGCCTACGCAACAGAGAGGTAGTTGACCTGTCTTCCGGTTCCGCTTTGCTCCACTGGTTAAACATCTTTTGCGCGTTTCTGAAAACCTCGTCTATTGTCTTGGAAGTATTTAGCTTTGCGTTGATTAAACTGGGGGTTCCCTCATAGGCGAGTTGCAGTTGGTTCCGCAGGTCAGTAAAACGGTTATTGACCGGGGTTGCGGAGAGCATCAGCACTTTGGTCTTGACGCCGGGGCGGATCACCCGGTTCAAGAGACGCAGATAGCGGTTCTCCCTCGCGTCATCACCGTAAATTTCGCCGCCATTGCGGAAATTATGGGATTCATCAATCACAATGAGGTCGTAGTTGGCCCAGTTCAAGCGGTCTAAATCCAGCCCGTTCGATTTTCCACGGACGCGGGAGAGGTCTGTGTGATACAGAACATCGTAGCGCAGCCTGTCAGCGGCGATGGGGTTGTTCACATAGTTGTCTTTAAATGTGTTCCAGTTGTCAGTTAGCTTTTTTGGACACAATACAAGCACTGAGCGGTTCCGGTTTTCATAGTATTTAATGACGGCCAGGGCGGAGAAAGTTTTACCGAGGCCGACACTATCCGCCAGGATGCAGCCGTTGAATTTTTCCAATTTGCTGATTATGGCCAGCACAGCGTCCTTTTGGAAGCTGTAGAGCATGTTCCAGATTTTGCTTTCCTTGAAGCCGGTGGCTTCGTTCGGCAAAATGTCATCGGAAATATCTTCAAGGAATTCATTGAATATATTATAGAGCGTAAAGAAATAGAGGAAGTCGGGGGAATTTTCATTGTAGGCGGCGGTGATGTTGTCGATCACTTCTTCCGTCACATCCTGCAACCTGTTTTTGTCGTTCCATACAGTATTGAAAAGGCTGATAAATTGATCGCTGGCGGGCGTTTCCAGTCTGGTCATCATATTGTAGGCATTGTTGCCCCGTTCACAGCCGATGTCGGTAGTGGTAAAACCGTTCAGCGGCATATAGGTCAGAGTGTCGTATAAGAGGCTTCCTTCTTTTTGGGCCTCGATATTCAAAAAACCGCTCATGTTCTCATTAGTGGTGTTGGATCTGAAGATGGCTTTTTGGCGAATCCAATCGGCGCATTCGCGGGCTATTGCCTTTTGGGAAAGCTCGTTGCGAAGTTTCAGCTCAAACTCGGTTCCATATAGGCTGCGTTCGCGGTTCAGGCGGGGTATGTAAAACTCGCGTTTCTCTTTCGGCGCTTTCTCGGTGACAAAAGCCGGGGAAGTAAAGATGAAACGCAGGTTTTCAATGCCACCCAGTTGATTTTTCAACACCTGGTAGGCATACATGGAAAAACAGGCGGCGGCTATCGAAAGGCGGCTGCCTTTTTCAATCGTTACCATCAAATCGTCTTTGACAGTTTTGTTGATGTTATCAAAAACCTGCATTGCGCTTTCCATCATCCCAACTAAAATCCAACGATGCTCATAATCTCACCTTATATTTGCATATAATGTAGCGCAGAGATAATGGCTTGATAACGAGAACCGCTATCGGTGGAGAAAAGCAAGTTATTGATTTTCATACTAAATGATGGCGGAGAGGGGGGGATTTGAACCCCCGGTGGAGTTTCCCCCACACACGATTTCCAATCGTGCTCCTTAAGCCGCTCGGACACCTCTCCAGAACTGTTAGTTATTACCACATCAACCGCCGTTAGTCAAGCTTCAGATGTAGGCCGGGCGGCAGGCAATGGGCATCTGCCAGCCCAGGCCAAAGGCCGGGTGATTGACCTTCAAAACCGGGGCGGCCTGGCGGCGCTTAAACTCGGCCGACCGCACCAGGCCGACCACCCGCCGCACCACCTCCGGATCATGGCCGGCCCCCACCAGGGCCGGGAGACTGGCCCGCTCTTCCAGCAACAGTCGCAGAACAGCGTCCAACTGGTCGTAGGGCGGCAGACTGTCCTGATCCGTCTGGCCGGGGCGCAACTCGGCTGAAGGCGGCTTGGACAGCACATTAGCGGGGAAAACCAGTCCCCGCTCCTGATTCAGCCAGCGGCAGAGCCGAAAAACCTCGGTTTTGTAGAGGTCGCCAATCACCGCCAGAGCCCCGCACATATCGCCGTAAATGGTGCAATAGCCCACGGAAATTTCTGATTTATTGCCGGTGGTCAAAGGTATGTGGCCAAATTTGTTGGAAAAGGCCATCACCAGATTGCCCCGGATGCGGGCTTGCAGGTTTTCCTCGGCCGTGTCGGAGGGGCGGCCGGCGAAAGCCGAGGCGACGATGGTTTCGTAGGCCCGCATAGCCGGCTCAATAGATAGGGTGGTGGTGCTCATCTTCAGGTTGGCGGCCAGGGCCAGCGCGTCCTTGACGCTGTGATCGCTGGAATAGGGGGAAGGCATGAGCAACCCCAGCACCTGGCCCGCCCCCAGGGCTTCACAGGCCAGGGCGGCCACCAGCGAAGAGTCAATGCCTCCCGACAGGCCCAGCACGGCCGAGTTTAGCCCGTTTTTGCGACAGTAATCACCCAGGCCAAGGGTCAGAGCCGCCCAGGTTTCCGCCTCCGGGCTCAAATCCTCAACTGGCCGGTTTGGCCCGGGCGCGGCTAAATCCACTTCCCAAAGGGCCTCTGAGAAAGCGGGGGCGGTGGCCGCCACCTGGCCGTCAGGGGTTAGCCACATGCTGCGCCCGTCAAAAATGATTTCGTCATTGCCGCCGACCTGATTGACATACAGGACATCGGCCGCGTATTTCCGGGACAGGGTTTGCAGCATTTTTTGCCGCGACCGGTGTTTCCCCACCGTAAAGGGCGAGGCGGAAATGTTGATCAGGAGGTCAAAGGGCGGGTGCCGGGCCAGAGGATCCAGCTTGTAGAGCGGCCCGGACTGTCCGGCGCCGCCATTCCAGCCGTCATTCCAGATGTCTTCGCAAATGGTCAGGGCCAGACGATGCCCGCCAAAATCTATCAGGCAGGGGCCATCCCCAGGCTCAAAATAGCGGGCCTCGTCAAAGACATCGTAGGTGGGCAGGAGCCGTTTGTGGTAGGCGGCCTTAATCTCCCCACCCTGAATAAACAGGGCCTGATTATAGAGCGGTTTACCCGAGCCGGTGAGGTTGCGGCCGATGGTTCCCAAAATCAGGGCCGTGGGCAGGGAGGCCGTGGCCTCCACTATGGCCCGGACGCCTTTCTCGGCCTCGGCCACAAAGGCTGGGAACAGCAATAAATCGCGGGGCGGGTAGCCGGTCAGGGCCATTTCCGAGGTGATGCACAGATCAGCCCCCTGGTCGGCAGCCTCCCGCAATCGGCTGATAATGGTGGCCCCATTGGCGCTCAGGTCGCCTACTTTGGGGTTTAACTGTAAAAAAGCGTATTTCATAAAGCCTCGCTATTTGAAAATAGTTTTGATGTATTGCTCAAAATAGGCGTTGTCGCTCAGGAGACGGCAACCGTCCCAGGCCGGGCCGCCTTGGGCTTCTTTGGCCAATCTCTCGGCCAGCCGGTAGCCATCGCCGTTGGCGTCGCCGTAAATGTAAATGATTTCCAGGGAATCGCCGAAATTACCTTTCAGGTGGGAGACCGCCTCGCGGATATCCTCGGGCTGATCCGGGGCCTGGAATTCCGAAAAGACCAGTAAAACTTTGCGGCCGGGAATAGTGGCCAGGTCGACTGATGATTCGGCGAGGCCGAGGGCCAGGGAGGCCTGATCCGGGCTGTTTTGAAGTTGGTTGATGGCCTGCTCCATCTCCGGGCGGTTAAAGATGGCCGGGCCGTAGACGGCTTTGGTCACCGGCCGGTTTTTATCATCCCACCAGTCCCGGGCTAGTTGGGGAATGTCGCGCCAGCTCATCGGCCGGGGCTGAATGGGCACCAGAGCCACGGTGTAGGCCGTCTCGGGAATGTAGATGATGGTTCGGGTCAGGGTGGCGGAAAGTCGGCCAAATTCAGAAAAACCGCCGCAGGCTGAGGCGTTGGAGCGCTCAGCATTGGGGGTCAGCAGACTGGTCTGGCCGGCCAGGCTGGAAAGGTCGGCCAGAAAAATCAGGCCGGGCTGGCTGGCGGCTGATTTGCGGGCGGTGGACAGGGCAGCGGGATCGGCCCTAAGGTCGCGGCTGTCCCGGGTGGGGGCCAGATAGACCCGGTTCCACTGGCCGGCTCTTTCCACCGAGGCTGACCAGCCGGAGGTGGTCAGTTGCCGGGCCACCTCCCGGGCCTCCAGCGGGTCGCGATAACTGCCAATGAAGCGGCCCTGGACATAATTATGAAAGGCCTCGCCCGTGGCCTGGGGGGACTGGGGATCCAGGGGGCGGCCGGCCCGCTTTTGGGATTCCTGGCTGGTGTTGGCCGCCTGGGCGTAAAGAGCGCTGTTTTGGCTCTCAAAAGCCTCCAGGTCGGCCTGGTCGGTCAGGCCCATGATGCGGTAGTCTTTGACCGAGCCGTCAGCCCGCAGTCTTTGGCCCAGGGCGTCAGTTTCTTCCCGGCGGCCGAAAAGACCGACGGTGACTATCCAGGCCAGTTTGGGCGGCTCGTTTTTAAAGATATTGCGGTATAAATTAACCCCGGTCATATCTTTTTTAATGGCCAGGGCGGCCAGCCCCCGGTTTCTGAACTTGGCGGCCAGCCGGCCGGCCGCCTCTTCAGAATCAGACCGGGCCACCAGAGCGGTGGTGAAGCTGGCGCTGAAAGAGCCATCCAGAGAGCGGCGGGTCAGGTCGCCATCATAGCTGCGGGGGTTGATCTTAAAACCATCCAGGCCGGGCTCATCCTCGGCGGCGGCCAAAAGCCCCGGCCGGAGCGGGAGGGCCAGGAGAGCCAGGGTGAGCAGGAGCCGGAATATTTTCATGGGCAGTTTCCATCCTTATGATGATTGACCTATTAAATCACAACTATGGTTTAATAACCAGACTAAATCCAACCGTCTGCCCGGCCTTGAAGATGGACCCGGTGAGTGCTATGATCTCAGGCCACGAGGTGATGGCCGATGAAAATTAATTTTGTCTTCCCCGGCAAAACCCGGGAGCCCTTTCTGGCCGAGGGCATCGCCTTCTATCTCAAGCGGCTGCGACCTCTGACCCCGGCCCGGGAAGTGGTCTTTAAATCAGTGGCCGGCCCGGCGGACGAGAGCCCGGCCGCCGCCGACCTGGTTAAAAGCCGGGAGGCCTCTCTCATTTTGGAGCATTGCCGGCCGGGGGAGTATCTGATCGTGCTGGATATGGCTGGCTTAATGATGTCTTCCCCCGAGCTGGCGGCCCGGCTGGAGAAAATCCAGTTGACCGGAACCGGCGCGGTCAACCTGGTGGTGGGCGGCCCCTGGGGGGTGGCCGGAAGCCTTCTGGATCGGGCCGACCTGCGGCTCAGTCTCGGGCCCATGACCTATCCCCACGAGCTGGCCCGGCTGATCCTCCTGGAGCAGGTCTACCGGGCCTACGCTATTTTAAATCATCTCCCCTATCATAAATGATAGTAGTTGACATGGCCGGGGGGGAAATGGCATGATATTAAGGTTAGACTTAACGTGGAGCTGGTGATGAAGATTTTGGAATTTAAGCGGTATTCAGTTTTGGACGAAGTGGTGTCGGCTTTGACCAAACCGGATGAGGATCCGCTGGAGGAGGCCCTGGTCATCGGCCGGCGCCGCAGCGGGGCGCGCTTCTCTTTTATGACCAATACCGATAATATACCGGAACTGATTGGTTATCTTGAGGCCATCAAGACCGACCTGACCCTGGAGATGATTTATCAGGCCGAGCGGGACGACGAGGTGGACTGAGTTGCTGAGGGCCTCTTCACGGCCGCCCCGAAGCCTGGTCACCGGAGGGGCCGGCTTCATCGGCTCCCATCTGGTGGAAGCTCTCCTGGCCGAGGGCGGCGAGGTGAGGGTGCTGGATGACCTCTCCACCGGCCGGAGGGACAACCTGCCAACCCGGGCTGATGGGCTGGAATTCGTGGAGGGCTCCATTCGCCGGTCTGATTTGCTGGGCGCCGCCCTGGAGGGTGTGGAGACGGTTTTTCATCTGGCCGGGTTGGTGGCCGTGCCCGAAAGCCTGGAAACTCCCCAGCGGAGTATTGAGTTTAACGACCTGGCCGTGTTTGACCTTTATCAGACCGCCCTGGAGCGGGGCGTCCGACGGGTGGTTTTTTCCTCCAGCAGCGCCGTCTACGGCGATCTGGAGGCCCCCCACCACGAAGATCTCTGCCCTCGGCCCACCACCCCCTACGCTATTCACAAGCTTCTGGGCGAGCATTATGGCCTCTATTTCAGCGAATATAAAGGTCTGGAGTCGGTTTACCTCCGCTATTTCAATGTCTATGGCCCGCGCCAGCGGCCGGACTCCCCCTATTCCGGGGTCATTTCCCTCTTTCTGGATCGGCTGCGGCGGGGCGAGCCAGGTTTGATTTTTGACGACGGGGCCCAGACCCGAGATTTCATTTTTGTCCAGGATGTGGCCCGGGCCAATCTGGCCGCAGCCCGGAAGCCTGGAGTGTCCGGCCAGTCTTTCAACATTGGCTCCGGCCAGTCTATCTCCATTGGTGCCCTCTACCAGATTTTGGCCGGTCTAGCCAACCGTCCGGATTTAGCCCCCAGTTTCGCCCCGGCCAGGGCCGGGGATGTCCGACACTCCACCGGCCTGGTGGCCAAGGCCGCCCAGTGGCTCGATTTTCAGACTGAAACCTCCCTGGCTGACGGCCTGGCCCGAACCTGGGCCTGGTTTTTGGCCAGCGGCGGCCACTGATTAAATATGGGGAAAGGCAACCATAAATGAATTTCAGCCTGGCCGAATTCGCCAAAACCAATAAAGTGATCCTGATCTGGACGGCCTTCGCCGGGCTCCTGTATATTATGAAGGCCATGTTCGGCCTGGTCTTCATCACTTACGTCATGTGCTTCGTCACCCACGGCCTGACCCACAAGCTCCACCGCGCAGCCGGGCTGGGCCGCCGCTTCATGGTCATGGTTATTTATCTGCTGTGCCTGGCCCTGATCGCCGGTTTTCTCTATTACTTCGCCCCCAGTCTGGTGCGGGACGCCAAGACTTTCACCGAGCAAATGCCCAAGACTTTGGCCACCATTGATACCTGGGTGGAATCCAATCTGGACGACAACGAGACCCTGGCCCTGGTCTCCGGGCGCATCAGAGACTTATTGACGCCCGAGCAGATGATCAGCAAGGGCTGGACTACCGGCCTGAGATATTTAGAGCGCAGCATCCATTACGTCAGCTGGTTTTTCCTGGGGCTCCTCTTCAGTTTTCTGATCATGCTCGATCTGCCCAAGTTGACCCGGGCAGTGCGGGAATTGCGCTTTACCCGTCTGTCGTCAGTTTACGAGGAGACGGCCGACAGCGTTATCCTTTTCGCCCAGGTGGTCGGTGAAAATTTCCGGGCCCAGATCATGGTTTCGGCTTTAAACACCGCCCTGACGGCCATTGGCCTCAATCTGATGGGCATCGGGGGCGTGGCCCTGTTATGCACCATGGTTTTTTTCTGCGGCCTGATCCCGGTGCTGGGCGTCTTTATCTCCTCCATCCCCATCCTGCTGATGGCCGTCAATACCGGGGGCATCAACCTGAGCCTGTGGGCCGCCCTGATGATTGTCTTCATCCATCTGATGGAGGCCTATGTCCTCAATCCCCATATCGTTTCGGCGGTGATGAAAATCAACCCGGTTCTGACCCTGATCATCCTGTATATCGCCCACAGCCTCATCGGCCTGTGGGGCATGCTCCTGGGGGTGCCCATCTCGGTCTATATCTACCGCCAGATGGTGGTGGGTCTCCCGCCCAAAAATCAGAATGGCCAAGTCAGCGGAGCGGATAATGGCGGAGCGGATAATGATTGACAAGGCCTGGCTCATCCTCTGTTTCCTGCTTCTCGGTCTCTTTGCGGCTCCCGGCCGGGCCGTGGCCGGCGAGCGCCTCCGGGTGGTCATGCTGGGCGACAGCCTCACCGCCGGCGGGGCCTGGTCGGCTTATTTCCCGGGTTGGGAGGTCTCCAATCAGGGCGTCAGCGGCGACTCCACCACCCAAATTCTGGCCCGTCTGGACGAAGTGGTGGCCAGGAAGCCCGAAGTCATCTTTCTTTTGGCCGGGATCAACGACTTTTGGCGGCCGGATCGGGCCCAGCATATTTTGAAAAACCAGTCAGCCATCTGGGATCGGCTCAGGAGCCGGTTGCCCGGCGTCCGGCTGGTGGTTATTTCTCTCCTGCCGGTGGATAGTCAACAATTCCCGGGCTGGAACCAGGCCATTGTCGCTCTAAACAGCCAATTAGCCCAGTTGGCCGCCCAGCGGGGCCTTGATTTCCTCAACCTCCATCCCCAGTTGCTGGATGACCGGGCCCAGTTAAAACCGGCCTTCACCCATGACGGTCTGCATCTGACCAGAGCCGCCTATGAAGTCTGGGCCGAGCAACTCCGCTCTCTGCTGCTCCATGAGCCGGTAAAGTGACCTGATGACCTCTGAAGATAAACACCTGGATATCCTGACTGAGGGGCGGCGGGTGTTGCTGACCGAGGCCCGGGGCCTGACCGAGCTGGCCGCCGGCCTGGGCCCTGATTTCGCCCGGGCCGTGGAGCTGTTGCGGTTCCTCGACGGCCGGGTGGCGGTCACGGGTATGGGCAAAAGCGGCCATGTGGCCCGCAAGGTGGCCGCCACCCTGTCTTCCACCGGCACCTTGGCCTATTTCATCCATCCGGCCGAGGCCGGTCACGGCGATCTGGGCATGATTTCCCCCCGGGACGCTGTCCTGGCCTTTTCCAATTCCGGGGCCACGGAAGAGCTGGTCAACATCTTGGTCTTCTGCGCCCGCCACCAGATTCCGGTCATTGGGGTGACTAAAAACCGGGCCAGTTTTCTGGCCACTCAATCGCGGGTAGCCCTGGAATTGCCCGATCTGCCGGAGGCCTGCCCCCTGGGTAGCGCCCCCACCACCAGCACCACCATGATGATGGCCCTGGGCGACGCCCTGGCCCTCTGCCTTCTAGAGGCCAAGGGCTTCACCGCCGACCGCTTCCACCAGTATCACCCCGGCGGCAGTTTGGGCCGCAAGCTCCTCCTGGCCCGGGACATTATGCACACCGGCGAGTCCATGCCCCTGGTGGATCCCGGCCGGTCCATGCCCGAAGTCCTCTACACCATGACCGCCCGGAGCCTGGGCTGCGCCGGGGTTATTGACCTGGAGGGCCGCCTCATCGGCATGATTACCGATGGCGACCTGCGCCGCCACATGGAGCCGGACTTTCTCAAGCTCGCCGCCGGCGATATTATGACCGCCGGCCCGGTGACCATTGACCCTGACACCCTGGCCGCCCAGGCCCTGGGGCTGATGCAGAGCAAAGCCATCACCGCTGTTTTTGTGGTGGAAAACAACCGCCCGGCCGGGCTGGTGCATATCCACGACTGCCTCCGGGCCGGTCTGGAGTGACCGGCCCGCCTTGACCAGAAGGGAGCCATTGCCATGAAAGATTATTTCCGCACCCGCGAGCCCAACCTCAATATCTACAACCGGCTGCCAGTGGCCCGGCCGGGTTTGATCTTCATGCTGGCCGCAGCGGCGCTCACCCTCCTGAGCCTGGCTCTGGGCTGGCGGTGCCTAGCCAGCCTGTTTTTCCTGATCACCCTGTTTATGGTCTGGTTTTTCCGGGATCCCCGGCGGCCCACGCCCCCGGGCACTTTTGGGTTGTCTCCGGCTGACGGCCGGGTCATCAGGGTCGAAGACCTGGCCGACAACCCCTACACCCGCCAGCCGGCCAAAAAAGTCAGTATTTTTATGAACGTTTTTAATGTTCACGTCAACCGTATTCCCCTGGGCGGCCAGTTGACCAGCCAGACTTACCATCCCGGGGCCTTTTTCAACGCCAGCCTGGACAAGGCCAGCGAGGGCAACGAGCGCAACGCCCTGGTGCTGGCCACGGCCGATGGCCCGGTGGCCGTGGTGCAGATCGCCGGGCTCATTGCCCGCCGCATCGTCAGTTGGGTGGCGGAGGGCCAGCGTCTGGAGCGGGGCCAGCGCTTCGGTCTGATTCGTTTCGGCTCCCGGGTGGATCTTTACCTGCCGCCGGAGTCGGAAATCATGGTCACGGTGGGGCAAAAAGTTTCGGCCGGCTGGTCGCCGGTCTGGCGGAGCAAATTATGAAACTGATAGCTATGATTCCGGCCCGCTGGGCTTCCAGCCGCTTTCCCGGCAAGCCCCTGGTTCCCATTTTAGGGCGGCCGATGATTGAGCACGTTTACCGCCGCGCCCTGGCCATACCCGGGGTGGACGATGTGCTGGTGGCCACTGACCACCTGGAAATCCAGCGGGCCGTGCTGGAATTCGGCGGCCAGGTGGTCATGACCGGCTCTTATCACCTCTCCGGCTCAGACCGGCTGGCTGAGGCCGCCGACCTGATCGGCCTGGCCGATGAGGACATTGTGGTCAATGTGCAGGGTGACCAGCCGGCCTTTGACCCGGAGCATGCGGCCCGGCTGGCCCGCCCCCTGCGCGAAGACCCGGGGCTGGATATGTCCACCCTGGCTCTGCCCCTGAGCAACACGAAAGAAATCCACAGCCCGAATCACGTCAAGGTGGCTTTTAACCGGGATCATCTGGCCGTCTATTTTTCCCGGGCACCCATTCCCTGGCCCCGGGACGGGGAGGAAGACTATTACCGGCATGTTGGCCTTTACGCCTACCGGGCCAGGTTTCTGCGCCGGTTTGTCGCTCTGCCTGAGGGCCGGCTGGAGCGCATTGAGCGGCTGGAGCAGCTCCGGGCCCTGGAAAACGGCGCCCGCATCAAAATTGTCATGGCCACCGGCCTCTCCCCCGAGGTGGATATTCCGGCTGATATTCAGGCCGCCGAGGAGGCCCTTCGGCTGGCCGACAATTAGACTGACGGTTGCCAGCCCAGGTCAGCCAGGAGCTGCCTAAGCCGATGGCTGTAAGTGTGCTCAGCCAGCACCCGGGCCCGGGCGGCCTGGCCGATGGCCCTGGCCTCCTCGGGCCGGGCCAGGTATCGTTCTATTAAATCCGGCAGTTCCTCCGGGCTCCCGGCCACTGCCAGTTCCTCCCAGGTGCGGAAAAGAGGCGGCAACAGCGGCCGGAAATCAACGATCTGGAAGCCGCCGGCCGCCGCGATCTCAAAGGTGCGGGGGTTGACCAAGCGGCTCTCCGGGTTAAAGCCCGGCTCGGCTCGGCCACTAGAGTGAATATTGAGCTGCACCCTGGCCCCGGCGTAGATTAAGGCGCATTCCGGCTGCTCCACCCGCCGGCCCCCCTCAAAGAGGTGGGCGGCCAGCCCGGATCCGGCTCCGGCCCAGCCTGAGCCAAAGATGCGGAAAGAGTCGGCCGGGCGGCCGGTTCGAGGCCAGTAGTCCTCGGCCAGCCGGCCCAGCAGGCGGCGGCGGTTGGGGTAGCCGGCCCCCATAAAAGAGAGGTCGGCCCGATAGTTTTGAGTCTCGGCCGGGTCGCGGGGCCGGAACAGCTCCGGATCGGCGGCCAGCGGCAGATAGTGAGACCGGGAGATACCCCAGTCGCGCAGGGCTGGCTCAATTAAACCTGGCTGGAGATGGAAGAGGGCGTCATAGGCCGGGGCCACCTCGGCCACATAGCCAAACTGGCGGAAATCCTCCACCAGCCAGAAGGCCAGGAGCGCCCCGCAACTGAGCCGCAACTGCTCCAGCGCCTTGACCTCCAGGGGGGCCTGGGCCAGGGTCAGGATCAGATCCGGCTTAAACTCGGCCGCCGCCCGGGCGGCCAGGGGAGCGGTTGACTCAAACAGCTTGGTGGTGATCAGGGCGGATTCCACCGTCGGGGCGGACTGGGCCGCCCGCTCCAGCTCGCGCAAATCAGCCCCCCATTCCAGCAACAGAGACTGGTGAGGGCCAGCCTGAGCGGCCACGGCCAGGGAGACCGCCACCGGCCAGGAGCCGCCGGACAGGGGCGGGATGATCATCAGCCGAAGGGGTCGGCCGGACAGATGGCCGAGATCGACTCCAACCCCGGTCAGGGCCCGCTGGAAATTGCTGAAGCGGGCCGGCTCCCGCCGCTGGGCCGGGGGGTGAACCAGGAGCGGCCCGGTCGCCCGGGGCCTTTCCCCGGCCAAGTGCCAGGGGGTCAGAAGGCGGAGATTGCCGGCGGCCAGGTGGCGGCTGAAATCATGGATGCTCAACACGGCCAGGGCCACCAGAGGATCAGGCTCAAAAACCGTCAGCGGCCGACCCGGCCGGAACTCTTCCAGAAACAGGCGGGTTGGCCAGGGTGTGCCCAGGCCAAACATGACGCTCTCCGGTGCCTCCGGCGGCCGCAATTTTTCCAGCCAGCGCCGGGCCTCCAGAGCCGGGTCGTGGCGCGAGGCCTGGGATTGACCCTCCACCACCAGCACTGAGCCGCCCGTCTGATCCTCCACCTCAGCCACCACCGAGTGGATGGGGCCTTCCAACAGCCAGGCCAGGGCCAGGGTTTGCCCTCCGGCCTCCAGAGCGGCCTTATTTTCAGCCCAGACCGGCCGGGCCAGCAATTCCACCCGGGACAAACCCTTTTCCAGGGCCATTGGCCAGCTCTCCTTTTACCTATTCCGGCTTGCCGGCATCATCGTTGTTCTCAATCACATCATCAATCAACCGCGAAAAGTCAATAGTATTTTTGCCGTTTTACACTCAACTGTTGTTGAAAAAAACAATTGATTTCATTTTAAACTCAAACAGTTGATACTGGTCGTGAGCCTATGAATTGTTTTTGGAGTGAAGACATTTCCTTTGGTTGATAGCAATAACTTTCGCATATCTTCACGACGAACTCCGAAGCCACGCCCTCCGATGGCGGCTATCACTGCGAACCCAATGCCTGTGATTCGCTCTCTCTGTTGTGACAATTCGGCTAGATGTTGAATACGAGTGACTTTGTCTCGCGCTGTGCCATCGTCTTCAGTAATTTTGGCTTCGATAACTATTTGAGGATTAAATTCGCTGGGAAGAATGAAATCAGGAGCCTGATCAAATTCTGGTATTTTTTCCGCCCGCTTGGTTTTATTGACTTGTAATTCTTCAAAACTGGTTTCAAATGGATACTGCGGCATAGTCGGCCTCTTGGGAGAACAGAGTAGGCTGGGTCTGTTCATCCTCATTTATTGCAGCCAAGCCTTCGGTGAAATGAGCCAACCCCCGGTGCATAGTGTCATTGCCTGTCAATTCCTGCTGGTTGCGAGTTGAGACCGTTTTGAAAGCTAAATTTTCACCTATTAAGCGGCGAAGCCATATGTAGCAGAAATCCATCAATTCGGCGTACTGCACATTTCCAAAATAGGGGGGGGGGCAGTAAAAACAGCATCCAAACTGTTTTGGATCCACATCCTGTTGGCGGTGTCAGCACAGGCCAAGTCGACCTTTCGGCGTTTCGCACCTTTCTTTTTATCCCCAATCCACTCCCCATGAATGATGGCCTCGCTAAAAGTCACTGTACCGAAAAGTCGGCTTAATGTTCAAAGTTTGTGTTTGCCGGAGCTGGCCGCCAAAAAAATCGTCCATGGCGTGGACAATGTCCAAAATTCC
>JAISJK010000023.1 GCA_031261565.1 Candidatus Adiutrix sp. | reverse complement strand
CCCCGTTTTGGGCCCGGGCACCGGCGGCCCCGGCTTTTTTGTTGAAAACGGGGGCCCCCCGGGGGGGGGGGGGGGGGGCCTGCGGGTTTCCGGGGCCGCCAGAGACGGGCCAGGCTGATCAGGCTGGAGGCCAGGACTCCCAAAGGCAGAATGACCAGAATATAGGCAAATTGCCAAGCCAGGGCCGGTCGGCCGACCCAGGGCCAGAAGCGGCCGGGGGCGCTGTCGCCCGGGTAGAGCGTGGCCAGGGTGGCCAGCCAGGCCAGGTTGAATAAGATAAAGACGAGGTGGACTGGCCCACCGGCTTTGGGGGGCAGCAGGCGCAACCACAGGCGCCAGCCGATGACCTGGCCCGCCAGGGACATGATTAAAAAAGTGGGAATTATATAGGGATTGCTATGCATCGTGATCGCTGCTCATTTTCTGGCCGGCCAGTTGGCCGCAGGCGGCTGAAACCCGCCGGCCCTTGGACCAGCGGACAATGACCGTGTGGCGGCGGGCCGCCAGGGTCTCCTGAAAACGCTCCACCGCGCTGAGCTCCGGCGCGGCGAAGGTTGCGCCCGGCCAGGGGTTGAAGGGAATAAGGTTGATTTTGACTTTGAGCCCGGTCAGAAAGCGGCTCAGAGCGGCGGCCTGCTCCGGCCGGTCGTTCACGTCTTTCAGGAGCACATAGGCGATGGTTATCCGCCGCCCCCGGGGCAGGGGCCAGGCGGCCAGAGCCTTTTTTAGCCCGGCCAGCGGGTATTGCCTGTTGATGGGCATGAGCTGGTCGCGCAACTGGTCATCAGGGGCCGACAGCGAGATGGTCAGGCCAATGGCCGGCCCCTGGGCCAGGAGGGGCAGCTCGGGCGTCAGGCCCACGGTGGAGATGGAAATATGTTTGCGGGCCATGGCCAGATAGTCGGGGTCAGTGATGATGGCCAGGCTTTTCATCACGTTCCGGCGGTTTAAGAGCGGCTCGCCCATGCCCATGAAAACCAGGTTGGAGATTTTTTCGCCCGGGGCCAGGTAGGGGCGGAGGCCCAGAATCTGCCCCAGGATTTCACCCGGGGTGAGATTGCGGGTGAAGCCCAGAGTGCCGGTGCGGCAAAAGCGGCAACCCAGAGCGCAGCCCACCTGGGAGGAAAGGCATAAAGTCAGGTGCGAGCGCTCGCGGATGAGCACACTCTCCACGGCCTGGCCATCGTCCAGCCGCCACAGTATTTTCAGCGCTTCCTCGTCTTCGGCTGTTTCCAGCGGGGCAGGGCGGCTGAGGCGGGCCGCCAGGGCCAGTTTTTGGCGGAAATCTTTGGCCATGTCGGTCATCTGGTCGAGGTCGGTCAGCCCCCGCCGGAAAATCCAGGCGGCCACCTGGCGGCCCCGGTAGGGTTTGGCCCCCAGGCTGACGCACAGGTCAGTGATTTCAGACGGGCTTAGATCCAGAAGGTTGGGGCGGGGGTCAATCATGGTTCTCATAGTAGCCGCCGCCAGCCCCGGTGTCAACCGGCCAACCGGCTTGTGATTGAATTTATCATTCCCTGGTGTTATGATTTATGATATTTGGCGGTTTTTTAGCGCCGGTGAGAGTGGAGGTAGTTAAAGATGAGGGGTATGAGCAGCAAGAGCGCCCTCGGGCTTATCGCGATCCTGTCTATGGTCGGGTTTTTTTTCGCTCTCCATCAGCCCCGGACGCCGTGGCTCGTGGCGGCCAATGCGGCCGAAGCTGAAAAACAGCCAGCGGCCGCCGACTTTCACATCGGCGTCATGACCGGCTCCGCCGCCCAGTCCGAGGATGAACTGCGCGGCGCCGAGGCCATGATCCGGCTCTATGGCGATGCCGGCCGCGGCGGCATGGTGCGGCACGTCACCTACCCCGACAACTTCATGACCGAAGTGGAGACGACCATAGCCAGGATATCGGAGCTGGCCGACGACCCCCTCATGAAGCTCATCGTCGTCACCCAGGGCGTGCCCGGCGTCACCGAGGCCTTCCGCCTGGTCAAAAAGAAGCGCCCCGACATCATCTGCCTGACGGGCGAAGCTCACGAAGACCCGATTTTCGTAGCCTCGGTGGCCGATCTGGCCGTCAACTCCGATTTCCTGTCCCGGGGGTATCTCATTCCCCACTCGGCCAGGGAGCTCGGGGCCAAAACCCTGGTTCACATTTCCTTTCCCCGCCACATGATTGACGAGCCCATCAGCCGCCGGCGGGCTATTATGGAAGAGGCCTGCCGCGACCTCGGCCTCAAATTCGTCTATGAAAACGCCCCGGATCCCACCGGCGAAGCCGGGCTGGATGGGGCCCGCCGTTTTATCCTGGAAAAATTCCCGGCCTGGATTGAGCAGTATGGCCCGGACACGGCCTTTTTCTGCACCAACGACGCTCATACCGAGCCGCTGTTGCGGCAGATAGCGGCCTACGGCGGTTATTTTGTGGAGCAGGACACCCCCTCGCCGCTTTTGGGCTACCCGGGCGCCTTCGGGCTGGATGTGCGGTCTGAAATAGGCAACTGGCCGGCCATCTTACAAAAAATAGAGGGGGCGGTGGTCAAGGCCGGCTCGGGCGGGCGTATGGGCACCTGGTCCTATTCCCTCGGCTACTCCCATGTGGCCGGTTTGATCGAATTCGGCAAACGCGTGGTGGAAGGCCGGGCCAAACTGTCGGATACCAAAACCCTGATCGAGTGTTACGACAAATTCTCGCCCGGGGCCAAGTGGAAAACCAGCTCTTATATATCCCCGGTCACCGGACAGCCGGTCGTCAACTATCTTCTCATCTATCAGGACACCTATGTGCTGGGCCGAGGCTATCTGAACACCACCGGGGTGACCGTCCCCCAAAAATATTTAAATATCCAGCCCACCGACCGGAAAACGGCCCCCTTTCACATCGGCCTGGTGACCGGGCACTCCCAGAGCGATGATGATTACCTCGGTGCCAGGGAAATGCTCAGACTTTACGGCGATGTGAAGGCCGGCGGTCTGGTGCGCCATGTCATCTACCCGGACAACTTCATGGATGAAATGGAGAAGACCATAGCCGAAATCGCCGCTCTGGCGGATGACCCCCTCATGAAGATCATCGTCGTCAACCAGGCCGTCCCCGGAACGGCGGAGGGATTCCGAAGAGTCAAGGAGAAAAGGCCGGATATCGTCTGTCTGGCTGGCGAAGCTCACGAGCCCATGGACACCATCGCGCCGATCGCGGATCTGGTGGTCAATTCCGATTTCATCTCCCGGGGTTATCTTATTCCCCACTCGGCCCGGGAACTCGGGGCCAAAACCTTTGTCCATATCTCCTTCCCCCGTCACATGGGCTATAAATATATGGCCCGCCGCTACGCGATCATGAAACAGGCCTGCGCCGACCTGGGCCTTAAATTCGCCTCCGAAGAGGCCCCCGACCCCACCGGGGAGGCGGGTCTGGACGGTGCCCGGCAGTTTATTCTGGAGAAAGTGCCCTTATGGCTCAAGCAGTATGGCCAGGATACGGCCTTTTTCTGCACCAACGACGCCCATACCGAGCCTCTGCTTCGCCAGATCGCGGCCTATGGCGGCTATTTTGTGGAAGCGGACGTGCCCTCCCCGTTTATGGGCTACCCCGAGGCTTTTAAAATTGACCTTAAACACGAGACGGGGGACTGGCCGAGGATTTTGAAAAAAGTTGAAGACTCGGTGGTCAGGGCTGACGGGAGCGGGCGTCTGGGAACCTGGGCCTATTCCCTAGGGTTTTGTCAAACCGCCGGCCTGGCCGAATTCGGCAAGCTCATCGCCGAGGGCCGGGCCAAGATATCCGACACCAAAACGCTGCTGGAATGCTTCGGCAAATTCAGTTCCGGCGCGAAGTGGAACGGCACCTATTACACCGACGCGGTGACCGCCAAACCAATCAGGAATTACTTCCTCATCTATCAGGACACCTATATCCTGGGGCGGGGCTATCTGGGAGTGACCAATATCGAAATACCGGAGAAGTACCTGATGCTTGGGAACAATCCGTGAGCCTCAAAGAGACCCTGAGGACTGACGGCAAACAGCTCCTGTTCGTCTGCGCCGCCTTTCTCATCATGGCCCTGGTCAGTTATTTCTACGCCAGCAGCGTGGTGAAAAGACAGGTTGATCTCTACAGCCGAAGCGAAATGCAGGTCTATCAAACCTCCATCAGGTCGCTGATCCTGGCCCACGAAGCCGCTCTGCGCCACGCCGCCGCCTCCATCGCCGCCTCCATCCAAAAGGGGGCCGGGCCGGATGAACTTCAGGAATTATTGAAAACCTGGACCGGGGTCTTCCGCGACCAGAAAGACATCCGGAATGTTTTCGTCTCGGTTTACGGCTACCTGGACGGCAATTATCTGGATGGAACCAGCTGGATCCCCGGTGAATTTTATTACCCCAAAACCGCGCCCTGGATGAGGGGTGCCCTGGTGCAAAGCGGCATATTCCACTCCAAGCCCTATATTGACCCGCGCACGGGCGACGCCGTGAGCGCGGTGTCCATGGTTCTTTTCGACGCTAACGGAGAGAGCCACGGGGTGCTGGCCATAGACTACTATCTGACCCCCATCATTGCCCAGGTGAGCGATTACAAAGTGGCCGACACCGGATACGGCATCCTCCTGGATGATTCCTTCAACGTGCTCACCTACCCGGAAAGCGAATATATCGGCCAGCACATCAGCGCCCTGCCAGGCTACCAGGCCGTTTATGAGAAACTTCAGAACTTGAGCGAGGGAGTGCTGATAGACACCATAGACACCAGCGGCGTCGAGAACATAGGTTTTTTCAGCCCCCTCGAAAACGGCTGGTATCTGGGGATCATCGCTCCGGTGCGATATTATTACAGCGAAGTTTTCGACATGATTCCGGTCATCACCGTGTTGAGCCTGACCCTGACTTTGATTTTATGCTACCTGCTGATCAGCCTGAGCGCGGCCAAGACCCGCTCGGAGGAGGAAAGCCGCTCCAAGTCGTCGTTTCTGGCCCGCATGAGCCACGAGATACGCACCCCGATGAATACCATCATCGGCCTGAGCGAGCTGGCCGCCAGAGAATACGGCCGCCCCCAGGTTCGCGGCTATATTGAGGATGTCCGAAAAGCGGGGGCCAACCTGCTGACCATCATCAACGACCTGCTCGACTTTTCCAAAATAGAGTCGGGCCATCTAACCATAGTCCCGGGGCGCTATAGCTCGGCCTCGCTCTTTAACGACGTTTTGGCCATTATTCGTCTGCGGCTCCACGACCGCTATCAGCCGGTGGTGTTTACGGTTGACCTTGACCCGGCCATCCCGGCTTTCATGACCGGCGATGAAGCCCGCCTGCGCCAGGTAATTTTGAACCTCCTTTCCAACGCCGTGAAGTACACGGAAGAGGGCTTCATCAGGTTCACCGCCCGGGGCCGGCGGCTTGGCCGGGAGGTTCTTTTGACCTTTGAGATCGCCGACAGCGGCATCGGCATCCGCCGCGAGGATCTGGGCCGCCTGTTCGGCGAGTTTTCCCGGGTGGATCTGGTGCGCAACCAGAACATAGAGGGGAGCGGCCTGGGCCTGGTCATCACCCGCAGCCTCTGCCGGGCCATGGGCGGCGATGTCGCCGTCGCCAGCGAATACGGCCGGGGCTCGGTCTTTACCGCCACGCTCCTCCAGGGTTGCGACGAGTATGAGCCCCTGGGGGAGCTTGACTATAACCCGGTCGTCCGCCCGGAAACAACCGCCGGCGCCGGCTTTGTCGCCCCCGACTTTCGAGTGCTCATTGTTGACGATGTCAGCAGCAACCTGAAAGTCTGCGAAGGCCTGCTCGCTCCCTTCGGCATGCAGGTGGAAACCTGCCTGAGCGGGGAGGCCGCCGTCGCCCTGATCCAGGCCCGGGGCTATGACCTGGTGTTTATGGATCATATGATGCCTGGAATGGATGGCCTGGAGGCTGCGGCCGCCATCCGGGCCCTGGATGGGCCGGTCTTTAAAATGTTGACCATCGTGGCTCTGACCGCCAACGCCGTCTCCGGCATGAAGGAGATGTTTCTGAAAAACGGCTTCAACGATTTTCTGCCCAAACCCATTGAGACTCAAAAACTGCATGACCTTTTGGAGCGCTGGGTGCCGCCGGCCAGGCGCCGGATAGGGCCGGCCCCAGAACCCGGGGGAGCGGCTGACGCGGGGCCGGCACCGGCCATTGAGGGCCTGGATGCGGCCGCCGGGCTCGCCCAGGTGGGCGGCCGGGCCGGGCGCTATCGCGAAGTGCTGGAGCTCTATGGCCAGAGCGCCCCATCCCGCCTGGAATTGCTGCGAGTCTCCGACTCTCTGGATCTGAGCTCCATCACCGCGCAGGCCCACGCCCTAAAAGGCGCTTCAGCCGCTATCGGCGCGGGCGCTTTGGCCCTGAAAGCCGGGCGGCTGGAGGAGGCCGGGCGCCGGGGCGACCTCCAGTTCATTCGCGAAAACCTCGGGGCCTTCCGTGATGATCTGAGCGCCCTGGCCGAGCGTATTCGGCTTGAGCTTGACCAGACCAAACCCGCCGGCGAACCGGCCGTTCCGGATGAGGTTTTGAGCGCGTTGAAACTGGCGCTGGAAACGGAAGACCTCGACGCTTTGGATGAGATGCTGGAGCGCTTAAGCCGGGCGGCCGGCGACTCCGGCGAGGGCGGGGCCATCTCCCGAATTCTGGAGCTGTCCCTCAAATCCGAGTTTGCCGAGGCCGCCTCGGTTTTGGATGGCCTGATCCGAAAACGAAAGGTGTGAACCATTTGGAAAATCGCAAACTGCTGATGCTGGTCGATGACGAGCTCGCCAATATCAAGGTGGGCCGGAGTGTGCTGGCGGACAAATACAGGGTTTTGTCGGTCACCTCGGCCAAAAAAATGCTGGAGCTGCTGGACCGCCATGTGCCCGCGCTGATTCTGCTTGATATCAGCATGCCGGACATGGACGGCTATGAGGCGATCAGGATACTCAAAGGACGGCCCGAAACGCGGGACATCCCGGTTATTTTCCTGACGGCCAGGAGCGACAGCGCCAGCGAGATGGAAGGTCTTTCCCTGGGAGCGGTTGACTATATTTCCAAGCCGTTTTCACCGCCCCTTTTAAACAAACGCCTGGAGCTGCATCTCCAGCTAAAGGACTACAACGACAACCTCAAGGCTATGGTGGCGGCCAAAACTCAAACCGTCCTGAAGCTTCAGAATAAAATTCTCAAGGCCGTGGCCGAGCTCGTGGAATGCCGGGACTATATCACCGGCGGCCACATTGGAAGGACGGAGCAGACTCTCGGGGTGCTGGTGGCCGCCCTGCTGGACAATGAACTTTACCTGGAACAGACGGCGGGCTGGGATATCGACCTTCTGCTCCAGTCATCCCAACTGCATGATGTGGGCAAGATAGGCATCCGCGACAGCATTCTGCTGAAGCCCGGCCCACTCACGGCGGAAGAATTTGAGGCCATGAAGAAACACACCACTCTCGGTGCCACCATCATTGAGCGGATAGAGGCCGGGGATGAGGATAGCGCTTTTCTGACCAGCGCCAAAATTTTCGCCGCCTATCATCACGAAAAATGGGATGGTTCAGGCTATCCCTGCGGTCTCAGGGGTGAAGCCATACCCCTTTTGGGCCGGCTGATGGCCATAGCCGATGTTTATGACGCCCTCGTTTCCGAGCGCCCGTATAAAAAACCATTGGCCCACGCTGAGGCCGTGAGCCTTATCCGGGGTGGGAGCGGCACCCATTTCGACCCGGCCCTCATCCGCGTTTTCGACGCTGTGGCCGACCGATTTAAGTCGCTGGCCTGATCCGGCGACCCTTCATCTTGATCTCTCCATTTCCACCGCCAGGATATGGGCGGTATCCTTCGCCGTCACCCTAACGTTTTCCTCCGTTATGGCCAGGGCGTCTCCCGCTGATAACGCATACCCGGCGATTTGAGCCGCGCCCTCAATCAGCACCAGATAGGCCTGCCGCCCGGCGCTCACCGGCAGCGAAAGCTCGCCGCCTCCGGTTATCTCGGCGGCATAAATATTTACGTCGGCGTGAATGCGGATTGGCGCGGGCGAGGAATCATCCCCCGAAGCGACAGGAAGCCATTTATCCGTCCTTTCCCTCCATTCAAAAAGGTGATCGCCGTAATTGGGCTCATAACCTTTCTGATCCGGCAAAATCCATATTTGCAGGAAACGCAGCAACTTATCGCCCAGGTTATGCTCGCTGTGAAAAATACCCGTGCCGGCGCTCATATACTGCACCTGCCCCCGCGTCAAGGTGCGCTTATTTTTCATGCTGTCTTCATGGGTCAGTTCGCCCTCCACCACATAGGAGATGATTTCCATATCACGATGGGGGTGAGTATCAAAGCCTGTGCCGGGCGCAACGCGGTCGTCGTTGACCACCCTTAAAACCCCAAACTGGATATTGTCGGGGTTGAAATATTCCGCAAAAGAAAAGTGAAAATGACTGTCCAGCCACCCGTGCTGACCGCGCCCCATTTTGTTGTAATCAAAGTATGTCAACATCTCTATTGCCTCCTTTGTTAATTTCAAACCTGTTAGTTTGCCCGGTTCCTGAAAGTCTAAGCGTTCTCCTCAGTATTCCGTTGGCAGCACCGCCGTTGGAAGAAACCACCCCGTCGGCGGGGCGCCGCCACCCCTCCACGGGAGGGGAATAAAGATGCCGCGTCCGTTCTTAAATTCCCCTCCTCTGGAGGGTGGCCCGCAGGGCCGGGGTGGTTTCTTCTTCGGCTACGGCCATACAAGTGCTTTCACTTACCGTGAACGCTTACCACGCCGAATACCTGTAAAAAATCCCGCACAAAACTCTGCGCCTCGGATTTTTCGTCCGAGCCGTCCTTCCAGCGCTTTGAAAAGGCCAGGGCTTTGGCCTGTATCATATCCCACGTCAGAAGCATATCCGTCAACTCTCAAGGTCTATTTTAGATGATCAGGCCTCATGGTCATCTGGGGCAGGGCAGGGCGGAATGCGGCTTTCGCAGGGCACCCCCGTTTGGCACAGACCGCAGCCGTATTTATCAGCCAGATCCGGCCAGAGGGCGGCCGTGTGGCTGGCGGTTTGATTCAGATAAGCCGCGCAGATTTTTTTGTCGTGCCCGGCCGGGCTGATGGCCCCGGCCGGGCACCGTTTTATGCACCGGCCGCACTGGCCGGAATGGCGGAAAAGGCAGTATTCATAAGGGTCGGTGTAGGGGCGGGGCCGGGTCGGCAGTTTCAGCTTGACGATGATGGAGCCGGCCCGCATGGCTTTCCCGACCGGGGTGATCAGCCCGTCGCACAGGCCAAAGCTGCCCAGCCCGGCGGCGAAGGCCGCGTGCCGCTGGGACCAGCGGGAAATGTAGGTGAAACGCTCGCTGGGCAGCATTTGCCACTCGGGCCGGGTCTCGGGGGTCAGGGCCAAAAGTCCGGCCGCCTCGAACTTTTGGAGCAGAAAGCGGCCCAGCCCGGCCACCACTTCGCTCTGGCCGTGCCAGCGGCTTCTGACCCAGCGCTCGCCGGGAAACTCTCGGGCCGCCCGCTGCTCCCGGAGGGTGGCCGGGGTCTGGGGCAACACCCAGCTGATGACCGACAAATCCCCGGCTTTGGCGCCCCGGCCGGGGAAGGCCAGGTTAAAGGCCTCCAGCGGCGTCCAGTGCTCGGGGCCGACGGTCTCTTTAAATTCAGTCCAGATGGGGTCATCGCCGGCCCCATAGCCCAGGAGAGGCGGGCCGTAAGCCGGCTCAGGCGGCCCGTCCGGCCGCCCCAGGTCATTGGCCGGGCCGGCCATAAATTCATCGGCCCACTTATCTATCGGCAACATGGGGGTTAGCCTCCTCTGGCTGGTTGGTCGGCTGGGAGAAGGGGTCGGCCAGGAGCACATTCATGAGGTCGGGGTCGAAGTCAGTGCCTATGCCCTCTTTGAGTATTCCGTAGGTCTGCTCCAGGCTCATGGCCGTCTTGTATTGGCGCTTGCTGATCAGGGCGTCATAGACATCGGCTATTTTCAGAATGCGCCCGGCATGGCTCAAGTCCTGGTTGGTCAGGCCTTCAGGATAGCCCCGGCCGTCCAGGCGCTCGTGGTGCTCGACAATGGCCCGCATGACTGTCTCGGGCAGCTTGATCTGGCTCATAAGCCGGGCCCCCAGGGCCGGGTGGCTGCGCATGATGTTTATCTCTTCATCATCGAGACGGCCGGGCTTGTTCAGGATGCGGTCGGGAATGCCGATCTTGCCCACATCGTGGAGCAGGCCTCCGAGATAGATCCGCTCCACTTCCTCCTCCTCCAGCCCGCTTTTCCGGGCCAGTTCCCGGGCCAGTTCCGCCACCCGCTCCGAGTGGCCGGCGGTGGTCGGATCCTTGGCGTCCACGGCCCCCATGATGAGGCGCAGGACGCCCATGAAGAGTTCATGGCGGGCCAGGTTTTCCTCCAGGGCCTTGAAGTGCATGGCCGAAGACAGCACCAGGGCGGCCACGCTCTTGATGGTTTCCACGCTCAGGCGGCCGTGCCAGCCCAGCACGGTGAAGCGCTGGCCCTGGTCTTCCCCCATTTCCGGCAGGGCCAGCAACAGGCGGCGGAGGCCGGAGCGGTCTGTGACCACGGCGGCCGCCAGGTCGCGCTCGGTCTCGGCCGGGGCGGCCCGGCGGGCGGCCAGCAGGTCGGCCGCCTCCGGGTCATAGGCCGAGGCGAAGGGGGCCAGGAGGGTCACGCCGCTCCAGTGCTCCACTTCGGCCCAGTTGTTGCGCATATAGTCGGCGAAAGTGGTCTTGGCCGGGTCAAAGTCCCGTCGGCCGTGGAAGAGCATGGTGTCAATGGACAGGCCCTGGACCCGCAAGTCGGCGGACAGGAAGCGCAGTTTCAGGGCCGTGGCCAGGGCAAAGGCCGCCAGGCTCCCGGCCAGGGGGGTCAGGGGCGGCAGCCAGAGGCGGTGTTCCAGAAACAGCCAGGCGGTCAGACCGGCCCACAGGGCCAGGGGCGGCCACAGCCACAGGCCGGCCCTGGTTCGGTTCACCAGGCCCAGAAGGCCGCCGAACAGGGCCAGGGCGGCCCCGGCCAGGGCCAGGGCCCAGTCTGGGGCCGGGGTCGGGATCCAGCCCCCCAGGAGGGTGCGCAGGGCATTGGCAATGTAAACCGTGCCCGGCAGAATCCGCCCCCGACCGATGGCGAACTGATCCGAGGCCCCGGGGACGTTGATGCCCACCAGCACCAGGGCGTCCCGGAAGGATTCCGGCGGGGCCCGGCCGGCCAGGACATCGGCGTATTCATAGACGGTCATGGCCGGGCCAGCCGCCTCCGGCGGGCCGGCTGCGGCCCATTCCGGCGTGGTCAGGAAAATCGGCTCGGGATAGTGATTGATTTTGAAGGTCAGGCTGCCATCCAGGCGCACCGGGCCGGAGGCCAGATCCAACCGGTAGCCCTCGCCCTCGGCCGTGATTTCGGGCATGGGCCGGCCGGAGGCCAGGAAGAGGGACAGGGCCAGGGAGGGGGCCACCTCATCCCCCACCGGCCAGACCAGGCGGTAGTCGCGGTAAATGCCGTCGGGTTCCGGGTCAACATTGACCAGGGCCAGGTCGGCGGCGGCTTCGGCCAGCTCCGGGTAGGGGTTGAGGATGTTCATTATCTGCCCGGTTTGGGCGTCCACCACCAGCTGGGTGGCGGCCACGAACTTGCCGGACTGCCGGGCCACGGCCGCCAAAAGGGCGTCGTCCTCAGGGTTGGAGGTTTCGGAGAAGAGAATATCCAGGGCCACCGCCCGGGCCAGGTTCAGCCGGCCCAGGAGTTGGGCGTGGAGGCGGCGGGGCCAGGGCCAGGCACCCACTTCCCGAAGGCTGCGCTCCTGGGCCAGAACCACCACTATTTTTTCCGGTAGGGGGGGAATTTGGACCTTAGACTGGTAAAAATCGAAAACGGCCATTTCCGGGCCGTTAAAAAAAGGAGGGGCGGCCACAGCCAGCCAGCCCCCCAGGAGGGCGAAAATCAGGGCCAGAACGGCCGTTCCGGCCCGGGAGCGCAGGAAGCCGGCCATAAAATTAATGATGGCTTCAGAAGCCCCAGGCCAGGCCCAGGCTGACTAGGTGCTGGTCGTAGGTGTAGAGCGGGCTCTCGGAATTGTTGTGGGTATAGGCGTAACTGCCTTCCAGGGTCAGGCTCTCGGTCAGGCGGTAGCTGGCGTCCAGGCCGGCCCGGTAGCGGTCATCTTGCCGGTCTTTGGTTTCCAGGGCCGTGGCCGGGCCCCGGTAGAATTCCTGGGTGTAACTCAGGTTGGGCGAGAGGTTGAGCCGGTCGGTCAGGCCCAAGCTCAGTCGGAGCGGGGCTGTCCAGCCCGTGTATTGATAATTTTTTTCCGAGGGCGCACCCCAGATGAAGCCGGCCCCCAGGGCGACATTGTGACGCCCCTGGTCGCCGAAAAAGAAGCGCACGGTCTCCATGGCCTGGCCATAGAGGCCGTTGCGGTTGGAGCTCCGTTGGTAGACCCGCTGTTCCAGGCCCAGGCTGGTGGCCACTTGCCAGGCCGGGGTCAGGGCGTGCAGCCAAAACAATTCCGGGCCCACGGCCACCACGTTGTTGGTCAATTCATAGTCGAAGATCTCGGCCTTCAGGCGCAGATCCAGCAGGTCGCGCTCCCCGACCCGCCGCAGACCGCCGGCCAGGCGGAGAAATTGCCATTCCCGGCTGTGGCTGCTGCTGAG
The DNA here is from genome assembly GCA_031261565.1 of Candidatus Adiutrix sp. Lineage (GTDB taxonomy): Bacteria > Desulfobacterota > Desulfarculia > Adiutricales > Adiutricaceae > Adiutrix. The sequence continues at coordinate 6,288 of JAISJK010000023.1, read as the reverse complement.
ATCCGAGTTGGCCGAGCCCCGCCACATGAGCCCGGCGTCGGCCACCAGGGCCCAGGGGCTCTGATCCAGGGGCTTTAAAATATCAAAATTGGCCCCGAAATAGGCGGCGGCGGTGGATATTTTTTTGGCGTCGGGAATATTGACCTGCCAGGAGCCGAGCTGCATTTCTCTGGAGGCCGGGCCCTGGTTGGCGTTGGAGTCGTAGGTGAAGCCCAGGCGGAAGCGGCCGCCGACCTGGGTTTCCGCAGCCCCGGCCGGCGCGGCCCCGCCCCCGGCTACGGCTCTGGCCTCGGCCGTCAGTTGGGGGTCACCGGGGAACTTGGCCAGCAACTGGTTGTATAGGCCAAAGGCCTCGTCCCGTCGCCCGGAGAGGGCGGCGGCCCGGGCCCGGCCCCGGATCAGGGCGTTGTGCCCCGGGAACTTGGCCAGGAGGGCGAGAAAGATGGGGTAAGCCTTTTCTCCCTGGCCCTCGGCCAAATAGAGTTCGGCCTGGCGCCAGGCTTGGGCCTCGGGGCTTTCTTTGGGGGCCACCCCTGCCGCCCCCAGGGGCGCGGCGGTCAAAAGACCCAGAATCAGCAAACTCGTGAGGGCGAGTTTAAGACGCATTTGCCGCAACCTCGCCTTACTGAATATTGGTGACCGAGCCGGCGGCCGGGCCGCTGATGCTGAAATTATCGCCAGGATTGTCGGCGATATTGCCGGCTTTGATGTTAAAGTTGCCGTTCACCGGATTGCCCACCGCGTCAAAGCCGTTGGGGGCCGTGCCGGTGAGCGCGGTGGACGGGTCAATAATATTTTTTACGCAACCGGAGCAAGAACTCGGGTCATTCGAAGAACCGCTGACAAATAAACCGCCGCCGGTGAAATTATTGATGGCGAAGTTGTTGCCGTTCACCGTGCCGCTGCCGCCGGTGGCGCTGCCGGTGTTCCAGGGGTGGGTCGCATCGCCGCTGACATCCATTCTGGCGTTGGAAATGTTGCCCTGTTTCAGACCCACGTCAAAGCCGAACGTGCCGCTGGTGGTGGCCCAACCGTGGCTAGACATATCGGGACTCCCAGTGCCGGTCAGGTGGCCGGCGACCTGGGCGGTGCGGTTGGTCTGGTTGGCGGCCTGAAGGGACTTTTGCAGGGTTGAATCTTGGGTTAAATCTTGCAGGGACGAGCCCAGACCAGAGGCGGATCCGGTCGTCGCTGTCCTGGCGGCCGCCACCGAGGAGCCGGTCACGGCTGCCTGCCCGGCCATGGGCGAACCATTGGGGTCGGCCAAAAGGGCGTCCAGCGAGGAATCGCCCGAGGCCGCCCCGGCATCGGCAAAGCGCCCGGCAAAGGTCTGGTCGTCCACCTTTTCCAGGGCGGCCGGGCTCACCTGCCGCCAGTCGCCCCGGGGCACGCTGATCCCCTGGGTTTTCAGGAAATCGGCGAACTGGCCGGCGCTCAGGCTCAGGGAACCTCCGGCCGAGACCTGCCGCACCTGGCCGCTGCGGCTGGTGGCCTCCACCCGGCCCTGCTGAGTGTTCATATTAGATGAGCCGTCCGGGGCCACGGCCAGGGAAAAGCGGGTGCCCCGCACGGCCGCCGTGACCAGGGGGGCCACCAGGCGCAGGGGTTGGCCTTTGGTCACCTCGGCCGTGACCTGGCCCTCGCCCACGGTAAACTGGGGGGTGTTGCCGGCCAGGGCGGCCTTGACCCCGGCCAGTTGAACCTGGCGGCTGGACTTCCAGGGCTGGCTGTTTTCATTCACCTGGCCGTCATAGCGCAGGGCGGCCCCTTCGCCGGCGGTGATCTCCACCCGGCCGTTCTGGGCCGAGAGGCGCACTTCGCCAGCTCCGGCCAACTGAATGGCCTGGCCCGGAGCCAGAATCCGGCCGGCCTTGGCCGGACCCAAGTCTTTGCCGGCGGCCAGGAGCCGGGCCTTGCCGGAAATTTCCAGAATTTTGGGGGCCTCTTGAGCCCAGGCCGCCGGAACCAGGGCCAAAAGCAACAGAGCGGTCAGAGCCATCGCGCCAGTAAGAGTGGAACGCATAATTTACTCCCTTCAAGTTTCAGGTTCAGCAAAATAGGCCCCCTGCCTCGCGGGGTCTGGCATCTAAAAATTTGGTTAGTCCAAACTCTGTTAACATTATAACGGAGAAATAAGGCCAAAGGCAAGATAATTATGGGCCGGTTATAATTCATCAGCCCGCTTGATTTTTGGGCCGACAGGGGTTATAATCTAAATGAGAATCTTTCTCTTTCGCAATAATTGGAAGCAGGTGTTTTTATGGATGCCCAGCTGATTATCGTCCTGGGGCTGGCCGCCGGGGCGGCCCTGTATCTGATCAGGAGAGGTCTGCGGGCGGCCCGGGGCCGGGCCGGGAGTTGCGGTTGCGGGGCCGGGGCGGGCTGTTGCCCGGCCAACCGGCGCCAGGACGGCCAGTGAGCCGGATGCTGGCCCATGTGGCCCGGCGCCTGCATCGCCGCCTGGGTTGTTATCTGGCCGGCCTCAGCCCGGGTGAGGCGGCCCTGGCCCCGCCCCAGGCCAGGGAAACCGAATCTCTGGCCACTCTCCTGGCCAGCCTGGGCTATCAGGATCCGGTGGAGCCCCTCCTGATGCTGGAGGCCTTTCACGCGGCCACAGAGCATTTGACCCCGGCGGTTTTTAGCCGGCTGTTAAAAGACGGGGGCCACAGCGTCTCCGAGATCCGGGCGGCCGGCGTGCTGGATCTGTTTTCCTCGCTGGGCTTTGCCGAGCGGCGCTTCGCTGAGGACGGCCAGGTCTGGTATGAGCCCAGCCGGCCGGGGCGCCATCACGACCACCTCGTCTGCAGCGGCTGCGGCCGCACCGTGGAATTTCACCGGCCCGATGTTGATCTGCTCATTGAGAAAATAGCCGGCGATGAAGATTTCCGCCATCTGCACCACCAGCTGGTCATCTACGGCCTCTGCCCCGAGTGCCGCCGCCGCCGCCATGACGGCCTGCCCCTGGCCGACACCACCGCCGGGGAAACAGTGGAGGTGACTGGTTTCACCCTGGCCGATGATTTAAATCAGCGGTTGAGCGATCTCGGTCTGCGCCGGGGCTCCCGCCTCAAGATCCTGGGGGAGCGATCCGGAGCCATCATCGCCCTCCTGGACGGCTGCCGCCTGGCCCTGGGGCCGGAGATATCGGCCGGGGTCATGGTCAGGGCCGTGGGCCATCATTCCGGCCATAAGCCCTCTGCCCACCACCGCCGTCAGCGCCAGCACTAGCCTTTGGCTTTGGCCAGGGCCCGGGCAAAGCCGGGCAGCGAGTTTTTAATCATGTCCGGCGGCAGGCAGTAACAGATGCGAAAGTAGCCGGGCAGGGAAAAGCCGCGTCCGGGCACGGTCAGGATGTTTTCCTCTTTCAGCAGGTTGACGAAATCGTCGTCGTTGGCCAGCGGGCTCCGGGGAAAGAGGTAAAAAGCGCCCTCGGGCCGGGTCAACTGGTAGCCCAGGCCGGCCAGGCCGTCGGCCAGGATGTTCCGCCGCTGCTCATAGAGGCCGATATCCACGGATTCCTCTAACAGGTCGGCCAAGGCCAGTTGCATCAGCGAGGGGGCGTTGACAAAGCCCAGAATGCGGTTGGCCAGGGCCATGGCGTTAAAGAGGCTCTGATGGTCGGGCAGATCCGGATTGATGGCCGCGTAGCCGATGCGTTCCCCGGGCACCGACATATCCTTGGAAAAGGAAGTGCCGATGACCGAATAGGGGTAGGCCGCGAAAACCGAAGGGACTTTGAGCCCGTCATAGGCCAGCTTCCGGTAGGGCTCGTCGCTGACCAGGAAGATGGGGCGGCCGTGGCGCTGGCCGGCGGAAGTCAGCAGCCGGCCCAGGGCGGCCAGCTCCTCGGCCCGGTAAATGACCCCGGTGGGGTTGTGGGGCGAATTGATGAGGACAGCCCTGGTCTTCGGCCCTATTTTTTCGGCGATGGACTCGAGATTCAGGCGGAAGGCGGGGCCGGGCTCGGCCGGCACAATGGCGGCCCCGTGGTTGTCGGCGTAATAATTGTATTCCATGAAATAGGGCCGGGGGGTGACCACTTCGTCGCCCGGATCCAGAATGGCTTTTAAAATAATATTCAGGGCCCCGGCCGCGCCGACGGTCATGATGACCTGGTCGGCCGTGAAAGGATTTTTCAGGCCCGCCCCCTCGGTGCGGTTGAGGTGAGCGGCCACCTTGGCCCTGACCTCCGGCCAGCCGGAGTTGGGCATGTAGCCGTGGGCTCCGGGCCGAGCTTCGGCCACCAGCCGGGCCAGAGTTTTTTGGAAAACTGGGGGCGGCGGCAGATCCGGGTTGCCGATGGAAAAATCAAAGACTTTATCCGGGCCTAAAGAGGCCCTCAGCCGGGCGCCCTCCTCAAACATTTTACGGACCAGGGAGGCCCCGGCTGTGGCTGTGGTCATCTTGCGGCTGATAATCGTCATTGGGGTTGCTCCGCTGTGTCCTGAGACTCGTAGGAGCCCAGGAGATAAAAGGTTTCCGACTGCTTTTCCAGCTCGGCCAGGGCCGACCTGACCCGGTCATCGCTGAAGTGGCCTTCCAGTTCCAGGAAAAAGCGGTATTCCCAGGGGGAGTCCAGGCAGGGGCGGCTGTGGAGCCGGGTCATGTTGACCCCGGCCTCGGCCAGGGGCTGCAGGCAGGTGTAGAGACTGCCGGAACTGTGGGGGGTGGTGAACCAGCACATGGTTCGGTCGCGGCCGGTGGGTTCGCTGTGGTCGTGGCCCAGCACCAGGAAAAAGGTCTGGTTGTGGCTCTGGTCTTCCACGTTTTCCGCCACCAGATTCAGGCCGTGAAAATCGGCCAGCACCGGGTGACCGATAATGGCCACCGAGCCGTCGTCAGTCAAAAGGGAGGCGGCGGCGGCGGTGGAGGCCGTGGTCGCCAGCTCCACCCCGGGCAGGTTCAGGCTCAGCCAGCCCCGGGCCTGAGCCAGAGGCTGGGGATGAGAGGCCACCCTTTTGACCGCGCTCAGATCCAGGCTGCGGGACATCAGGGCCAGGGATATTTTCAGGGTGACCATGCCCCGGGTCTTGAGGAGGGTGGCCCCTAAAAGATCCAGGGTCTGGCCGACAATGCCTTCAATGGAGTTCTCAAAGGGCACCAGGCCCACCTCGGCCCGGCCCTCAGTCACTTCCTTGAAAATGGAGGCCAGGTCGTCCTGGGGCAGGTAAATGCCCAGAGCCCCGAATTGCTCTTTGGCTGCGGCGTGGCTGAAGGTGCCGTAGGGGCCCAGAAAGGCCACCCGGATGGGGGCCTGGGCCGCCCGGCAGGCCCGGATGATGGTGGCGTAAATCTCCTGCACCGCTTCGCCGGTCAGGGGCCGCTCCCGGGATTTCAGGGTCAGCCGATCCAGAATATGTTTTTCCCGGGGGCGGTCGAGCACGGCGATGGAGTGCTCTTTTTTGACCTGGCCGATTTCAATGGCCAGCCCGGCCCGGGTCTGCAGCAGCTCCAGCATCTGATCGTCAAGGCGGTCAATCTGGTCGCGGAGATCGTTTAAAACAGCGGTCTTCACTGGTTCACCACCCTCTGCTCCTGGCCGGCCGGCGGGCTGATGACCCGGCCGAAATGGGGGGCCAGCTCGGCCAGCTCGGCCATCAGCTTTTTAAACTCCACCGGGTTGAGGGATTCCTCGCCGTCGCAGAGGGCAGCCTCCGGCCGGCAGTGAACCTCAATCATCAGGCCATCGGCCCCCACGGCCAGGGAGGCTTTGGACAGCGGGGCCACGTAGCGGGCTTGGCCGCTGGCGTGGCTGGGGTCAACGATCACCGGCAGGTGGCTGCGCTCCTTGATGGCCAGGATGGAGGAGAGGTCGAGGGTGTTGCGGGTGCTGGTTTCAAAAGTCCTGATGCCCCGCTCGCAGAGGATGACCTGCTCGTTGCCCCCGGCCAGGAGGTATTCGGCGGAGCAGAGGAATTCATCGACCGTGTTCATCAGGCCGCGCTTCAGGAGCACGGGCTTGCGGGTGCGGCCCAGCCGTTTCAGGAGGGAGAAATTCTGGGCGTTGCGGGCCCCCACCTGGAGGACATCGGCGTAGGCCTCCACCAGATCAATGTCAGTGGAATCCATCACTTCAGTGACAATGGGCAGGCCGGTCAACTCTCTGGCCTTGGCCAGCATTTTCAGGCCCTCCTCGGCCAGGCCCTGGAAGCTGTAAGGCGAGCTGCGGGGCTTGAAGGCGCCGCCCCTCAAAAGGTGGGCGCCGGCCATTTTCACCTCCCAGGCGGTGCCCAGCATCTGGGGGTCGGCCTCCACCGAGCAGGGGCCGGCCATGATGATGAATTCCTC
>JAISJK010000067.1 GCA_031261565.1 Candidatus Adiutrix sp. | reverse complement strand
AGCCCTGAATCCGGCTCATACAGCTTATGGAAGAAGCTCCAGGCCAGAGCCAGACTCATAACCTTGGTCTTGCCGCTGCCGGTGGCCATTTTGATCACGCAGCGCAGCCAGGTTTCATCAAACATATTGGCGGACACAAGGCCGGAACCGTCAAAACGCATCAGGTCGTATTTGTCCCGCGCCCCCACGACGTCATACAGGTAAATGAGGGTTTCCAGAGCTTCGCGCTGGGCAAAATAATAATTAAATTCGTGCGCTTGCGGCAATAGGTGTTGAGTCTTGAACCACCAGTTGAGGAGGCTTCTGCTGGTGCCGGACGCGCCCACATAGCCGGAATCGCGGAACTCCTTTACCTTGCGCCGCAGATTGGCCACCAGCGGCGGCATGAGCTTGTCCATGCTGGTGGTGCGCAGGGCCTCGTCCTCCGGAAACCAGCGCAGGGCCGGGTCAAGCACGGCGTGGGGAGAATGCGGGAAATTGGGATGCAGGGCCATTAAACCGCTCCAGCATCCGCAGTCTGGCGCATACCGCCATTGCGCCCGGCGCGGGCGGCTTCAAGTTCCGCGAGAATGGGGGCTATTCTTTTACGTGTATCAGCCATGCGTTCACCCCGTGTTGCGTCCTTCAGCCGCTCATAATTCCATTCACGGATTTTGTGGATGTCGTCAATGGTGAAATCCGGGCTGGTATCAGGTTCCATTATATTATGTATCATCTTGATCGCCTCCTATTTCCCCACATTCACTTCAACAATGGTCATGGTATCGTTGCCGAAAATATCCACGACCTTGACGGCAATCTTTTTGCGGGAGGCGTCAGGGTAGGTGTAGAAAACGCTGGTCAGTTCCAGATTACGATCCTTTTTGGTGCGGAACGACTGCCATTCGTTTTCAAACACAAAGTCGCCCGTCCACTTTTCTTCAATTTCGCCGGTGTCCGGGTTCTTCTCGCGGATAATTTCCCGCTTGCTTTCAAAGTCAAAATCCACCGACCAGTAGTCAATCCAGTCTGTCCATTTTTGCGTCAGCGCCTCGCGGGTGACAATGCCGTTATTGTCTTTGGCGACCTTGATTATTTGCCCGCGCTCCACCACAATTTTACTGGCCTTGTTTTTCAGCGCGGCTTCCACGGCGGCCACGGAATCCTGAGAATAGAAAACGGAAAAATCAGTCAGTTCCACGGCCACGCCGTTTTTTTTGTAGTGCGGCTTCACTTCGATAAAGGCCACATCGTGGAACACCACCTGATTTTTCTCCACGGCGCGTTTGTCAAAGACTTCAGCGGGGATATACTTGGGAGAGATATCTATGCCTTTGGCCCGCGCTTCGTCCAACACGTTGGGGAAGAGGCCCATTTCAAACTCAAAACCAAGAATGTCCACCTTGGTGAAATGCTTTTTGCGGCATTCCAGAATGATCTCTTCCACAAAAAGGCGGGTGACCGGCATGTTGACCGGCCCCACCACCACCAGACGCCCGGCCTTTTTGCCGTGAAAGGTGGTGAAGCCCTCCACTTTTTCGGCCAGGTAGGCGCGGAGAATCAAATCCAGAAAGGCCGATTCCCGGGCGGCCAACTGCTGCTGTTTCTGCTCTTCGCGCAAATCAGGGTTGACGCCGATATAATGCTGGCGCTCGTATTTGCCCAGATTGAGGATTTCAAAGGCGCGATAATTTTTGCCTTCGGCCTTGAGTTGGCGCTGTACGCCGATCAAGCGTTTCCTGGTGGTGTGGATGGCGAATTTACCGAGGTCTGTGGTTATCCACTTGCGGCCCAGCTTTTCAGCTACGGCGGCGGTAGTGCCGGAGCCGCAGAAGAAGTCAGCCACAAGGTCACCTTCCGACGATGCCATACTCAGTACTTGTCTGATAAACGCTTCATTTTTTTCCGTCGGATACTTTGATTCGTTTGAATAGATCGGACATCCACTCCAAACTGTATCAGCGAGTCTCAGTTCAGCTGGTTCCCTCCAGTATTGAGGTTTCCCATCATCAGGCGAGGAACGAATAAATTCAAGAATAGCCCCAGTATCTCGCCAATATTGCGCAAGCGTCCGTCCGCAACTTTCTCTGAGGAAGCGTTCGTAATTTTTGATAGCAATATTAGCACGTTCTTCTTTCCATACCCATTGCCCAGACTTCGGTGTATGCCCAAACAGCTGATATCTCATTGTTGGTCGGTCTGCTGTACTCCAAAAATGATGCCAATGCCCTTCAGGGTTACCAGAAGCATGTTTTTCCATCCACACTGGGCGGAATCTTGTCGTTGCATTCTTAGAATACCAATAGAGATAATCATGACGTACAGAAAGTTTTTGTATAGAATCGAACTGTTGCTGAAGATTCTTTACGGCACGTCCAGGTAATATTATTTCATTTCTAAAATTAGAACATCCGAATACTTCATCTAATGTACCTCGGACGTTTGCAGACATGGATTCACCCATGTGAACAAAAATACTACCATCATCAGCCAACACATCTCGCATCAAACTAAAACGTTCATAAATCATGGAAATAAAAGAATCTGCACCCTTGCCCCAAGTATCACGATAGGCGATTTCCTCAAGAATATTTGGTTTTTTGGTAAAGGTTTCCTCGCCGATTTCAATATTCATAGAAAAATCCGCGCCAACATCAAAGGGCGGATCAATATAAATCAACTTCAAGCCGCCTTGCGCTTCAATTTCTTCACGCATGGGGCCACTTTTCAAAGATGAAAGAATGAGTTTGTTGTCGCCCCAGATCAGCTTGTTCGTCCAGCCTTTGAGCTGACGGCCACGCGGGTCAATATCGAAAAGACTGGCTATCTGCTGTTTTGTGGGCTTTTCTACACGCGGCTCATCCACATTCTCAATAGTTTGAAAAGGCAGCACCACATTGCAGACTTCATTGGTCTTGCCATTCCACACCAGCTCCACCTCACGCTTGTCCTCGAACAGCAAAAACCGGTATTTTTCCGGCAAGGGCTTGTCGGCTTCAATAAAGCGGAGAATTTCCCGCTGTTCTTGAGGCGTGAGGCGCGGCATGGGTAGCTCCGGTATCTAATTGCAGGGGGCGCGTTGAGCATATCCTGAGATATTCAAAACGATTTTATGCACCAAATTGTTAATATAATACAGGAAAACTAGGCAAAGAACAAGGAGAGAAATAGCCTCGGCTCTACCTGCCGATCAATAACCTGTCGCGGCTTATGGCCGCTCCCGCTATTTAGGTTATCGGCCGGCCGGGGCTTTATCTTGAATAGCCGGGTTAGGGCTCATCGGCGGCCAGGCCCCGTTTACGCATTTTTTCCACCAGGGTGGTGCGGTTTAAACCCAGAAGTTTAGCCGCCTGATTCTTGACCCCGCCGGCGGCCTCCAGAGCCCCCCGGATCAGCTGATCCTCATAGGCCGCCACCAGGGCGTTGAAATCCACCCCGTCCGGGGGGCAGCACCAAGGGGTCTGCTCAGCCGGGGGGCCCGGCTCCGGCTGAGCCGGTTTTTCAGGTTGGGCCTCTGGCGGCTCGGCCGCCAGGTCGTCAATATCTATTTGGTCAAGGCTGAAATCAATCTCGGGCGGCTCCAGACCCTCGGTGGCCTCCAGCAGCTTGGCCGGGAGATCGGCCACGGCCAGCACCTTTTCATCGGCCAGGGTGACCATGCGCTCCATCAGATTTTCCAGCTCCCGCACATTGCCCGGCCAGCCGTAGCTCAGGAGACGTTTCATGGCCTCGTCGTCCACGCCGACGACTTCGCTGCCCCGCGTCTCCTGAAAGCGTTTTAAAAAATAGCTAATCAGGAGGGGCACATCATCGAGGCGGTCGCGCAGCGGGGGCATGGTCACGGGGATGACGTTTAAGCGGTAGAAAAGGTCTTCCCTGAAGCGGCCGGTCTCCACAGCCCGGGCCAGGTCAACATGAGTGGCGGTAATGACCCGGATATCCACCGGGATGACTTTGTCCCCGCCCACCCGCTCTATTTCATGCTCCTGAAGCACCCGCAGCAGTTTGACCTGGAGTTTGGGGCTCATGTCGCCGATTTCGTCCAAAAAGATGGTGCTGCCGTCGGCCATTTCAAAGCGCCCGATGCGGGTGCGGATGGCGTTGGTGAAGGCGCCCTTTTCATGGCCGAACAGCTCGGCCTCCAAAAGCTCCTCGGGGATGGCTCCGCAGTTGACGGGAATGAGCGGCCGCTCGGCCCGGGGGCTGGACTGGTGGATGGCCCTGGCGATGAGCTCTTTGCCGGTGCCGCTCTCGCCATGAATCATGACCGTGGAATCGGTGGCCGCCACCTTGTCCACCAGCCGGAAAACTTTTTTCAGCGGCGCGCTCCGGCCGATGATATGCTCAAAGCGGCCGGGCCGGGGCCGGCCGCCCCGCTTTTTAGCCTGCTCTTCCGGCCCCAGGCGGCCCAGGAAATTATCCAGGCAACTGGATAGCTCCACCGGGTCGGGCGGCAGCTCCAGAAAATCAAAAAGCCCCAGCCGCATCAGAGCGGTCAGGGTCTTGATCTCCACCTGCCGGCCCAGGGCCACAATTTTCAGGTCGGGGTTGGCTTCCTTAAAATCGCGCACCAAATCCAGCGGCTTATGCTGGCCGTAACTTAAATCGAGCAGCAGGCCCGACCACCGGCGCCCGCCGGAGGGCTGATTGAGCTCCGGCAGGGCCTGGGAAGCCCCCAGGGCTCGGAAAGTCGAGGCGCCCCGATCCTGACAGGCGGTGGCCAGCAACCCGGCCAGCCGGTCATCCCTGACCACAATCAGAATATCACTCATCGAATGTCACTGCCAAAGTTTGCGCCCCAGATCCCTGGCCTGGCTCATAAGCTCTTCATCTTTGGCCAGGGTTTCCCGGTCCGTGGCCGGGCCATAGACACAGCCGCCCCACCTGGCCCCGGTGAAAGAGCAGATGTCCTGAATGGAGCGGATGGCGTTGACCCCGCCGGAGGCAAAGGGGTCGGCCGCGCCGTGGGCCAGGGCCAAGGCGATGGTCTTGGAGGCGAAGATGCCCTTCATGGCCACGGCATAGCAGCGATCCAGAAAAATTTTAAGCTGGGCCGACAGGTTGAACCAGTAAACCGGCGTGGCCAGGATCAAAGTATCGGCGGCTAAAACCGTGGGATAGACCGTCTGCATGCCATCGACCTGAACGCACCGGCCGCCGTTGCGCTGGCAGGATTCGCAGGCCAGGCAGGGCTTGATGTCCAGCCCGGAGAGATCCACCACCCGGGTCAGGCCGCCGGCCTCCTCAAACCCACCGGCCACGGCCAGGGCCAGAGCGCTGGAATTGGAGCCTTTTCGGGGACTGCTGAGAATGACGCCTGCGGTTTTTGCCATACTTATCTCCTTCAACTAGGTTTAAACAGGAGGAAAACTTCCTGATTGCCCTCCGGCCCGGTCAGCCGGGAGGGGGCCCGGCCGGCCTCCTCAAACGGCGGGGTTAAAGAGGGCCCCAGAGCGCTGATTTTATCCACCGCCCCCCGGATGGCCTCCGGGTCGCGCACCACGCCTTTTTTTCCCACCTGGGCCCGGCCCACTTCAAACTGGGGCTTGACCATGGCCAGCATCAGCCCGCCCGGTTTCACCAGCCGGGCCGCCTGGGGCAGAATCAGGGCCAGGGAAATAAAGGAGACATCCATCACCGCCAGGTCAAAAAGGTGGCCGGAAAGGGCCTCGGCCAGAACTCTGGCGTTTAAACCGTCCCTGACCGTCACCCGCTCATCATTAATCAGGCTGGGATCCAGGAGATTCCGGCCCACGTCCACGGCCGTAACCCGGGCCGCGCCGTGCTGGAGCAGGCAGTCGGTGAAGCCCCCGGTGGAGGCGCCGATATCCACCGCCGTCAGCCCGGCCGGAACCACGGCCAGATCAGCCAGGGCCCCTTCCAGCTTGAAGCCGCCCCGGCTGACGTAGCGGCACCGGGGCTTGAGACTGAAGACGGCCCCCTCCGGCCACATTTCCCCGGCTTTGCGCACCTCTTTTTCATCGGCCAGCACCTGGCCGGCCATAATCAGAGCCTGGGCCTGACTGCGGCTACGGGCCAGCCCGGAGGCGGCCAAAAGCTCATCAGCCCTTTTTTTGGCCACCTTCATAACCTTGTTATCAGCATATTGAATTTCCGCCGGAAAATCAAGCTCAATATCAGGCCTGGGGGCCGGGGCAGCCTTTGGTGGCGCAGATCAGGGGCGGGGCCGAGGGGTTGGCGGCCACGGCCGGATTTTCCATTAAAAATTTCTGGCCACAGACCGGGCAGGGCCGGTTCACGGGCTTGCCCTTTAAAATAACCCGGCATTTAGGATAGTTGCTGCAGCCATAAAAAGGCCCGCGCCGGGAGGGCTTCTGGACTATTTCTCCGCCGCAGCCCTCTTTGGGGCAGACGATGCCGGTGGGAAAGGGCTTGGCCGTCTTGCACCGGGGATAGCCGGAGCAGGAGATGAACCAGGAGCCCTGGCGGTTTTTTTTGACCACCAGGGGCTGGCCGCATTTTTCGCAGACCGGGGGGTAGCCCTCCGGCAGGGGCGGCGGAGTCTCGGCCTGGCTCTCCGAGCCCGTGAGGGGTTTGGCATTTTTACAG
>JAISJK010000124.1 GCA_031261565.1 Candidatus Adiutrix sp. | reverse complement strand
GCTTGGTGGACTGGCTGCCGCTGGCGAAAACTTTAATATCCGCCCCGCCGGCCACGGCGGCGATGACCAGGGGGGTGTGGCGGTTGATCACATCCAGGCTGCCGGCCACCAGAGAGGGGATCATCTGCCCGGCCGCTATCTGCCCGGTGTAGTGGGGCTTGACCCCGGCCTCTTTAAAATAGCCGAGATCGTCGGCCAGATAGATGAGGTCATAATAGACCCACTCAGGGTAGTTGAATTCGACCACCTCTTTGGGCGCGGCTGTGGCGGTCGGGGCGGCGGCAACGAAGGCCAGGCCCAGAGCGACAAGGCCCAGGCACAGGATGGCGGCTGGTTTTCTAAACAGGGTCATGGTCAATCTCCTTTGGGGTGGTTAACGTTAATCTTAACGGTGCGAGCCGTAAGCGCGCATCTGGTTCCAGGCCTCAATTTCCGGGCTCGATTGCCCTTTGCTCTCCTTCAGATACAGCTTGGCGTCAGTCCGGTTAAAGAGACGGCGATCCGCCCCCACCGGGCAGACTTTGGTGCATAGGCCGCAGGGCCAGCAGCCGGCCGCCTTCAACTCTTGGTGGCGCCGGGTGCATTTATTCATATCCATGTCGGCGAAGTCGGCCCGGCGGTCGCCCTTCAGGGCCCCCACCGGGCAGAGCCGGCGGCAGAGGTCGCAGTGGAGGCAGAGGCTTTGGGACAACACCTTATCCGGCGCGATCTTGGCCGAGGTCAGCACCGAGACCAGCCGGTGGCGGGAGCCATACTGGGGCGTCAGCAGGTTGTGGCTCCAGCCGATGGTGCCCAGGCCGGCCAGGTAGCCGGCAATGACCTGGCTGAAACTGGAGCTGGCCCGGTCAATCAGGTAATCAAGGGAGCCATAGCCGTCCCGGGGTGCCCAGATGGCGGCCTGGCCTTTGTCCATCAGATACAATGACAGGCGGTAGGCCAGATTGTCCAGCATGATGTTGCTGGTGTTGTAAAGCTCCTGATAGTTGATGGAGGGGGTGCTCTCCACAATGGGCAGATTGAGGGGCACGGCCATCACAATGACCGACCGGGCTTCCGGCCAGATCCGATCCGGGTGGAAAATGGCCGGGGCCTCGGGATAATACTCCCGGTAGCGCTGCACATTGGTGAAACCCACCAGCGTGGCCCCCAGGCTTTTGGCTTTGCGCTTTATATCGCTCTTTTGGAGATCACTTTTTAGACCGGCCATAACTCCGCCCGCACAAAAAAAACCGAAGATCTGTTCAATCCTCGGCCTTCAGCTTTTGCTGATCAGCATCCAATTATTAAAATCAGGCCCTATAATTAAGACCAGCAACCTTTATTAAAGTTTGGTCAGTTTACCACAGGGGCCGCTGGAAGTCAAGCTCTTTGCGGCCGGCAATCCCCCACTTGCTTGACATATTCCAACGAATGTGGTCTATAGTGGTCTGGTTGGGCTGGAAGAGGCTGGCGGCGTTTTCACCCTGGCCTGGCCCGGTGGTTAGAAAAGAAATGGCATTAAACCTCTGACCAGCGGGCCGCTAAGGCCGGCTGTTGCGGACGAAGAAAAAGGCCGGGCTGTCGGGCCGGCCGCCAAAAATAGAGGGCAGGGGCGGCAGGGGCGATGACCTTTGGATGGCCTCCTCCACCGCGCGGTCATAGTTCTGGTCGCCGCTGGACTGGTTTTTCCAAAAGCGGGCGATGCGGCCGCTGGGCTCAATGACAATGGTGTAGTTGGCCGCCAGCCTGAATTGCGGGCTGGTGGTGGCCGGGTGCCAGTTGCTTTTAATTTTAAGCATGATCAGGCTGTAATAACGGCTGATGAGCGGGTCGGCCACATTGCCCCGGGCCGAGCCGAGCTGCAAATTGGCCGCGTCCCGCCCCAGAGTCCTGGTCATCATTTCATAGGCGCTCAGGGGCCGCTTGGGGGGCTCCGGGGCCGGGGCCACCTGGCGGGGGCCCAAAGGCTGGCCGCTGAGGCTCTCTTTAGGCCGGTCAGGCTTGACTTCCGGCGGCTGAACCTGGGGCGGGGCCGCCCGTTTCTTCTCCATTGGGAGTTGCGGCAGGCTGGAGTCGCCTTTGGGGATGAGACGCTGGGCCGGCGGCCTGGGCTGAGGTTTCGGGGCCGGCGCTTTGGCCTCCGGCTCCGGGGCCGGCTGGGGGGCCGGCACTAATTCCACCCGGATGACCTCCGGCGGCGGCTTGACGGCGGCGGCCTTTTCTCCGGCTTTGTGCACCAGCCAGCCAATCAGAAGCAGGTGCAGAATCAGAGACAGGGCCAGCCCCAGCCACAAGCCCAGCAACGGTCTTTTGCGCTTGATCTGCTGAACGGCCATGAATCTCAGCAGTCGACTTCCTCAACTCCGGCCGTTTTCAATTTGGCCGTCACCCGGCGGTAAAGATCAGAGCTCATCAGCGGTGAAGTGCCGCCGTGCTGTGAAAATGAGCCATAATTTCCAGAGGCACCGGAGCTACGCCCGGTCCTGCCCAACCATCTGCGGTCAGCAACTCGCCAACCAGTTCCGGCAGGAGGCGTAGCAATTCGTCAAAAGTGTCCGCCTGGGCGAACAAGCCGGGAATATCACCACTAGTGGCCATCCAAACACGGCTCTCCTCATCCCAGGCTGCGGAAATTGAAGCGGCTTGTTTTTTCATCGCATCTCCTTACCTCATCTGTCATAACCATATTGTAACCCACTTGAATTACAAGTCAAGTCGGTTATGCAGAAAAACAGTCTTGATTTTTGGGCGGCTTCGGGTTATATTCAGCCCAGCTAGTCAATGGGGCCTCTCGGCTTTGCGGGCGCTCTCTAACTAACCCCGTCAGATCTGGAAGGAAGCAGCGGTCCGTGCCGGGCGCGTGCCGTAGATCACCGGGGGGTCTCATTGACTAGCTTCTTTATGGCCTAGCTTCTTTTCCCCTTCTTCCGCAAAATAAACCATGAAACTGACCCGGCTTTGACGGCGCTCCCGGCCCTGGCTCAGGCCCCGCACCTCCAGCACTGCCCGGCCCTGAACCGGCGGCAAAAGGCAGCCGGCCCGGGCGTAGCCAGTCACTTTTTGCCGTTTGATCTCCCGCCCGTTGAGAGACCAGACCAGCTCGTCCACTTCGGGGACGCTCTGGGCCTGGGCCTTGAGGCGCTGCAGCTGCGGGGCAATGCCCGGATCCCAGGCGTAGATTTCCCCGGACAGGGGCCGGGTCAGGCTGAAATCCCGGCTGAGACCGACCACCGGGACGGTGACGCCCAGGTCATCCGGGCTCAGGCTGCGGTGGTCGCAGACGGACGGCCGGGGCCAGGCGCTTAAAAAAAATTCCCGCTTGCGGTTGGGGCAGTGGGGGCCGGCCAACAGGCCGCTCTCCGGGCAGGTCAGGGCCGCCGCCACCTCCCGGGCAGGCTTAAAGGGCGGGGTGGCCCGTTTTTGGGCCAGAAGGTCGGCCACCCGCCGCCAGACGGCCCCGGCCCCGGTGACCCCGGAAACCCGATCCATGGGGCTGGCCTCAAAATTGCCGGCCCAGACGCCAATGATGTAACTGCCGGTGTAGCCCACGCACCAGTTGTCTCTGAAATTTTTGCTGGTGCCGGTCTTGACCGCCGCCGGGTAGGGCGTGTCCAGGACGCTGCGCTCCCCAAAGCCGGTGACCCGGGCCTGGCGGTCGGCCAGGATGTCCGTGACCAGAAAGGCGGCCCCGGGGCTGAAAACCGGCCGGGGCGGCGGGCCGGCCAGGCCGGGCTGAGGCTGGATCAGGATCGGGGGCCGCCAGCGGCCGCCGTCTGACAGGGCGGCGTAGGCTGTGGTCAGGCTCAGGAGATTGACTTCCCCGCCGCCCAGCACCAGGCCCAGCCCGTAATAGTCGGCCTCCCGGCTGAGGGATTCCAGCCCCAGATCCCGGAAGCGGGCCAGAATGTTGTTCAGCCCGGCGGCTGTGGCCAGCTTGACCGCCGGAAGATTGAGGGAGCTGGCCAGGGCCAGGCGGGCGGAAACCGGGCCGTGGAAATCGCGGCTGTAGTTGGCCGGGCTGAAGCTGCCCCGGGCCACCCGGTAGTCGGCGGCCTGATCGGCTATCAGGGTGGCCGGGGTAATCAGGCCCTGGTCAAAGGCCAGAGCGTAAATAAAGGGTTTGAGGGCCGAGCCCGGCTGGCGCAGGGCCATGACCCCATCATTCTGCCCCTCTTTGGCATCGAAAAAATCGGCTGAGCCGACCCAGGCCAGAACCTGGCGCTCCGGGAGGCTCAGAACCACCAGGGCCGCCTGGCTCAGCCCCTGCTCGCGATAGGCCTCAGCCGTCACCGCCACCAGTTCCTCCACCTTTTTTTGCAGATCCAGATCCAGGGTGGTGGTGATGACCGGAGGCGGGGCCGGGCTGAAACGGCTGCGGAGATAGCTGACCAAGTGGGGGGCGTTGAAGGTGTTTTTCAGCCGCCCCAGGTCGAGGGGCTCGGCCCGGGCCCGGGTGGCTTCATCATTGCTCAGGAAGCCCCGGCCCTCCATTTTTTTTAAAATGGAGGAGCGCCGGGCCAGGGCCGGGCGCGGGTCTTTGTAGGGGTTGAGGGCCCCGGGCGAGGCCGGGAGGCCGGCTAAAAAAGCGGCTTCGCCCGCTGACAGATCGCCCACCGACTTGCCGAGATAGAGCCCGGCCGCGGCCGGAAAGCCCTCAGTCAGGTTGCCGCAGGGGGCCTGGTTGAGATATTCGGCCAGGATGGTGTCTTTGTCGTTGTGGCGCTCAATTAAAAGCGCCCACCAGACCTCCCGCAGTTTGCGGCTCAGGGTGCGCGGGCCGGGGGTTAAGCCCCGGTTCAGCCTGGCCAGCTGCATGGTGATGGTCGAAGCCCCGCTGACAATGCGGCCCCGGCGCAGATTGAGCCAGGCCGCCCTCAACATGGCCAGGGGGTCAACCCCGACATGGCGGTAAAAGCGCTTGTCCTCAGTGGTCAGCACGGCCGCAATCAGGTTGGGGCTGAAATCAGACAGAGGGCGGTCTTCCCGCCGGGCGGGGCGGGGGGGCAGGAATTCCTTTAAAAGCCGGCCCTCGCGGTCGGTGACCCGCACCGTCCAATCCCAGCCGCCGGTATCGGTCAGGGGGTTGGGCCACAGGCCCAGAGCCAGCCAGCCCAGGCCGGCCAGCAGAGCCAGCCCGGCCGCCAGGATTGATAGTATTTTGAAAAATTTCATTATTTGGCCAATCGGTTTTATTTTCGGAGGATACTGTTTTTTGACCGGACGGTCAAGGTGGGCCGTTTGACCGCGCGCTTAATAACCTGAAGTGGTCCCCATTGTCAAGACCAAAAAGTGCAATTCTTAAGCTCTAAAAAATTATAAATTGAGCCCCGCGCAGCGGCCGGGACTGAAAAAAGATTTCTGAGCCCTCCCTTGTAGA
>JAISJK010000094.1 GCA_031261565.1 Candidatus Adiutrix sp. | reverse complement strand
CGTTGCCTTGAGCAAGGGGTTGGGGAAAAATTTCGGCCCAATAAAGAGGCAGACCAAAAACAGACAGAACCAAAGAATCTGGCCGTTCTTTTTGGTTTTGTTTTTTAAAAACCAGGCGGTCTTCGGGGTGATCAGGCTGGCGAAGGCCATGGCTAAGCAAAAGAGAATAAATAGAGTGAAAATTGCCTCAGCCGCTTCCATTTCTAACCTCCATCAATTTTTCAGCTTTCCACCAATAAAGAAGTCGCAATTGCCGTATCCGAGACAATAGGGACGGCTTTGGCCTCGGCTAACTGTTTCCTAAGTTCGTTAATGGTTCGATAGGCGTTAAGTAGCTCTTTTTCTGGCTCAGAAGCGTTTTTATTTTCTTTGCCTAAAATTAACCAATTAAGATCACAGGCAAAATTTTCTGCCAAATAGGCAAGATAAGCAATAGGAGGCTCTGATTTAGCTTCTTCCCACTTACTTACAGCGGAGTCAGAGACTCCAACTCGTTGGCCAGCGGCAATTTTAGTCAAACCACTAGAACTGCGCACGTTTTCCAAGCGTTCGGCCAGACCGGTTAGATTTTTGTATGGGGAGGCTTTTTTGGCCAATTACACTCCAAGTATTTTTTAACTTGACATAGAACTTCAAGTTCTGTATAGTTATCTAAAAATCAATAATCAAAGCGACTACCCGCTTGAGACCTGCCGCTGGAGGTATGAATTTGACTACAAATTTTAACTTAACTGACGCCCCACGTCAAGACCAGCTCCGGGCCTGGATTTTTTTGTACGGGCCATCGTTTTCGGCCATGGCCCGGGAGATGGGCATCACCCCCAAGGCGGTGATTGACCTCTGCAAAGCCGAAACCGCCCCGCCGCCCCGGGTGGAGCAGCTTAAAGCCCTGGGGCTCCCGGAAAATCTCCTGCCCGAGGGCAGATACACCCCGCCCGGGCCCAGCGGAAAAAGAGAACGAGCTTCTTGATTAAAATAACTCATTTTTTTGACATAAATCAACGCAAAACACAAGGATAAAATAGCATGTCTGCCCCCAACACACCCTCCCTAACCCGCATCCTCCACGCGGTTTTTCTCTCCCCGCCCTCGGGCCTGGATTCGGAGACCATGGCCAGCCTCCTGGGCAAGCCCTACGCCACCCTGATGAGCGAGCTTTCCGGCCAGCCCGGCCACAAGCTGGGGGCTTTACGATATGCACGGCAATGTCTGGGAGTGGGTGGCCGACAAATACGCCAGTAGCTACCCCGCCGAAGCGGTGGCTGACCCAGTGGGGCCTGAATCCGGAATGCCGGTCATCCGGGGCGGCTCCTGGGAAAACGCGGCGGCCAAGCACCGCTCGGCCAACCGGGAGTATATGCAAAACTCCGGTCAAAAGAGCGAAGCCCTGGGCTTCCGCCTGGCTTACACCAAGGAGTAATTTATGAAAATGAAAGAGGTTTCCAGGCGCTCTGTATTCGTCCTGGGGCAGATGATCGCTCTGTCGCTTTTGCTTTTGTCCGCCGTCCCGGGCCTGGCCGACGACGCCAGAGACAGTTTTTTGAGCTCGGTGGGTCAATACCGGGTCTCCACCGAGATCGGGGGGCTGGGCCGGCAATCTTTCACCTTCAGGGATTTTTTGGACGGCGCGGTGTTTTGGGTGAATACGACCGGCGGAAGACCCTGTGGAATAGAAGGCCCGGAAGCCATGGTTCTTATGAGTGACGTCCATTCCTATGTCTATTATTATGTGGATGGTAACGGCGGCATATTCGTGATCATTAAAAAAAATGATCCTGGCAAGCAAGACATTGAGATCCTTCAGCTTTCGTTCGGGGCGGACTGGGAAGAGCAAACCGTGCACTTGAGACGCATTAGCTCTGATGCCGCGCTGGAAGGCGCTTTCCGGCCCGTGCCCGATGAGCGGGCCCGGGCGGTCAGCCTGTTTAACGCCACCAAATATAATCTGTCAACCAAAAGATAAGGAGTTTGACAATGAAAAAATTGACGCCGGTTACAAGCAGTTTTATAGCGGCCATGCTTGGCCTCTCGCTTCTTTTTGTTGGCCCGGCTGTGGCCCAGCCCCCCCGCGCGCCGCTGATGGTGGAGGGCAAATCAGCCCTGCCACTACGGGTTTTGACCAGGCCCATGAGCAATCTTTACCAGAAGGCCGATGAAAAATCACCGGTGGTGCAGGGCAACCTGCCGGCTTTCAGCAATTACTTCGTTTACACCAAACCGGGCGGGGAAAAAGCCGCCCTCGGCCAGGGCTGGTATGAGGTAGGCGCCAATGACAAAGGCGACGTGGTGGGCTGGTTGCGGGCCGATGACGTTTTTGAATGGCTCCAGACCATGTGCCTGGCCTACACCAACCCCAGCGGGCGGGAGCCGGTGTTGATGTTCGAAAGCCGCCGGCCCCTAGAAGACCTGATCAAAAAAGCCCCGACCGCGCGGGCTGAGGGCGTCAAGGCCCTCTATGAAACCATTGAGTCAAAAAAGATTCCGGCCAACTTCCCGGTGGTGTCGGTGGAGCCCAAGCTGGCCGTGGATATTGCCAAGCAGTTCTACCTCTTGCCTATTCTGGATTTTAAAGTCATAGAGATGGATGGCCGGGAAGGCCGTCTGCTGGAATTGGCGGCGGCCACGGCCGGCGGCCCCGGCACCCGCGAGAAGAGCGATATCCGCACCAACTCCGACTACCTGGGCGCGGCTTCCCTGACGGCGGCTGACGCCACCCGCAAAAATGGGGAAAATCTGACGGTCGAGATTGTCTGGGTCATTGACACCACGGTCAGCATGTCGCCCTATATTGCCCAGACTCTCCAGGTGGTGACGGATGTCTCGGAAAGGCTGGCCAACCAGCCGGATTTGAGCGAGAGGGTCAAGTTTGGCGTCTGGGGTTACCGCGACCCGGTGGAAGACATTCCCACTATTGAATATACCACTAAAAATTACACGCCCAAACTCCAGAGCGTCGCTGATTTCGTCAAAACCATGGGGCAGGTTGAGGAAACCAAAGTCGATTCCGTTGACTTTCCCGAAGACGTCTTTTCCGGCCTCAATGACGCCCTTTACCAGACCGACTGGCGGCCGGACAGTCTGAAGATCATGGTGCTGGTGGGCGATGCCCCGGGCCATGAGCTGGGCCACAAGTGGAACCTGACCGGCCTGGACGCCGAAAAATTCCACGCCCTGGCCAGCGACAAAAAAGTGACCCTGATGGCCCTGCAGGTGCGCCCCAATGGCGGCAAGCGCTTCCAGCGCCTGGCTGAAGACCAGTTCCGCACCCTTTCGGCCAAGGCTGGCTCTGAACTGTATTTCGACGTCAACTCCGGGGATCTGGACAGCTTCGCCACAGCCACCGACCTGGCGGTTGACGGAGTGGTCAAGCTGGTGGCCCAAGCCCTGGCCGCCTCGGGAGCCGGCGGAACCAGCGCCGGGGCCGGCCCGGGAACGAATTCCGGGACTAACGCCGGAACCAGCGCGGCCGCCCTGCTCGGAGGCGATGGTGGCCAGCCCGCGCCCAATACCGCTATTTCCGGAGAGCTGGCCGCCCTGTTGGCTGATGATGAAGCTCAGGACGCTAAATTGTCGGACAAGGAAAAGGATTTCAAGGCCAACCTGGATAAAGCTCTTCAGGCGGCTCTGGTGGACTGGCTGGGCTCGACCGCCGAGGCCCAGGCCCCCCGGGACATCACGGCCTGGGCCGTGGATAAGGATTTGACCGACTCCAACATGTCCAGCCTGGAGGTGCGTCTGCTCATCAACAAACGCCAACTCGATTCCCTGAGCACCATCCTGAGCGATGTCATCAAGGCCGGGCGCACCAGCGGCATCAGCGGCGATGATTTTTTCACCTCCCTCCAGGCCGCCTCGGCCATGGCTTCCCGCGACCCGGAAAAGTTGAGCCAGGCCGCCGATTTTGGCCAGAGCGGCCTGGTGCCTGAATTTCTGGAGGGGTTGCCCTACCACAGCCGCCTGATGTCCATTAACAACGACCTGTGGAACAGCATGTCCCCGGACGAGCAGGACAATTTCGTCAACATGCTGGAAGCCAATGTTAAGGCTTACCAGCAACTGCACAATGACCCCGGCGGCTGGGTGGCCCTGAACGAAGGCGATGACGCCGATGATATGGTCTATCCCATTCCTCTGGATCTTCTGCCGTGACTGACCGGACTGGCCATAGGCCGGTGCTGGGCGTCACGGGCATGACTAAAGTCCGGGAAAAGGGCGGGGTCTCTTTTGAACTGAGGGTGCCGCAGCTGCTGGTGAGGTCGCGGGAATTTTTGGCGGTGATCGGGCCAAGCGGCTGCGGCAAATCCACCCTCCTGGACTTTCTGGCTCTGGTATTGAAGCCCACGACCTATAAATCATACCGCCTGGTGACTGACGGCGGCCAACTGGATTTAGGCCAATTGCCGGAGAAGCGCCTGGCCGCCGTCAGACGGCGGGATCTGGGTTATGTGCTGCAAGCCGGCGGTCTGCTGCCCTACCTGACGGTCAGGGACAATATTCTGTTGCCGGCCCGGCTCAATAATCTGGATCGGGCCACGGCCCTGGAGCGGTTAAACCTGCTGGCCGGGCGCCTGAAAATAGTCGATCAATTGACCAAGAAACCCGGGGCTCTCTCCGGGGGCCAGCGCCAGCGGGCGGCCATCGCCCGGGCTCTGATTCACCAGCCCCGGCTGGTGCTGGCTGATGAGCCGACAGCGGCGGTGGATTTTCCCACCGCCCAAGAAATAAGCGCCATTTTCCGGGAACTGACGGCCGGCCTGGGCCTGGCCCTGGTCATGGTCACTCACGATCTGGCCCTGGTGCGGAATCTGGCCGACCGTTTCGTCTCCTTTAAAGTGGAGAAGCCGGATGAAACCCATACCATTTCCACTCTCCGGGAGGCCAAGCTCAATGGCTGAAGCCCGTGGTCATAAATCATCGCGCTATCCCTTTCTGGTCTGGCGCCTGGTGTTCTCCGACCTGGGCCATGAGAAGCTGCTGTCGCTGTGCATGGTGCTGGCCGTGGCCTCCATCATGGCCCCCCTGCTGCTGCTGTTCGGGTTAAAATTCGGCACCATTGAAACTCTGCAACACCGCCTTTTGGAAGACCCCCGGAACCGGGAGATCAGACCCCTGACCAGCCGGGCTTACAGCCAGGCCTGGTTTGCCGACCTGGCCTCCTGGCCGGAAGTGGCCTTTGTGGTGCCCTACACCCGCCAGATTTCAGCCAGCCTCGACGCTTATCACGCCGATCCCCTGGCCCCGCCGGTGACTCTGGAGATCGTGCCCACCGGCCCGGGCGACCCCTGGCTGACCGCCTATAATCTGCCCATCCCGGCCCGGGGCGGGGCCGTCCTCTCCAAAGCGGCGGCCGAGGCCCTGGGCCTGGGCCTGGGCGACAGCTTTATCGCTGCGGCCAAGCGGCTCCAGGGCACGGCGGTGGAGCGGGCCGATGCCTCTCTGACCGTCACCGGCGTTTTTGAAAACGGCGGGCCAGTCACCAAATCCATCTTTGTGCCCCTGTCCTTTCTGGAGGACATAGAGCGCTACAAAGACGGCCAGGGCGTTCCCGATCTAGGCTGGCCGGGGGCCCGCCCCCTGGCCAGGCCGGTCTTTAATTCTCTTTTGATTCAAAGCAGCCAGGCCCTGGACGCGGTCTATAATGGTCCCCAAAAACTGGACAGCGTGCTAAGCTCTACTTTTCATGGGAATGGAGGTAGGAAAGCGTATGGGAGATATCAGGAGGCAGCATACTGG
>JAISJK010000054.1 GCA_031261565.1 Candidatus Adiutrix sp. | reverse complement strand
TATCCATATCTTGTGGTTTGCAGGCTTTCATGAACAGAATATAGCATAACTTAATTAAAATGTAAATAATTATATTTAATTTAAATAATGCCGTGAACGGTTACAATAATTAAAAGCTAACACTAATAATACCCCACAGTGTGTAATATTTGTGCTCTTTATTTTGCTATTAATGGCTCCTAATGTCATGTGATTAGTTTAAATAGTTAAATGAGTTGGAAGATAACTCTAATTTATTCTATACTTGTTGAGATAGATAGCTGCTTGGTTACAATGAGCGAGAGTACTGATCTTGCGCGGCTCATCGCTACATAATGCAATACTATATCCTGGCTACCTTTTGTAGGTGGTGGAAGATCAATGACGATAATGGCTTCATTCTCAAGTCCCTTAAAATTCGCGATCTCAGCAAAGCTGATTTCTGCCAAGGGAAAATTTCTCAGCGAATATTCATCAAGTGTCACAATCTTACGTCTGATTTTATCTGGTAGCAAGTCAACGCTGGAATCTCCAACAGGATAAGGGGACAAAATTGTCACACCGCCTGATGATATGCCTCCATGATCAATGAGTTCAACGAGCTCCATCGTCAAAATCCTTGCGGACTCATCCGGTGAATTACTGGAATGTTCTCTAATTTTGGGGCCAACTCCTGCGCCTCTCGTTCCCATATCCGCACCGAGCGATGTCTGCACTTTATTCAAAATGATGTGAGTATTTCGACAATAGTTAGTGCGCAAATTCGTTATTGGTGCAACAAAAAAGGAATTCACTATTGGTCGCTATGTAACTCTCTGGCGCGGCGAACGATGTGCCGCACCAGGGGCAACACTCCAGAACCAACTTGCGCCGCGCACCAGCATTTCCCTTTGTGGCTTGCCCAATCCACTTTTGTGCGTCTTCAAAGCTGTTCGGGCTTGTTGCCCCACCGACCCCCATCCCAATCGTAATCGGCTCACCACTCTTCAATTTGGGCTCGT
Organism: Candidatus Adiutrix sp.; assembly: GCA_031261565.1. GTDB lineage: Bacteria > Desulfobacterota > Desulfarculia > Adiutricales > Adiutricaceae > Adiutrix. Next base: position 15,871 of record JAISJK010000054.1, on the reverse strand, counting down.
GCTGGCGAATTAACTCCAACGCACAGATCATCCTGGTGGCGCGTTCAAATTGCTGTGCGGTCAGCAGACGCAATGTGTAGCGCATAAGCACGGTCGTGCCTCCACCAGACGCGGGGTTGGTGAGTCTGCGCCATACGATAAGAAAAGCGATCAGTCCAAGGTATGCCTCAGTTTTGCCACCGCCGGTGGGGAACCAAATCAAATCGACAATATCTCGATAGCTGTCATCTTCCTTGATGGCAGACTCAATCACGGTCAGGAGAAAGGCCAACTGGAAGGGGCGCCAGCGATAGTCGTTGTCAGCCCGGTACTTGCCATGCACACGATTCACTTGGCGCATCTGATCCAACATAGCCTGGTTGGCGAGCCTGAATGATTCCGCGGCATTGTGATCGATTCTGAGCAAATTCACGCCTCGGCGCATACGAGCGAGGGTGGTTTCCATACGTGCGGTAATGCGCTTTGCCGTTGCGTATTCATCGGGTTCAAGCTCATCAATCTGCGAGTTCTGCTGTGCAACCCATACTGAGTATTTATCAACGAACTGGTCGAGTTCCGCGAATACTTTTGCGGCGGCATTACTTTGCGCCAAATGGGCTAGTCCAAGCACAAAGTTGTCGTCTCCTGCCACATCAGCGGTGACCTGCGGCACTTCAACTGTTGGCATAAACTCGGCCCAGATTTCCTTGACACCATTCGCTTCAACACGCCAATCTACCGCCGAACCGTGGCCTATGGCATAAATATGCCGATGCTTGTACTGGAGTTCCAGCTCTTGTTCTTCCTCATTGAGCAGGCATTTGTTTACTCCCGGATAGGTGCCAATTTCACCAGCCTCCAGAACACAGCGAAGATTGACCTCAAACAGGGATTGCTGAATGCGTTCGGTGTTGAAGTCTTTATTAGTGTCATCGGCATTCAACTCATGCTTGTTGAACAAGGAAACCGTGACAATCCAGCCATCCAGAAAGGGGTGCCACAACACATCAATACTCGCACGCCCATCTGGCTCTTCATCCTTACATCCTTTGAGCTCCAAAAACACATTCCTGCGGTTTGGTTCAACCGGTTGTTGTTGAATTGGATGCTGGAATGTTTCTGCATCTTCATAAATTTTGCTCCGTTTATATTCGATTCGAAGAAATTTACCTTTGTCATCCCGATCACCTGTTCTCTCGTAACAGGTAGCGGAGCAACACACCGTGAATCGAACTTCTTTACCCCGAGCAAAAAATGAGAACCCAACAGACGAGGGTGGCATATAGCGGCGGCGCTTTGTTGCTGGCTCGGCATTATTTCTTGCATTATCATCTTCGACCAGACTCTCGTCCCCATCGTCATCCTCACCCACCGATGCCGGATCGACCCCCTCCTTACCCCGTATGACCGGAAACAATATGCCTGTGGGGTAGCGATCCAAAGGCGATACACGCAATATATCCTCCTGCCCAGAGGCTGGCCCGATGAGTTGCTCGCGTAGCCACGCAAGGATCTTTTTCCGTCCATTTACATAAATGTCATTCATCACGCCAACCAGTAGGGCAAATCGCCTTCGATCGGCGCGGGTAGATCATCGACAAACGGGTCAAACCCCGGGCCATTGTTCGTCTGCTTTCTACGGTTTGCGGGCTGACCATCTCCAAGCGGGCCAGTTGCCGTCGTCTTAGCTATGTTTTCCCTACTACTCAGAGACTCCACCCGGTTGGACGCCACCTCAATGGATGTGCCTTTAGTGCCATCTTTGCGCTCAAATTCCTTAGTGCTGAGATTGCCCTCCACATAGATCTGTCGGCCTTTGGTCAGGTAATCATTGCAGAACTCAGCCGCTTTGCCGAAGTCCGCCACAGTCAGCCAGCCAGTCTCTTTTTTGTCGTCGCGACCGGTGGAACAGGCGACCGAAAAGCAATGGACAGCCATGCCAGGCGGTGAATATTTTAGTTCTGGGTCTCGGCCAAGGTAGCCGATAGCGGTAACTCTGGGGAGCATTTGGTTTCCTTTTTTTGGGTCGAAACTCTCTTTTCCGAAGTATAACCTCTCTCCAGCAAAAGGTCAAAAGTGAATACCGGCCGCCGGGTCTGGAATAATCATCGCCAGTTGTGCTATAATATTCCTTATAAAATAACCATTGGCGGGGGGAACAATCTTGGGGCGGCAGATAGCCATAGTCTATAAAGACAGCTATGATTCCACCGAGCTGGCCCGCCAGACCGCCGAATTCCTTAAAGGGGAGGGGCTGGAGCTCTGGCTGGAATGCTCGGGCGGCCCCCGTCCCGCCCCGCCGCCGGAGGGCTTTGCCCCGGAGCTGGTCATCTCTCTGGGCGGCGACGGCACCCTGCTCTATGTGGCCCGCACCTGGGGCTGCACCGGAACCCCCCTCCTGGGGGTCAATCTGGGCCATATGGGCTTTTTGGCTGAAACCGAGCCCGACCAGTTCCGGCCTCTCCTGCAAGATATTCTGCGGGGGCAATATCGGGTGGAAAAGCGCATGGCCCTGGGGGTGACTGTGGAGCGCCAAGGCCGGGTGGTGGCCGACACCATGGCCCTAAACGAAATGGTCATCACCAAAGGCTATCTCTCCCGCATCATCGCCCTTAACTTTAAAATCAGGGATTTCGGTTCCTGGTCCTTCCGGGCCGACGGGGTCATCGTCTCCACCCCCACCGGTTCCACCGCCTACAACCTGTCGGCCGGCGGCCCGGTGGTCTACCCCACCATCCCGGCCATCATCATCACCCCCATCTGCCCTTTCACCCTCAACAGCCGCCCCCTCATTGTCCCGGCCACCCTCCCGGTGGAGATCGTGGTGGACGACAACGACCGGGAAATCCACCTGACCACCGATGGCCAGACCAGCCTGCCCCTGCGGCCGGGCGACCGCATCACCGCCCAGAGCCACCCGACCAGCATCAACCTCATCACCAACCCCCACCGCAACTTTATTGATATCCTGCGCCAGAAACTCAACCGGACCTGAAAGCGACCGGCTCAGGTCTTCTTTTTACTGAGCAGCAGTTGCTTGAGCAGGGCCACCTGGGCCAGATCGCCTTTGACTTTTATCTGGCCGGTCATAAAGGCGGCCAGGGGATTGACCGTTTTCTCGAAAATGCCGATGGCCGTGGCGCTGGAGGCGGTCACGGTCAGGTCGGGCTGATCCGGGCGGCCCTCGGCCAGGTCTATTTTTCCGCCGCTGATCCGGCCCTGCCACTCCACTGCGTCCGGCCCGGTCAGCTCGACCAGAATGACCGACTCCAGCCCCGGGTCAAGCCGGGCCCGCCCGGCCATCTCCTTCAAAACCGTGAAAAGCTCCCTGATTTGCATCTTTTCTCCCTAAAATTCACAATATCTGGGGTTACCTGAAAATAATAGTGGATATTTAGATATAATTATGCTTAAATATCTGTCAGCCCAGATTATGTGGCCTTTCTGGCTGAAAAGCCGAAATAACACCATATCTGGCTTGTATTCAGCTCGACCGTCTCATATAATAGTATTTACCACAGACTAACCCGGAGAGCAATCTTCACGGGAGAAAAATTATGACTGATCCTGTCGCCGGCCCAGCGCCGCCCCAGCCGGCTCAACTGCGTTGCCCCAACTGCTCTTCCATGGTGACGCTGCCGGCAGAGGTCTGCCCCCGTTGCGGCTTTAACTTGCGAACCGGTCTGCCGGCGGCACCGGAGGATGACGAATCCGACCGGCGCGCCCTCCGCTTCAAGGTGGCTCTGGCCAGCCTGGTGCTGGCCCTGATCATCGCTCTGGCCGTGGTTTTCCTGGGCGGCTTTCTGGATAAAAAGCCGCAGCCGGGCCAGGCCAACACCCTCCAGCCCAAAGATGGCCCGGCTGGCGCTCTAGACGCTTTCCAGGGGCTATCGGATCGCCCCCTGGGGCTCCAGCCCGGCCCTATTCTGGACAGAACCCGCAACACAGCCTCCCAGTTGGAAAACCGCCAGCGGGGAGAGAATGACCAGGCTGACCATGACCAGGCTAACAATGAGCAGCCCTGACCTTTCGGCCGGCTGGAGACGATCATGAACCGCCGGGCCACGCTCTGTCTGACGGTTATGCTGGCCCTGACCGGCTGCGGCCCTCTGGCTCAGGAGCAGGCGGCGGAGCAGGCCTCTCTCCGGCCGGGGCTGACCGCACCGGTCGCCGCCGGCCCGGCTCTCCACGCCACCATTCCCGCGCCGGCCATTCCGGCCGACCTGAAAGCCCGGGCCGGCCAAGGCACCGGCGCCCGGCCCGATGATGGCCAAAAATACGGCTATACCCTGGACTGCGAGTCGCCGGAAGCCCCGGAGCTGGCCGAAATATTTGAAAAAACCAGCCGGCTGGCCCTTATGAAAGATGAGCCGGCCAGCCGGGCCACCCTGGAGCAGCGGCTGGCCGTCTCCCTGGGGGAAGGCCGGAACATTCTCCAGAGCCAGGGCTACTACGAGGGCCGGGTGGAGGGCCATCTGACGGCCGCCGGCCCGGATAAGCTCAAGGCGGTGGTGACCTTCGCCCCCGGGCCGCTTTACCGGATCGGAGCCGGCCGGGTGACCCTGGCCGGGCCCCTGACCGGGGACAGCCAGACCCAGGTGCCTCCCCAATTTCTGTCTGAGGTCGGCCTGGAGCCGGGCCAGCCGGCTGTGGCTGACCAGGTTCTGGCCGCCGTCAGCCGAGTGGAAGAAGCCTTCCACAACCTGGGCTATCCCGAGGCCACGATTGACGGCACCAAATACATTCTGGATCGCTCCAAGCGCACTCTGGACGCGGAAGTTCAGGTCAGCCCGCAGCCATTCGCCCGTATGGGCCGGCTGGAGGCCCCGGACGGAGCCACCGTGGATCAGACCTATCTGGAGGCCCTGCGCACCTGGGAGCCGGGCCAGCCCTGGAACCAGGAGCTCCTGGACAACTATTTGAGCGCTCTGCGCCAGACCGGCCTTTTCCAGTCGGTGGAGGCCCTGCCCGCCCCCGCTGATGGAGCCGATGGCCTCCGCCCGATCCTGATTAAGCTGGCCGCCGCCCCGGAACGCACCATCGGCGGCCAGGTCAGCTACGATACTGATTTCGGCCCCGGCCTGACCGGCTACTGGGAACACCGCAACCTCACCGGCCACGGCGACCGTCTGCGCGTTGACCTGCCTCTCTGGCAGGATTTGCAGGAGTTGACCGCCAGCTATCGCTACCCCTATTTCCTCCGGCCCGATCAGGACATCATCGCCAAGGGCGGCCTCTTGCATGAGGACTCCGACGCCTATGTCCTGACCTCGGGCTCTTTGGCCGCCGGTCTGGAGCGCCGTCTGACGCCCCAGTGGCGGGTCAGCGCCATGGGCGCGGTGGAAGGCGGTTCCCTGAAGGATCCCGGCCAGGACAGCAAAGATTTTATGATGCTGGGCCTCCCGGTGACGGCCGCCTACGACAGCACCGGCAGCCTGTTGGATCCCACCCGAGGGGTGCGCCTGATCATGCTGGCCGCGCCCTATACCGGCCGCTTCCATGAAGATTTCAATGTGATCCGCACCCGTCTGGAGGGCCAGGCCTTCATCCCCCTGGGCTCCGAGCGGTTGGTGCTGGCCCTGCGCGGCCTCTGGGCCTCCCTCTGGGGGGCGGACAACAGCCAGGATGTCCCCAGTGCGCTGCGTTTCTACAGCGGCGGCGGCGGCTCGGTGCGGGGCTACGATTACCAGTCCGTGGGCCCCCGCAACGCCCAGTTCGACCCTCTGGGCGGCGTTTCCCAGGTGGAAGTTGGCGCGGAAACCCGCTGGCGCTTTACTGAGGACATGGGCCTGGTGGCCTTCCTGGACGGCGGCATGGTCTATGAAAATGTAGATGACAAGCTTTTCCAGGATATGCTGTGGGGGACGGGCCTCGGCTTCCGCTACTACACGGCCATCGGCCCGGTTCGCGCTGATGTGGCTTTCCCCCTGCAACGCCGCGATGACGATGATTCCTGGCAGCTCTACCTCAGCCTGGGCCAGAGCTTTTAATGGCCACGGAGAGAACCGGCTTGACCAAAAAAATTCTCAAAGCCGCAGCCCTGGGTCTGGCCCTGGTCTTGATCGTCCTGGCCGGAGCCATCGTCTGGCTGCGAACCACCTCCGGCGCTGATTTTATTGGCCGTCAGGCGGCCGGCCTGCTGGCTGCCAGCGGCCTATCCCTGACCGTTGGCTCCATTGACGGGCCCCTGCCCGAGCGCCTGGCTCTGCGCCAGGTGCAACTGGCCGATGATCAGGGCCCCCTGCTCAAGGCCGACCTGGTGGAAGTGAAGTTGAAGCCCTGGGCTCTCTGGAACCGCCAAGTTCACGTGCCGCTGATTAAACTGGAAAACCCGGAGCTGATACGTCTCCCGGCCGGCGAGGGCCAGGATCAGCCCGGGGGCCCGGTGTCCCTGCCGGTGGATATTCGCCTGGATGAGCTGGCCGTCACCGGCGGCCTGATTCGGCCTGAAGTTCTGGCCGGGCTGGGTCTCCCTTTGGCCCCGCCCCTGGCCCTGGCCGTCCACGGCGGGGCCAGCCTGGAGGGCCGGCGGGGCTCGATTGATTTAAAGCTGGATATCCACTCGGCCGGGGTCGCCGAAATAGTCGATGGACTGCAGTTGACCCTGACCGGCGGCGGCTCGCTGGAGGATTGGCAGACCCGCCTGGAAACCCAAATCCGCCCCGGCGAGGTGGTGGCCCTCCCGGCGGAAGTGGCCGCCCTGCTCAAGCCGGAGCTGAATCTGGCCGCCACCCTGACCGGCGGCCTTAACCAGCCTTTCCGGGCCAAAATTGACCGGGCCGACACCGGCCAGCTAGCTCTGGCCGGCCAGGTCTCCTTCCGGCCGGATGAGGCGGCGGCGGCCCAAAGTGAGCTGGAGGCCGATCTCCAGGTTCGCCTGGCCGATCTGGCCGCCCTGGCCCCCGATCTGGCTGGTTCCCTAGATTTGACGGTCAACGCTCGCGGCCGGCTGAATGATGTCCAGGGTCAGGTGATGCTGACCAGCCCCCGGATCACGGCGGCCACCGGCGCCATGGTTGGCCCGCTGGCCCTGGAAACCGGCTGGCGCTTCCAGCAGGCCGGGGAGTCGCCCCTGGTGACGGTGACCGGTCTGGTTGCCCGGTTGGCCGGGCTGAATCTGGCCGGCCAGCTCAACGCCCTCCTGGGACCGGAGCCGCGACTGGAGGGGACTCTGGAAGCCGATATCGCCGACTGGGCCCAACTGGCCGCCCTGAGCGGCCAGCCCCTGTCAGGTGAGCCGGTTAAACTTAAAATCAATCTGGCCGCCCCGGAAGGCCGGCAGGCGGCGGAAGTCAGCCTGAATGTTCCCTATCTGCGCCTGGCGGAGGGCCAGAGCGAGACCCTGGCCCTCCGCCAGACCAGCCTGGAATTCAAAGCCGGCGACCTCTTCGGCCGGCCGGATCTCGACCTTCAACTGGCTCTGGGCCCGGGCCTGGCCGGCCCCCTGACCTGGAAATCAGGCGCGGCGACGGTCAAAGGCCTCGGCGGCCAGGGCCAGTTTACCGCCGAGGTGGCTCAGGCTAAAATGTCCGGGGCCATCGGAGGGGGGGCTAAAGACGGCCTGAAGCTGGCCGGCCAATATGACCTGGACGACCAGCCGGTCATTGACTTGGAGCGCCTAAATCTGATGTTGGGCCCTTCCGGCCTCAATCTGCGGGAGCCGCTCCGGCTGAGGCCGGGCCCGGAGTGGCAAATCAGCCCCCTGATCGTCGATTTCCGCCCCCAAGGCCAGCTCGCGGCCGAGGTTGATCTGCGCCCCGAGGCCTTGAAAATCAAGGCCAGTCTGAAAAACCTGCCCTATCTTTTCTTTAAACCCCTGGCCGGGCCTGACCTGCCCGGGGGGGAAATTCAAAGCCTGACCGTGGCTCTGGAGCAGACCGCTGACGGGCCGGCCGGTGACCTGAAATTAAAAACCCAGGCCGCGCCCAAAGAATTAAAAAAACTGAGGCCGATTCTGGAGCTGAATGGCCACCTGAGCGGCGGCCCGACCCCGGCCCTGGCCCTGGAGGGAACCATCGCCGGCGGCCCGGGCTGGAAGGCTGACGGGCGTTTCACGGCCCGCCTGCCCCTGACCCCCGGCCCGGCGGGCGGCTGGCCCCAGCCGAACTTGGGCGGCCCCCTGGCCGGCGATCTGAAATTTACCGGCCCCCTGGGGCCCCTCTGGGCCCTGTTGGGCCAGCCCGACCAGACTTTAAGCGGCCTGGCCCAGATTCAGACCCGGCTGAGCGGCAGCCTGAATCAGCCCCAGACCGAAGGGGCCGTTTATCTGGCCGGCGGCCGCTTCGAAGATCGTCTGCTGGGGCTGCTTATCAAAGACATCAACCTGGAGGCTGTTTCCACCCCCGAGTGGCCCCTCAAAGCCCTGCTGGCGGCTAAAGACAACCGGGGCGGCGGCCTGGCCCTGGAGGCCCAGGTGCGCGACCTGGCCAATCCGGTCATTAAGGCCAAAGGCCGTCTGAGCCATTTCAGCCCCCTGAACCGGGACGATCTGGTCATCTTTATCTCCGGCGACCTGGGGGCGGAGGGCCCCTTAAGCCAGCTCAACCTCTCCTCAGACCTGACCATTGACCGGGGAGAGATGGATCTGAAAATCATCTCGGCCGCCGGCTCGGTCTCCACCCTCGACCTCAGCCAGTCGGGGGATAAAATAACCTCAGCCAACGGCGGGCTTCGCCTTAATCTCAAGGTCAGGCTACCCGGCCAATTCTTTATCCGGGGGCCTGGCCTGGAGAGCGAGTGGCAGGGCCAGCTGGCCATTGGCGGCTCCTCCAGCCGGCCCTCCCTGGTCGGCCAGTTATCGCCGGTGCGGGGTTATTTTGAATTTTCCGCCAAGCAATTCCAGTTTTCCGGCGGTGAAATCGCTTTTAACGGCGGCGTCCTGCCCAGTCTGAATCTGGAGCTGACCAACAGCACGCCGGATCTGACGGCCATTATCCGGGCCGGGGGCAGCGCCAAAAAGCCGACCCTGACCCTGGAGAGCCGGCCGCCCCTGCCGGAGGAGGAAGTGTTGGCCCATGTCTTGTTCGGCCAGAATTCCTCCTCCATCAGCCGTTTCGAGGCTCTGCAACTGGCCAGCGCCTTAAATGACCTGCGCCATTTCGGGGCCGGCGGCTGGAGCGCCCTGGGCACGGTTCGCTCCAGCCTGGGGCTGGATGTCCTCCGGCTGGGCGGCTCCGGCGGCAACAACACCCGCCAGGTCTCCAGCCAGAGCGGCTCCATGGCCCGGGATATGTCCGGCCGCCAGAGCGGTGACGCGGCCGGAACCCAGGACGAGGATATCGCAGTTGAGGCCGGCAAATACTTAAGCGACAATGTCTATATGGGGGTGGAGCACAGCGGCTCCGGCGGCGCGGCGGTGCGCCTGGAGGTGGAACTGACCCCCAGCGTCTCCCTGGAAGCCCGCAGTTCCGCTGAATCCAGCCGGGTGGGCCTGGGCTGGAAAAAAGATTACTGATTTGGATGACTGACTTGAAGCGCGCCTGTCTGATAACTTTCGGCTGCCAGATGAATGAGTATGATTCCGGCCGACTGGGCCGTCTGCTGACCGACGGCGGCTGGATCCTGACTGACCGGCGGGAGGAGGCCGATTTTATTTTCTTCAACACCTGCTCCATTCGGGCCAAGGCGGCCCAACGGGTTATCAACCATCTGGAACAGGTTCGACCCCTGAAAAAAAATAACCCCCAATTGCTCATCGGGCTGGGCGGCTGCCTGGCCGAGCAGGAGGGCGAGGCCCTCCTGGCCGCCGCACCCTGGCTGGATCTGGTCATCGGCCCTCAACACCTGCCGGCCCTCCCCGGCCTGCTGGAAAAAATCCAGACCGATGACCGTGACGACCGGCGGCGCTCTCTGACCGGGGCCGGCGCCAATCCGGCCTGGAGCCGGGAAAACCTGGCCGCCCTGGGCCAGGGCCCGTCCGCCCCGGAAGCGCGCATTTCATCTTCAGTGACCATCATGCAGGGCTGCGACAACTACTGCGCCTATTGCGTGGTGCCCTATCTGCGCGGCCCGGAATTGAGCCGGACGGCCGAGGACATTCTGGACGAAGTCCGGCACCTGGTGGCGGCCGGCGTGCAGGATCTGACGCTCCTGGGCCAGAACGTCAACTCCTACGGGCGCGGCCGGGCCGGCGGCCCCACCTTCCCCGAGCTGCTGGTTCAAGTGGCCGCCACCGGTCTCCGGCGGCTGCGCTTCACCACTTCCCACCCCAAAGATTTATCTCCGGAACTGGTGGGCCTTTTCCGCGACCTGCCGCCCCTCTGCGAAAATTTGCACCTGCCGATCCAGTCCGGCTCGGATCAGGTTCTGGCGGCCATGGGCCGGGGCTACACCCGGGATCGCTACCTCCAACTGGTGGAATCTCTGCGGGCCGCCCGCCCGAACCTGGCCCTGACCACCGACATCATTGTCGGCTTCCCCGGCGAAACCGAGGCTGATTTTCTGGAGACCATGAGTTTGCTGGAAACCGTGACCTTTGACGCCCTCTTTTCTTTCAAATACAGCAACCGGCCCCAAACCAGAGCCTCGGCCCTGGCCGGCCAGGTGCCGGAAGAGGAAAAGAGCCGCCGCCTGACTTACCTTCAAAACCGGCAGAAGGTCATCACCCTGGCCAAAAACGCGGCCCACCTCGGCCAGACCCTGGAGGTGCTGGTAGAGCGCCCCTCCGGGCGCTACCAGGGGCAGCTCACCGGCCGGGCCCGAAATTTTAAACTGGTTCATTTCGATGGCCCACCGGAACTCATCGGCCGCCTGGTTCCGGTGAGCATCACCGAAGCCTGGGCCGCCAGCCTGCGGGGCCGGCTGATCCATGCCTGACCCCTCGCCAAGCTGCCACTATATCGACCTGCACCTCCACTCCCGCTTTTCCCGGGCCACCTCGCCGGCCCTGAACCCGGCCAGCTTAAGTCACTGGGCCGGGCTCAAGGGCCTGAGCCTGGTGGGCACCGGCGACCTGACCCACCCGGCCTGGCTGCGGGAGCTGGAAGAAAATTTAACCCTGCGCGACGATGGCTTTTACAGCCTCAAAGATGAGCCCGGCGGCCCCCGTTTCGTCCCCACCGGCGAAGTCAGCGCCATCTATAAGCAGGGCGGCCTGACCCGCAAGATTCACCTGGTCATCATTGCTCCAGACCTTCCGGCGGCGGTCAAGTTTTCCAGGACTCTCGGAGCTCTCGGCAATGTGGAGTCGGACGGGCGGCCCATTCTGGGCCTCTCGGCCCGCCAGATTCTGGAAATAGCTTTGAGCACCCACCCGGATATGGCCGTGGTGCCGGCCCATATCTGGACGCCCTGGTTTTCCCTCTTCGGGGCCAGGAGCGGCTTTGACCACCTGGAGGAATGTTTCGGCGACCTGAGCCCCCACATCACGGCCCTGGAGACCGGCCTCTCCAGCGACCCGGCCATGAACCGCCTGATCTCGGCCCTCGACTCCCGGGCCCTCATCTCCTCCTCTGACGCCCACAGCCCCGACAAACTGGGGCGGGAAGCCACCATTTTAAACGGCCCGCTGACCAGGGCCAATCTGGCCGGGGCTCTCAAAGGCGGCCCGGCCCTGGGCGGCACTCTGGAGTTTTTCCCGGAAGAGGGCAAGTATCATCTTGATGGCCACCTGGGCTGCGGCCCGGCCCTGACCCCGGCCGAGACCAAAGCTCTGGGCGGCCTCTGCCCGCTCTGCGGCCGGCCGGTCACCATCGGAGTGCTCCACCGGGTCACGGAGCTGGCCGACCGGGCCGAGCCCCCGCCTGACCGGCTGGCCGACTTTCACCTCATCCCCCTGGCTGAGCTGTTGGGCCAGGTCTTCGGCCAGGGGCCGAAGAGCAAGCGGGTCACCGACAGTTTCCACCGGCTCGTCAATGATTTCGGCAGCGAGCTCAACCTCCTGCTCCAAACCTCCCTGAGCGATCTGGAAGAGGCGGCCGGCCCCCTGCTGCGTCTGGCCGTGGATCGGATGCGTCGGGGCGCGGTTGAGACCGTTGGGGGTTTTGACGGCCAATACGGCACGGTGACCGCCCTGACGGCCGAAGATCGGGCGGCCTGGTCCGGCCAGGGCCGGCTTTTTGAGTCAGGGCCGGGCCAGCCGAAAAAGCGGCGCCTCTGGCCGGCCCCGGAACTCAGCCCGGCCCCGGCGGCCAGACCAGCGGAACCTCCGCCGCCCCTGGCCTTGAAGCAGGAGGATCCGCTGCTGGACGGGCTGGACGACGAGCAGAGGCGGGCGGTGACCAGTCTGGCCCCGGCGCTGGCTGTGGTGGCCGGGCCGGGCAGCGGCAAGACCAGGGTGCTGGTGCGCCGGGCGGCCTGGCTGCTCCGGGAAAACCTGGCTGACCCCGAGACCCTGCTTCTGACCACCTTCACCCGCCAGGCGGCCTCGGAGCTGGCCCCGCGCCTGGCGGCCGCCCTGCCCTTTCGGCCGGAGGCCCGCCAGGTGCGGGTCACCACCCTGCACGGTCTGGCCTACGCTCTCCTAAAGCGCCAAAAACCGGATTGGGATTTGGCCCCGGACGGCTTTCTAGCCGATTTAAGTCAGCAGGCGGCCCGGAAAGCCAAGCTGACTGTCCCCGCTTTTCTCAACCAGGCCGGGCTGATTAAAAGCGCTCCCGGCCGGGCCCCGGAAGAGGCCGGCCTCCCCGGCCAGGGCCGGGCTCTGGCCGCCGCTTTCCGCTCCTACCAGGCCACCCTGGCCGCCAACCGCTGGTGGGATTTTGACGACCTCATTCTGGGGGCCGCCGCCGGCCAGGAGCCCGGGCCCTTTAAAACGGTTTTAGTGGATGAGTTTCAGGATCTCAGCCCGGCCCAATTCAGTTTTCTAAAGCGCCTCTGCCCGCCGGCCGCTGAAAGCGCAGAGCCCGGGCCCCGCCTCACGGTCATCGGCGACCCGGATCAGAGCATCTACGGCTTTCGCGGAGCCAGCCCGGAGATATTCGACGGGCTGAAAATTTATCCCGGCCTGGCCACGGTGAGCCTGAAAGCCAACTACCGCTCCACGGCCACGATTGTCAGGGCCGGATCATCAATCCTGACCGCGCCCGGCCGCCGCCCGGCCCGGGCGGAGAGCGGCCCCCCGGTCGTCCGGGCCGTCCTGTCCAACCCCCGGCGGGAAGCGGCCTATGTGGCCGCCCGCCTCTCGGCTCACCTGGGGGTGCTGAAGCTGGGCCTGGGGGCCACCAGCCGCCAGGATGCGGAAGTCATGCCCGGGCTGGGCTTAAGCGACATCGCCATCCTTTTCCGGCTCCGGTCTCAGGGCGAGGCTATGGCCGAGGCCCTGGACGCGGTCGCCCTGCCCTGGCAGATGAGCGGCCGGCAGGAGCTCACGGCCGTGGATCATCTGGACTTCACGGCCGACAAAATCAGCCTCCTGACCATGCACGCCTCCAAGGGGCTGGAGTTTCGGCTGGTTTTCGTCATCGGGGCCGAGGAGGGGTTGTGCCCTTATCTCCGGCCGGACGAAGAGCTGACCCCAGCCCGGCAGGGCGAGGAGGCGCGCCTCTTTTTTGTGGCCCTGACCCGGGCCAAAGACCGGCTCTACCTGACCCGGGCCGAAAAGCGCCGCCTCTACGGGCAACTTCTCTCCGGAGCGCCCTCTCCCTTCTGGGAGCGGCTGCCCGCCAGGCTCTGCCAGGATATTCACCCCAAATCCCGGGCGGCCCGCCCCAAGCCCGCCCCCACCCTGTTTGATTTTTAGGCCACCTGGCCGGGAGTTAAATGATGATCGGCATCTATGCCGGGTCTTTTGACCCGCTCACCAACGGCCATTTGGAGATTATCCAGCAGGCCGCCCATATTTTCGACCGGGTGATTGTCCTGGTGGCCGCCAATCCGGGCAAACCGCCCTGGCTCAGCCTGACCGAGCGCCGCCGGATTATTGAGGAGTCGCTGGAGGGCCGGGCCGGGGTCGATATCCTCACCGGCCCAGGCACCTCGGTGGAATACGCTCACCAGCGGGGGGGCTGCCTCATTCGCGGCCTGGGCGAATTTACGGATTACCCGGCTGAAAAGACCCTCTGGGGGGTCAACTGCCGTCTGCGGCCGGAGGTGGCCACGGTTTTTCTGATGACCAGAGGCGCGGAAAACCAGATGCGCTCCTCCACCGTGCGGGAGGCCGCGCAATACCAGTTCGGCTGGCGGAGCATCCGCGACACCGTGCCCCGGGCCACCTTTAACGCCGTGGCCCTGAAACTTTTGGCCGCCCGGCCCGGGCTGAAGCCCATTTTGGAGAGCGCGGATATCTCCGGCTACTTAAAGCGCCCCTACCACAATCTTGAGCATCTGATTTATATGCTGGAGCTGGCCGCCCTCTGGGAAGAGGACTGGGGCGGGGTCAGCCCGGCCGAACTGGGGGCGGCCATCATCTACCATGGCCTTAGGGAAGATGTGGCCGCCAGCCTGGAGCAACTGGCCAAAGACGACCTCCCGCCCGGCTGTTCCCCGGCGGTGGTGGCCGGGCTGATTCAGGCCACCGATCATAATAATTACGCTTTTAACCCCGGCCGGGCCATGACCCCGGCTCAGGCCGCCCTGGCCCGGCTGGATCTGGCTATTCTCGGGGAAAGCCCAGACGAATACGCCCGCTACGCCAGGGCCATCCGCGAGGAGTATGCCCCCCAATCCGGCTATCTGAGCGAAACCTTTCAGGCCGGCCGCCGGGCTTTTTTAACCAACCTGCTCGCCCGGCTGGCGGCCGGGCCGCTCCTCAAGCCCGAATATGATCAGCGGGCCACGGTCAACGCCCGCCGGGAACTGGCTGAGCTGGATGAGAGCTGATTTCAAACCGGCTCTTTTGCGGACTATGGGGACTAAAATGTGTGCTATACTAATCTGACCCAAAGGCGGCCCAACCGCGCCAAAACCTTAAGGAGATTACCCCATGAGCGCCCGCATTTTCCTGGCCCTGGATGACACTGATGTCAAATACGGAGATTTCGGCACCGGCAAGGTGGCCCGCCTGCTGGCCGAAAAACTGCCGGAGCCTTACCATTGCTGGGGCGTCCTGCGCCACCAGTTGCCCCGGCTCAAAGAGATACCCTTCACCTCCCACAACAGCCCATCGTGCCTGACCATTGATTGTGATGGAAGCCCTGATTTGGCCTTGTTGACCCGACTGGCCAGGGAGCACGTCAGCGGCATGGCCAGCCCCGGCAGCGACCCCGGGATTTGTCTGGCCCTCGACGGCCCTCACCTGGACGGCCTGACCGCCTTCGGCCGGGAGGCCTCCCACCGGCTGGTGACCCAGGCTGAGGCCAGAGCGGCGGCCACGGCGGCCGGGGCTGTTTTGGAGGGCCTGGGCGGCACCAATGACGGCATCATCGGGGCGGCGGCGGCGGTGGGCCTGAGCCATCACGGCTGGTATGGCCGCCTCTCCGAGTATCATGTGCCCCTGAAAGAGCTGCCTAACCCGGTCAGGGCGGGCTATTTGCGGGAAATTGGCATCAAGGTGATTTCCCTGGATCGGCAGGCTTTTATCCCCATGGATGACGACCTGGTGGAAACATATAACCGGGTGCGGCCGTATCTCTGGGGCGGTGAAGCGGTTTTGCCGGTGTTGCCCTGCGGCGACCCGGCCGATTTGAAAGGGCGCTGGCGGGTGGCCCATAGCCGGCCGATTCTGAAAAAAATGGTCAAACCCGTTCTGAGGCCAGTGCTTAAATTTGTGCGGCAGAAATTTATGTCGCCGCCGCCCCATCCCGGCGGGGGCCTGGGCGGCGGGGGCGGAACTGGCGGGGGAAACGGGACGGGGCGCCACAGCTGAGGGGCCGCAACCAGCTATCTTATATCAAACTTGAGGGTCTCGCAAAAAGTCCAAAGCTGAGGGAATTATAAAATAGCCGGCTAATTATTTCAAGCAGTTACAAAGTGTGATTTCAACATTTGAATGCCAAAATGGACTTTTTGCGAGACC
>JAISJK010000125.1 GCA_031261565.1 Candidatus Adiutrix sp. | reverse complement strand
CCTTGTCAAAGAACCAACAAAAAAGCCCAACGAGATAGCTAAACACCTGAATATAGAGATTCCATTGAAAATTTAAAGCTCGTTCTGTGGTGGTATAAAATATCTCGGGAATTACGGTTAACATTTTACCTATAAAAAAAATCTACACCCACGGCCGGATCTGAGCTTGACTCAGATTTGACAGACAGGTAGAATAGTCATTTGACTTGGGCTATATTAAAGGGGGCCGAATATTTAATGAGTGAATTACATCCTTTGGAAGAGGCGCTGAAAAAAGCGGCCGGCGACCCGGAGGCCAGAGCGGCCTTTTATCAGGCCCTGATGAATTCCGAGGTTCAGGTGGTGGGCCGGGAGGAAGAGCCGGAAAGCGAAGGCCAGGGCGCTCATATTCAGCTCAAGCAGTGGCAGCAGCCGGACGGATCCATGGCCCTGCCCTTTTTCGCCACCCTGGGCACTCTGCGGAAAACCCTGGGGGAGGAGGAACCGGCTCTGACCATTCCGGTGGTGGATCTTTTTCGCCTGGCCCGGAGCGCCACCCTGGTCTTCACCTCGCCGGAGGGGGCCAAAAGCTTCGCCCCCGAGGAAATTGAGGCCCTTTTATCCACGACCCTGGCTCTGGATCCCCTGGCCCTGGCCCTGGTTCGGGCGGTCAGGGACAATGCCGACGAGAGCCGGCAGGCCTTTTATCACACCCTGGTCAACTCCCAGGTTTTCGTCCTCGGCCGCCCCAAGGATCAGGCCGTGCCGACCGGGGCGGAAAGCCGCTATATGTCGGAAAACGACCAGTTTCTCATTCACTCCTACCCCCATCCCCACCAGGAGGGCCAGCACATTATTCCCTTCTTCAGTTCCCTGGAGCATCTGAAGCGGGCCACCAAAGACAACCAGACCTATATGGCCTTTCCGGCCCTGGCCTTTTTCAGTATGATCCGGTCTCTGGAAAAACCAGTGGTGATGAACCCCGGCTATGAGCCCCAGAAGCTGTTTACCCTCGATGAGATCAAATATCTGGTGGAGGCCGCCCGGACGGAACCTTTCGAGCCCCGCCAATTCAAGCCGGGCGCCAAAATTTCCCTGGGGCCGCCAGTGGTCTATCCCCAGGAACTCATCGGCGCTCTGCTCGATTTTTTGCCGGGCCATCAGGAGGTCACGGCCGCCTACCTGACGGCCATGCGCGAAAATGAGGACAACGCCCCGCTGATCCTGGTCATCGGCTTTGAGGCCGAAGGCGACCTAACGGACATGTTTCGGGAGGCCGGGCCCCTCATCGCCCAATACGCCGGGGAAGGCCAGATTGTTGATTTCGCCAGGATTGAACGAGATGAAGACGGCCTGAGCCGCTACTTTCTGGAGAAAGTCAACCCCTTTTACCGCCGGGCTTTGAACCGCGATCAGGCCGGGCCGGCTGCGGCCCCGCCCCAGACCACCGCGCCCCCGGCCCGGGAGGATTATGACCAGCCCGGGTTTTTAGGCCGTTTGAAGCGCATTTTCAGCGGCTCCCGGAAAAACGCCGAATCCTGAACCCCATATATTTTATGACGACTTAATATTGCATTAATAAAAAAACCAAGGACAACTCTATGCTGACCAAGTGGAATCTGCAACCCAAACTCATTGAAGACCGCAGTTTCTCCATCATCGCCCAGGAGGCCGGCGCCCATGCCTGGAATGATGAGGAATGGACTGTTATCCAGCGCCTGGTTCACACTAGCGCCGACTTTGACTATGTCCGGGACACCATCATCAGCCCCGGGGCCCTGGCGGTCGGGGTGGAGGCCATCA
Organism: Candidatus Adiutrix sp.; assembly: GCA_031261565.1. Lineage (GTDB taxonomy): Bacteria > Desulfobacterota > Desulfarculia > Adiutricales > Adiutricaceae > Adiutrix. The sequence continues at coordinate 11,524 of JAISJK010000125.1, read as the reverse complement.
GGGCCGGCGCGCCCATTGTCACTGACACCCAGATGGCTCTTTGCGGCATTTCCACCGCCCGCCTGGCCCCCTTTGGCAACCGCCTGGTCTGCCTCATCTCGGACGAACGCACCCAGCGGCGGGCTAGGGAAACCGGCACCACCCGGGCCCTGGCCGCTGTGGATATGGTTTACGATCTTTTTTTCCGCACGGCCAGCGACAGCGGCATCTGGGTGGTGGGCAACGCCCCCACCGCCCTGTTCCGGCTGATGGAAAAGCTGGAACAGGAGGCGGATCGCCCCCGGCCCCGGCTGATCATCGGCCTCCCGGTGGGCTTCGTCAACGCGGCCGAGTCCAAGGCGGCCCTGGTTCAGAGCGGCTACCACCACATCACCAACCGGGGCCGCAAAGGCGGCTCCAATGTGGCCGCCTCAGTGGTCAACGCCCTGGCCGGCCTGGCCGCCCCGAACGAGCTGAATGCCGGAAATCAAAGCTGACCTGGCGGAGCCCCCAGGCCGCCGGGGGCGGTTGCGCCAGGGCTTCACCACCGGCACGGCGGCCGCGGCTGCGGCCCTGGCCGCCTGCGAAATTTTACTGGGGCGGCCCGGCCCGGATCAGGTGATCGTGCGTCTGCCCGACGGCCGGGATCTGACGGTCAAAATAGCTGATAGCAGAGCCCTCAGCCTGGGAGAGGCCCGGGCCCTGGTCATCAAAGACGCTGGCGATGACCCGGACGTGACCAATAAGGCCCGGATCGGGGCTCTAGTCCGCCGCCGGACAGGGGCCGGAGCCATCAATATCATCGGCGGCCCCGGGGTGGGCCGGGTGACCAAACCAGGGCTGGCCCTGGCCCCCGGCCAATGGGCCATCAATCCGGGCCCCCAGGCCATGTTGCGGGCCAACCTGACTCCAAAGCTGACCGCCGGTCTGCCGGGGCTGGAAGTGGAAATATTTGTGGAAAAGGGCGAGGAGCTGGCCCGCCAGACCCTGAACCCCCGGCTGGGCATTGTCGGGGGCCTCTCCATTCTGGGCACCACCGGCCTGGTCAAGCCCTTTTCCAACGAGGCCTATCTGGCCACCATTGAGAGCGCTCTCAATCTGGCCCGGGCCGCCGGTCTGGAGGAAGTGGTGCTGACCACCGGCCGGCAGAGCGAAAACCTGATAATGGCCGCCCGCCGGGATTTGCCGGACGAGGCCTTTATCCAGGTGGCCGATTTTTTCGGTGACAGTTTGGAGATGACGGCGGCCCGCAGTTTCGCCGCCGTGGGGCTGGCTGTTTTTTTCGGCAAAGCGGTGAAACAGGCCGCCGGCCACCGCAACACCCACGCCCACCGCCATGACCAGGATCTGGCCGCCCTGGCCGGCTGGCTCGAACCAGAGACCGGCCGGGAATTGGCCGCCCGCCTGGAGCAGGCCCTGACCGCCCGGGGGGCTCTGGAAATTTTGCGGGAGGCTGGTCTTCCGGCTCTGGCCGCCCGGGTGGCCGGCCGGGCTCTGGCCCAGGCCCGGCGTTTCGCCGGCCCGAATCCACGGCTGTGGCTGACCATGTTTGACTATGATAATGGCCAGGTTCTGGCCAACCAAACTCTGGAACGACCTTAGAAAGATATGCGCTTATGGCGGAAAAAAAGCAATTGCATCTGATCGGCCTGGCGCCTGACCGCCAATGGCTGGCCCCGGCCGCCCTTCAACTGATTGAGGAGGCCGATGTGCTGGCCGGGGCCGACCGGCTGCTGGGGCTCTTTCAGAGACCTGGCCGTAAACTGCCCCTGACCTGCCCTCTCCAGCCCTGGCTGCGGGAGCTGAAAAGATTGCAGGAGGAGGGGCTGAAGGTCGTGGTGCTGACCAGCGGCGACCCCAACTACTTCGGCCTGGCCAGGTCGCTCCTGGAAGTTATTGACAAAACCTGGGTGACCATCATCCCCTCGACCACCATTGTGCAGGAGGCTTTCGCCCGGCTCCGGGTCAGCTGGCAGCGCACCGAAGTGGTCAGCCTCCACGGCCGGGACGGCATGACCGGCCTCTGGAGCGCCCTTTACCGGGCCGGCCATTTTTTCTCCGGCTCCGGCTATCTGGCCGTCTATACCGACCCGGAAAACACGCCTTCGGTCATTGCCAAACGCCTTTTGGGCCGCGGCCAGAAAAACTGGCGCATGCTGGTTTTTGAAGACCTGGGCAGCCGGGATGAGCGCCTGACCAGCTGGAGCCTGTTTGAAGCCAAACTGCGCCTCTTCTCCCCCCTCAACCTGGTGGTGCTGGAATGCCTCAAACGGCCGGAACCCATCTCCCTGGGTATGCCCGAAAGCGTCTATGTCCACGAGGCCGGCCTGATTACCAAACGGGAAATCAGGGTGGTCACCCTGGGCCTTTTGGAGCTCCAGCCCTTTCACACCTTTTGGGATCTGGGGGCCGGCAGCGGCTCCATCTCCATTGAGGCGGCCGCCCTCCTGCCCCACGGATCCATCTGGGCCGTGGAAAAATCACCCCTGCGCTCGGGCCAGATTGCCGCCAACCGGGCTTATTTCGGAGCCACCCAAGTGGAAATCATTGAAGACGAGGCTTTGTCGGCCATTGACCATCTGCCCGCTCCCGACCGTGTTTTCATCGGCGGCGGCGGCCACCAGATTGATGAGATCATCAAGGCGGCCCGGGCCCGGCTCAAACCCGGCGGCTTTATGGCGGCCAATGTGGTCAGCTTTGAGTCGCTCCACCTGGCCGCCGCCGCCATGACCGAGGCTGGTCTGACCCTGTCCATCACCCAAATTCAGGCCGACCGCTCCGAGATTCTGGCCGGCACCGGCAATTTATATCTCAAACCCCTGAATCAGGTCTGGATCGTTCGGGGAGAGCTGCACTGAGCCCCGGAATTTATTATGAACAATAATAATCCCATTCTTTTTGTCGGCGCCGGGCCCGGCGACCCGGATCTCATCACCGTGGCCGGCCAGAAAGCTCTGGCTGCGGCCGACCTGGTCATCTACGCCGGCTCTCTGGTCAACCCGGCCATTTTAAACTGGAGCCGGCCCGGCGCTGAGCTGGTGGATTCGGCCAGCCTGGATCTGGCGGCCATCACCGGCCGGCTGATCCAGGCCTGGGAGGCCGGGCAGCAGGTGGTGCGGCTCCACACCGGCGACCCCTCGGTTTATGGGGCTATCCACGAGCAACTGATCATTCTCCGGGAGCGCGGCATTCCCGCTCAAATTATTCCCGGGGTCACCGCCGCTCTGGCCGCCGCCGCCAGCCTGGGCCTGGAATACACCCTGCCGGAAATCACCCAGACCCTCATCATCACCCGGGCCGCCGGCCGCACCCCGGTGCCGGAGGGTGAAGACCTGGCCGGCCTGGCCCGCAGCCGATCCTCTCTGGCCATCTATTTGTCGGCCGGCCAGGGGCCGGCCGTGGCGGCGGCCCTGGCCGGGGCCTATGGCCCGGAGAGCCCCCTGGCCCTCCTCTACCGGGCCACCTGGCCCGAGGCCCGGGTGGTCTGGACCACCTGCGCTGATTTGGCCGAGACTCTGGAGCGGGAACACCTGGATCGCCACACCCTGATCCTGGCCGGGCCGGCCGTGGCCGCCCTGCGCTCCGGGGCTATAACCCCCAAGTCTAAACTTTATGACCCGGCCTTCAGCCACGGCTACCGCCAGACCCAGACCCCAACAGGCTCCCATGGCACCTGAGCTGGCCGCCTACGCCCTGACCCGGCCGGGGGCCGCCCTGGCCCGCCGCCTGGCTCAATCGCCCACCCTGTCGGCGGCCCTGTTTTTGCCCCGCCGTCTGCAACCGGAGGGGGGGGGGCCGGCCGGGGCCGAGTATTTCGACCGCCTGGGCGAGTGTCTGGCCCGAAATTTCGCCAAATTCAAAGGGCATTTGATCATCGGGGCCTGCGGTCTGACCGTGCGGCTGCTGGCCCCGCTCCTGACCAGCAAAAAAAGCGACCCGGCCGTGGTGGTCTTGAGCCAGGACGGGCGCTTTGCCATCAGCCTCCTCTCCGGCCACCTCGGCGGCGGCAACGATCTGGCCAGGCGGGTAGCGGCCGTCAGCGGCGGGCAGGCGGTCATCACCACGGCCACTGATGGGGAAGGTCTCCCGGCTCTGGAAATGCTGGCCGCTGATTTGGGCCTGGAGGTGGAGGACTTTTCCAAACTTCCAGCCGTCAGCCGACAGTTGGTGGAGGGGGCCATTGTCCGGGTTTACGACCCCTTTAAGTATCTGAGCCCCCGCCTGGAGCCCTGGGCCGATCATTTTCAACTGCTGGCCAAGGCCCCGGAACCGGGCACCGGCCCCAATGTCCGGGTCGATTTCCGGCTGGGATCGGAAGCTGACCCTGACGCTCTGGTTTTAAGGCCCCGGGTCATCACCCTGGGCCTGGGCTGCCACCGGCGGGTGGAACTGGATGAGCTGGAAGAGCTGATAAGGCGCAGTCTGACTGAGGCCGGCCTGGCCCTCAAATCAGTGGCCGCCCTGGCCACGGTGGAAACCCGGGCCGGGGAGCCGTCTCTGCTGGCCCTGAGCCGCAAACTGGGCCGGCCGCTCCTCGCTTACCCCAAGGCCGAACTGAGCCGGGTCAGAACCCCCAACCCCTCGGCCAAGGTCATGGAACACATCGGCCTGCCCTCGGTCTGCGAAGCGGCGGCTCTGCTGGCCGCCGGGACGGGCCGGCTGATTATCAACAAGCGCAAAAGCGGGCGGGCCACTCTGGCCGCCGCCCTCAAAATGGTGGAACGAGATGGCCTCCGAACCTGAAACAGGCGAAACAACCGCTGCTCCCAACCCCAAACGGCTGGAAATAGTCGGTCTGGGCTCTGGCGGCCTAAACGGCATCACCCTGGCCGCCCAGAAAAGTTTAAAATCAGCTGAGGCCGTCTATGGCTACGGCCTCTATCTGGAACAGGCCCGGCCCCATATCAAAAAAGCCCGGCTGCACCAGAGCGGCATGACCGCTGAATTGAAGCGGGCTGAAGCCGCCCTGGACAGCGCCTGGGGCGGTCTGCGCACCGTGGTGGTCTCCGGCGGCGATGCCGGCGTTTACGCCATGGCCGGGGCGGTCTTTGAAATGGCTGCGGCCAAGGGTCTGCCCCTGGGGCGGGGGCCAGGCTGCCTGCGCATCAAAGTCATCCCCGGAGCGCCGGCCCTGGTGGCCGCCGCCGCCCTGCTCGGCGCGCCCCTGACCCATGACTTCTGCGCCATCTCCCTGTCTGACCGCCTGACCCCCTGGGAGCTGATTGAAAGACGGCTGGCCCTGGCGGCCCAGGCTGATTTTGTCATCGCCCTCTACAATCCCCGGAGCAAAGGCCGGGATTGGCAACTGGGCCGGGCTGCGGAAATTTTACGGGGCGAACTCCCCCCGGCCAGGCCGACGGGCGTGGTCAGCCGGGCCGGACGGGCCGGGCAGGAGGTGACCCTGACTACCCTGGCCGGTCTGACCGAAACTCCGGTAGATATGCAGACCCTGATTATCATCGGCAATCAGAGCACTTTTGTCTATCATAATTATATGATCACCCCCCGGGGTTATCTCAATAAATACGGCGACGATCTGGTGTAATTATGCCCCCAATAGCCTTATTGCTGGCGATATTTTTACTGTGGCCCGTAGCGGCCCAGGCCCTGCCCCGGGACGAAACCGGGGCCCCGCCCACTCTGGCCGCCTGGGAAGACTGGGTCTTATACGGCCAGGAGGAGGAGTATCTCTGCCCGGCCGCCCACCCTGGTCAGGAGGGCCGCCAGTGCGCCTGGCCCATGACCCTGGAGCTGGATCTGAACAAGGGCGGAGGCCGCTTTTCAACCACCTTTGAATTAAAAAAAGAGGGCTCTTTCCCCCTGCCCGGCGGCCCCGGGGCCTGGCCAATGGAAGTGACCGACCAGAAAGACCCGAGGCCTGTTTTGGGGCGGGAACGCCCGGTGGTCTGGCTGCCGGCCGGCCGCCACACCCTGACCGGCGCCTTCCACTGGAGCCATCTGCCGGATACCTTGACCCTCCCCTTGGGTTTTATCCTTAACCTCAGGGTTGACGGCCAACGCCTTGATTTCCCGGCCCTGGAAGTTGATTACCAAGCTCAGGCGGCCCATCTCTGGCTGACCCCCAAAAACGATGACCAGCCGCCGGCCGAAACTGAGACCGACCGTCTGACGGTCAATGTCAACCGGCTCATCCAGGACAGCCAGCCCATGATGATCAAAAGCCGCTTCCGGCTGACGGTCAGCGGCCAGCCCCGGGAGGCGATCCTCAAAAACGCGCTTCTACCGGGGACATTGGCCACCTTTCTCACCTCGGATCTCCCGACTCAGTTGACGGCCGAGGGCCTGAGGGTGCAGCTCAAACCCGGTATTTTTGAAATTTTTCTCGACAGCCGGGCCCTGACCAGCCCGGAGACTCTGGCCCCCCCGGAAAACTCCGAAACGCCTGAATATTGGGCTTTTCAGGCCCAACCCCAGTTGCGTCTGGTGGACATCAGCGGAGCCCGGCAGATAGATCCTTCCCAGGCCGACCTCTACCCGGCCTGGCGCCACCTGCCGGTTTATCTGATGATGCCGGGCAGCCAGCTGGTCTTTAACGCCATCCGGCGGGGCGACCCCGAGCCGCCGCCGGACAGCCTGAACCTGTCCCGGGAATGCTGGCTGGATTACGATGGCCGGGGCCTGAGCTGCCGGGATCATCTGACCGGCACTTTAAACCGCCAGTGGCACCTGAACGTCAGCCCGCCTTTCAGCCTGGGCCAGGCCTCGCTGGCCGGCCAGCCTCAGGTCATCACCTGGCAGACCGATGCCCGGGGCCGGCCGGCTCCGGGCCTGCAACTGCGCAATGGCCAGGTCAACCTGAGGGCCGACCTGCGCCTCGACCGCTTTAACGGCCGTATCCCGGCTTCCGGCTGGGATCACCAGTTGGAGACCGAGGGCCAGAGGCTGAATCTGCCCCCCGGCTATCACCTGCTCCACGTGACCGGAGCCGAGGCCCGGCAAAGCTCGCCCCAGAGCGGGGCCGGAACCTGGACGGGGGCCTGGGGCGCCCTTGACTTTTTTGTGGTTCTGATCATCGCCATCGCCGCCGGGAAGCTCTATGGACGCCCGACGGGCTGCCTGGCCCTGGCGGCCCTGATTCTGGGCTACCACGAACCTATGGCCCCGCAGATGGTCTTTCTCCACCTGTTGGGCACGGCCGCCCTGTTGCCTCTCCTGCCCCGGCCGGGCCGGGCCCACTGGCTGGTGGCCGGCTGGCGCTTCCTGGCCGCGCTGACCCTGGTGATTCTAACTGCGCTGTTTATGATCAACCAGGTTCGGGTCACCCTCCATCCCCAGTTGGAAAACCCCGCCTACTGGTCGGACGATGGCCGCTTCACCTTCCTCGGCGGGGGGATCAGCCCCGGAGCGGCCAATTATTATCCTCAGGACAATTTTATGACCGAGTCAGCGGCCGATTTTGACGAGATGGCAGAGGCCCCGGCCCCCTCTTCAGCCCCGGCCTCCTCCTCCCTGGCCAGCGGCCATAAATCGGCCGAATCTTACGCCAACCGCATGGTCAAGTTGAGCCGGCCCCTGGATGCCAAAGTGCAGAACAGCCTCCCCCGGCCGGACTGGCGCTGGCGCTCCGTCCGCCTCTATTACAACACCTCGGTCACCGCTGAACAGGAGGTGCGGCTCTATCTGATCGGCCCGACCGCCGGCCGGTGGCTGGGAGCCGGCCGCCTGATCTTCATGGCCTGGTTCACTCTGGTCATGCTGACCGGCGCTGGCCGGCTGACCCCGCTCCTCCGCCCCGGGGCCCCGGCTGCGGCTGTAATCCTGATCTTGAGTCTGCTGCTCGGCCAACTGGCGACCCCGGCCCTGGCTCAAGAGAAAGCCTTCCCCGATGAGAAGCTGCTTGAATCTTACCGGGAGCGGCTGCTGGCCCCCAGACCCGTCCCGGAACCATCCATTTCCGAACTGAGGCTGACCGCTGAGCCGGATCGCCTGACCTTCGTTTTAACCGTGAACGCCGCCCGGGAAACTGTGATCAGCCTGCCCACGCTGGATCGCGAGATATTTCAGCCGGAGCGGCTGGCCATTGCTGACCGGGACTTGCCTCTGGTGGATGATCACGGCCGCTGGCTGACCCTCATCCCGGCCGGCCGCCACCAGTTGACTCTGGCTGGCCGACTGAAAACCGTCCCGACCCGGCCCGGCTTTCAGATCAATTTTAGCCCGGAAGCCAAGCCGGAGCGCACGATCATATCAGAAAAATCCTCCTGGCAGGTTGAAGGTCTGCCTGAGGACGGCCGCCTGGTGGGCGAGGCCCTTTACCTCAGCGCCCCAGGCGGAGCCGAACCAGCCGGGCAAAGCGAGCTGGAGGAGAGCACCAGGGTCAATCTGGCCCCTTTCTTTCTGGTTAAACGGACTTTGTCGCTGGGCCTGGAGTGGCAGGTTCACACCACCGTGCAACGCCTCACCCCCACTGGCTCGCCAGTGACCCTCAAGCTGCCCCTCCTGCCGGGCGAAAACCCCCTCACCGGCGATTGGCCGGTGGACGATGGCCGGCTGACCCTCAATTTCGCCCCCCGACAAGATGAAATTAGTTGGGATTCCAGCCTGACCATCACTCCGGAGCTGACCCTGACCGCCCTTGAAGGCCCCTGGACCGAAAGCTGGTCACTGGACGCCTCCCCCATCTGGCGGGTCAGCTCGCGGGGTCTCGTTCCCATTCACAACACCCAAAACGGTTTCTGGCAGCCCAACTGGCGGCCCTGGCCCGGCGAGAGTTTAAGCCTGACGGTGGACAAACCTGAGCCGGTTCCGGGCCAATACCTGGTCATTGACCAAGGGCGACTGGCGGTGACCGCAGCCGGGAATAACCAGATAAATGACCTTGATTTCCGGGTGCGCACCAGCCAGGGCGGCCCTTACAGTTTCAGTCTGCCGCAGACGACCGAAGTGCGCTCCTTCAAAGTCGATGGCCAATCAATCCCCCTGGCCCCTCAGACGACTGGAGCTAGCGCCCAGGGCACCGGCCCGACTCTGACTGCCTCACTGAGCGCCGGTGAGCATCTCCTGGAAGTCTCCTGGAACCACGACCAGCCCTGGCAACTGGTTACGGCTACGCCCGCTCTGAATTTAGGGGCCAACACCGCCAATTTGAGCCTGTCGCTGACCATGCCGGAAAACCGCTGGATTCTGTGGGCCTGGGGCCCGCTCCAGGGACCGGTGGTGCAGTTTTGGTCGCTCCTGGCCGTCATCCTCCTGGCCGCCGCAGTTTTAAGCCGCTACACCGCCACCCCTCTGGGCTGGGGCAGTTGGTTCCTCCTGGGGTTGGGGCTGATGCAGCTCCATCTTTTCGGGGCCATGTTCGTGGCCGGCTGGATACTTCTTTTAGCCCGCCGCCGACGGCAGGCCCCGGTCGGGATTTTCCGCTTTAACTGCTGGCAAGTTTTTCTGGCTCTATGGACTCTGGCCGCCCTGACCCTGATTTACCAGGGCCTTGAAAACGGCCTGCTGGCCAATCCCGACATGCTGATTGAGGGTGGCGGCTCCTATGGGCAGCGTCTGCTCTGGTTCACCGACCGGACACCCGGTTCCTGGCCCACCGGGCAGGTATTATCGGTCTCGGTCTGGTTTTATAAAGCTCTGATGCTGGCCTGGGCTTTATGGCTGGCCGTTTCTATGATTAAGTGGCTTAAATGGGGCTGGGAATCTTTGGCCGAAGGGACTCTGTGGAAAAAGCGCCCGCCCCGATTCAAAAAACATACTGAGGGTGAGCAATCATGACTCGCAAAAATGACAATCTGATGGAAAAACTGGTGGAGGAACTGAACCTTCAGGTTCCATTCAAGGACACGACGGAAATCGGCGACACGGTCATCATGCTCCGCGAAAACGAGGACGGCATGGTGACCATGCTTTACGCCCAGGTTATTGATTTTGAGCGGGACACGGCCAAGCGGGACGAGTGGTGGCATGTGCGCTTTGTTTTTCTGGAAGTGCCGCCTCAGCCCCGAACCATCATTCTCCAGACGCCCCATTTCACCGGCCGGGAAATTTTCACCATGGGCGGCCGCAAGGTCTTTATCAAAGCCGTCAATTTTGAAGCTTTTGAAGAGCAGCTGGACATGATTGACGAGCCAACAGTGGTTCCCAAGGGTCGGAAAAAGAAAGACCCGGCGGCCCCCAAGCCCGGCAAACCCGAACCGAAACCGACTTTCACCCTGATTAAGTAACCACCAGCGCGGCCAGGGCCAGACCATTGATGATGATGGCCAGCAACACGGCAGCCGAGCCCTTGTCCTTGGCGTTTTTGATAAAGGGATTGAAATCAGGGCTAACCAGGTTGCATAAATCCTCAAGGGCCGAGTTAAGCAGCTCGGTCAGGGGAATCAGGAGAAAGACGGAGGTCAGGGCCAGTTTTTTCCAGATCGGCCAGGGAACCAGCAGGAGGATCAGGGTCAGGATTACCAGAGACATGACTTCCAGCCGGAAGGATTCTTCCCTGATGAAGGCGTTGGCCAGCCCGTCCCGGGAATAGCCCCAGGCCCGGATAATCCGGCCGGGTATATTTTTAATGGTGCTTAAAATCATGGTCTTCTCCCTTAGGCTGGTCTGGGTGAGGGGCCAGGGCTATCCGGCCGGATGCTATCTCTTGAACTAGACTATTTTATCCGTTATAATGCAAACAAGTCAGAAGGTCAATTAATCTCAGACGGGGGTCATCAATGAAGATCAAAACCAGATGCGCTCACTGCGGCAAAATATACCACATGGATTCTGAAAATCTCGGCAAAACCGCCCAATGCAAACAGTGTCAGAATACTTTTGTGATGTCCGCCTATGAAGAGCCCGCTTCGCTGGAGCCGCTGGCCCAGCAGCCGGCGCCAGCCGACCCGGCCTATACGGTGCCGCCGCCGCCGCCCCTCCCCTTCCAGACTGTTCCAGCCGACCCGCCGGCGGCCAGCCCGCCCAACCGGGCCCAGCCGGCCTCCGACACCATCCAGATTCAGACCCAGACCATAGTTTGCCCCAAATGCAAGTATACAGCCGAGATTCCCCCGGTGACCAGCAAACTCAGCCTGCGCTGCCCGGAATGCGGTCACAAATTCACCGTCCAGCCCAACCCCAAAAGCAAAACCGGGGTCAAAACCAAACCGGCTGAGGGGCCTAAAAAGGCCCATTCCCAAACAATTTTACTGCTGTTCATCTTTATCCTGATCGTGGCCGGACTCCTGGTGGCCGGGCCCAAATTTTTACCGGAATTCATACCTGATCTGTTGCCGCCGGACATCCGCAACCTGCTGCCATTTTGAGGCTAGATTGACAATAGTTACGAATCGTGCTATATTATGAAAATATTGCGGGTGTGGAGCAAATGGTAGCTCATCGGGCTCATCACCCGAAGGCCCTTGGTTCAGTCCAAGGCATATTGACAATTAAATCAAGGGCTTAGGGCTTGATGGCCCTAAGCCCTTGGGAACAGTTAAATAATAACATGCGTTATTTTTTAGGATCAATTTTATAATTCCACTCGCCGTGCTCACCTAATTTTGTGAGTATTATAGATTGAATTTGTTCATCGGAAACTGTTTTT
>JAISJK010000104.1 GCA_031261565.1 Candidatus Adiutrix sp. | reverse complement strand
TACGAGATCGCCCCGGTCATGAGGCCGCTTTTCAGGGACTGACTGCGGCTGACGTGATGAATGTGGCCGACCAGTGGGGCAGCTACAACACCGGCGCGGCGCCCATTTTCAACAACGGCCGGGTCATCGGCATCGTCAGCGCCGACATTGATGATGTCTTTGTATCCAAAAGCCGGCAGACGGCCAGCGCCAATGGCCTTCTTTTGCTCCTCTCCATGGCCGTAATGATGATCCTGGGTCTGGGCGTGGTTGTATCGCTTTTGCGCCAGGTGCGCTCAGCCCATGACCAGCTTCACCGCCTGGCCAATTACGACCTCATCACCGGGCTGCCCAACCGGCAGTATCTTTTGACCTATCTGAAGCGGATAACCAGCGGGGATAAGGCCGTGCCCTTCGCCCTCATTTTCATCGACCTCGACAATTTTAAACAGGTCAATGACAATGCCGGCCACGATGCCGGGGATGATCTGTTGCGTAAAATCGCCGCCTATCTGGACAACATTCACGAAAACTCCAAAGCCTTCCGGCCTGCGGCCGGCATTCTGAATGTCTCAGCCCGCATTGGCGGTGATGAATTTTTGCAGGTGGTGCCCGGCCTGGCCAACCCGGAAGAGGCCGCCGCCGCCGCTCAAAAAGTGCTGGATAATTTTTACTCTCCGGAGCTGGATCGCTTTATCGACAAGTATAAAGTGGGCCTGAGCCTGGGGGTGGCCCTGTTCCCCTACCATTCCGACAATTTTAATGTGCTGATTAAATATGCGGATATGGCCATGTATCGCGCCAAAAATTCAGGTAAAAATACCTACCGGCTCTATGAGGACGAAATGGACGGCGGGCCGGTGCCGGCCCGCGAATAGGCTATTCCCCGCCAGGCAGGGTCGGCTCCACCGGCCAGGGCGGGGCCGCGTCCTCAGGCACAGCCTGGCCGGCCTCAGCCATGCGCTTTTTAAGCAATCGCAAATAGATTTGGTAACCTTCCCGGGTGGGGTCAAGGGTGACGGCCCGGACGATATCGGCGTAGGCCTCGGTCAGCCGGCTCTGCTGCTCATAAACCCGACCCCGGAAAAAATGGGCCTGGGGGTAGCCCGGCCACTGCTTGAGAGCCCGGGTGAAATCAAGGATGGCCTCCGGCAGTTTTTGGGCGTCGCGTTTGGCCTCGCCCCGGAGCAGATAGCTGATGGCCCGCTCCCGCCTGGTCAGGCCCCGCCGCTGGATAATGCGGGTGTACCCCAGGATAGCCTGGTCATACTGGCCCTTTTTATGCCGGAGATAGGCCTCCTCCACCAGGGCGATGGGCGTGGTGCCCGGGGTCTCGATTTCCTCGGCCCGGGCCGGGCTCAGCGTCAGCGCCGTCATAATAATAAAGGCCGGAATAATCGTAAACTTCATCATCATCTCATTCCTAGTCAAACAAACCTAGCCAAACAAAAGCGAAATGACCACCATGTAGGCCGGTATGGTGATCATGGCCAACAGAGTGCTGAGGGAGACCACCACCGAGGCGTAAGCCGCGTCGGAGCGGTGATAGCCGGCCATGAGCACAGCGCTGGAAACCACCGGCAGGGAAGACTGGATGATAAAAACCTTGGCCATCAGAGGCGGCAGGGCCAGCCCCAGCCGTCGCCATAAAAGCAATAGCAGAATGATGGTCAGGGGGCTGACCACCAGCCGACCCAGGAGCAGCATGATCACATCCCGATCCGGCTTGAGGTTTTTCAGTTTAATACCGGCCAGGGTCAGACCAATGAAAATAATGGCCAGGGGGGTGGTTAACTGGCCCACCCGGCTGGCGGCGTCCATAAAAAACTGGGGGGGCCTGAGCCCCGCCGGTTCGCCCCCGAGCAGCACCAGGAGCACCCCCAGGAGGAAGCCGATGAGCGGCGGGGAAAAGATTTGCCGCAATGTGGCCCGGCTGAAGATCGGCTCCCTGGCCCGCTGGCCGTCCAGGCTGAGGCAGTAGTTCCCCACCGTCCAGAAAAAGGTGGTGTTGGCGAAATAATAGGCCAACACGCAGGGTAGAGCCGCCTCGCCAAACAGGGCCACATTGACCGGCAGACCGATAAAAATGGTGTTGGAGGTGGCCGAGCCGGTGCAGAATAACCCCCGCCGGCCCGGCCGCACCCGGATCAAAAGGGCCATCAGCGCAGCCAGCCCGAAAGACAGCCCAATGGAGAGGGCCGGCACGACCACCCCGTGCAGGAGACTGATCAGATCATCGCGGCTCAGGCTGTCGACAATGTTGACGAACATATAGAGGGGCAGGGTGACCATGATCACCAGCCGGGGCAGGAGAGCGCTGGTCTCCGGGGTGAACCAGCGCCGCCGGGCCAGGACATAGCCCAGGAACCCGATGAGAAACAGGCTCAGCACGCACTCCACGGCTTTTTGAATGACGGGCCACATAACCCGCTTAGTGTAGCATAATCCGCCGGGCTTGGGCTGCTTTTATTCTCCGGCCGGGGCACCGACCTGGTTTAGCCGGGCCGCCAGCTCCGGGCTGGGGCGGAAGACCAGGCCCACTTTTTTACGGCCCGCCCGGTAGCGGCGCACTTCAAAGCGGCCGAACCCGCGCAAAATCACCGGCCGCCCGGCGGCCAGAGCTCCGCCTAGGGCGCTGATGATCTCCTTCATGGCCGCCTGGAGCAATTCGGCCGGGAAATTGGGGGTTAGGCGCTTGAGCCTCACGGCCAGGCGGCGGCGGGTCAGGGGCGGGGGGGCAGGTCTGTTTTCGGCCATGAGAGTCAGGGCCGGAGCGGCCCCTGCCCGAGCCCCTCGGTTTCAGGACGGCCCAGCATCAGGTTGAAATTGGCCACGGCCTGGCCGGAGGCCCCCCGGCAGAGGTTGTCAATGGTCGAGATGATTTTGACCAGGCCGCTGCGGTGGTCATAAAAAAGGCTCAGATCGCAGAAATTAGTGCCCCGCACCTCGGAAGTCTGGGGCTCAAAGCCTAGAGGCCGCACCCGGACAAAGGGCGAAGGGCGGTAAAAATCCAGGTAGAGCGACCGCAACTCCTCCGGGTCGATCTTCACGGCCGGGGCCACATAGGAGGTGGCCAGAATCCCCCGGTTCAGGGGGGCCAGGTGGGGGGTAAAGGCCACCGTCAGGGATCTCCCGGCCAGGCGGGACAGTTCCTGCTCAATTTCCGGCGTGTGACGGTGGCCGACGACTTTGTAGGCCTTAAAGCTGTCCTGCACTTCGCAAAAGGAATTGCCCAGGGAAGCCCCCCGTCCGGCTCCGGTGACCCCGGAGGCGGCATCGGCTATAATGGGCCGATCCGGAGCCGTTAGACCTTTTTGCAACAGGGGGGCCAGGGCCAGGACAATGCTGGTGGGGTAGCAGCCGGGGTTGGCCACCAGGCGGGCCTGGCTGATCTGGGGGGCGTAGAGTTCCGGGAGGCCATAGACGGCCTGGGCCAGGAGGTGGGGGGCGGTGTGGGGCTGATACCACTCCTGAAAAACCTCGGCCTCCCGTAGCCGGAAATCGGCCGACAGGTCGATGAGCCGGGCCCCGGCCGAGAGCAGGGGGGGGGCCAAAGCCATGGCCGCTCCGTGGGGAGCGGCCAGAAAAAAGAAGTCGGCCCGGCCGGCCAGCTCGGTTTCGGCTGGGGCCTCGTAGTGGAGGCGGTCATAGTTGGCCAGGCCGGCTAGAGACGGAAAAACAGAGGTGAGGGCGCGGCCCTCCTCCTGGCGGGAGGTGATGACCGATACTTCCGGCCGAACCGGGTGCTGGGCCAGGAGCCGGAGGAGCTCCAGGCCGGTGTAGCCCGTGGCCCCGATAATGCCGACTTTCATAAAATAAAAATTAGCGCTTGGAATACTGGAAGCGGGCGCGGGCGCCTTTCTGGCCATATTTCTTGCGCTCTTTTTTGCGGGCGTCCCGGGTCAGGAAACCGGCCTTTTTAAGAGCGGCGCGCATGGCTGGGTCATATTCCTGCAAGGCCTTGGCAATGCCGTGGCGCACGGCCCCGGCCTGGCCGGCGATGCCGCCTCCGGAAGCCAGGATGTAAAAGTTAAACTGGCCCCGGGTGCTGGTCAGATCCAGGGGTTGCTCAGCAACCATCTTCAGAGTCTCCCGGCCAAAGTATTCATCAATCGGGCGCTGGTTGATGTTAATCTGCCCGGCGCCGGGGCTCATCCAGACCCGGGCGATGGAGGTCTTCCGTTTCCCGGTGGCGTAAAATCTGCTTGCCGCCATTTAAATCACTCCTTAAAATTATAAAAGCTCTATTTTTTCAGGCTTCTGAGCGGTGTGGGGATGCTCGCCGCCGGCGTAGAGTTTCAGTTTTTTCAACTGGCGGCGGCCCAGGGTATTTTTGGGCAGCATGCCGCGCACGGCCAGCATCAGCATGTCCAGCGGCTTTCTGAGCAGAAGGTTTTTGGCCAGAGTCTCCTTGAGGCCGCCGATATGGCCGCTGTAGCGGTAATAAACTTTTTGATCCATCTTGCGGCCGGTCAGGCGGACTTTGTCGGCATTGACCACTACGATGAAATCGCCGGTATCGTTGTGAGGGGTGAAAATGGCCTTGTGCTTGCCGCGCAGACGGCGGGCGATTTCCGAGGCCAGCCGGCCCAGCACCTGACCCTCAGCGTCCACGAGATACCACTTTTTATCGACTTGGTCTTCTTTGGCCATAAAAGTTTTGGGGATCATGGCTGCCTTCCTTTCTTAGCGAAACAATCCATTTTAGTATCATGACGGCTGATTTATGTCAAGGTTTTTTTCAGAAACCGGCTGGTAATCGGCCAGGCCGGCGTCCGACCGGCGGTAAATTTTAAACGGCCGGTCCAGATTCCGGGCCTCTAAGAGTTGCCCGGCCCGGGCCAGGTCGCCCTCGCCCAGCCGCAGACAAAAGCCGCACCCCTCGCCCATAGTGGCCGGCAGGGGCATGATCCTGACCTCCAGCCCGCCGGCCAAAAGGGCCTCTTCAGCGGCCAGGGCCTGGTGGGTATTCTGAAAAGTCAGGATAATATCCATATCTGGTTATTATAGCCATCTCCCCCGGGTTTGACAAGACTGGCCCCTTGGGGTAAAATAAAGTGGTTAGCCAGATATAATGCTGTATGAATTAAGTGAGCGGAGACCATGGCCTCAGATACCCTCTGCCCGCCGGTGGCCGCTATGGCCGATGTGCAAAACCGGACGGATAATCGTAATATTCATATCGACAAGGTCGGGGTCAAGGATATCCGCTATCCCATCACCGTCCGGGCCAAAGATCGCGAAGACCGGCGCACGGTGGCCTCGGTCAATATGTATGTCGATCTGCCCCATCACTACAAGGGCACCCACATGTCCCGCTTCATTGAGGTGCTCTCGGCCCACCGCGACAGCATCTCCCCCCAGAGCATCCCGGCCATTCTCTCCGATATGAAAGAGCGCCTCAACGCGGCCTCGGCCCACCTGGAACTGAGTTTTCCCTATTTTATCGAGAAAAAGGCCCCGGTCTCCGGGGCGGTCAGCCTCATGGAGTATAACTGCACCCTCTGCGGCCAGCAAAACGGCGGAGGGGCTGATTTGACCGTTAGCGTGACCGTGCCCATCACCACCCTCTGCCCCTGTTCCAAGGAAATAAGCCGGTTTGGGGCTCACAACCAGCGGGGTCTGGTCACGGTGGTGGTGCGATACAACAAATTTTTCTGGATGGAAGACTTAATCCGCCTGGTGGAGACCTCCTGCTCGGCCGAGGTCTTTTCCCTCTTAAAGCGGGCCGATGAAAAATTCGTCACCGAAGCGGCCTACGAAAATCCCATGTTTGTGGAGGATGTGGTGCGGGAGGTGGCCGTCAAGCTCCTGGCCGATGACACCTACGCCTGGTTTTCCATTGCCGCAGAAAATTTTGAATCCATCCACAATCATTCGGCCTACGCCTACCTCGAACACACCCGCTGAATGGATAAAATATTAATAGAAGGGCAGACCCCCCTGGCGGGGCAGGTCAGGGTCAGCGGGGCCAAAAACGCGGCCCTGCCCCTGATGGCCACGGCCATTTTATCCAGTGGTCTCCTGACCCTGGAAAACGTGCCCAACCTGCGCGACCTGACCACCATGGCCAATCTGCTCCGGCACATGGGCGGCCGGGCCGAGCTGGCCCCGGGCCGGGCCGGCCTGGATATCTCGGCCCTGATCACCCCCGAGGCTCCCTACGAGCTGGTCAAGACCATGCGGGCTTCGGCCCTGGTGCTGGGGCCGCTCCTGGCCCGGTGGGGCCGGGCCCGGGTCTCCCTGCCCGGCGGCTGCGCCATTGGCGCCCGGCCCATTGACCTGCACCTCAAAGCCCTGGAGGCCATGGGCGCGATCATTGATCTTGATGGCGGCTATGTGGTGGCCCGCGCCCCTCAGGGCGGCCTTTGCGGGGCCCATATCCACTTTGACACGGTCACGGTCACCGGCACGGAAAACCTGATGATGGCCGCCACCCTGGCCCGGGGCCGCACGGTCATCACCGGCGCGGCCCGGGAGCCGGAAGTGACCGACACAGCTCTGGCTCTGCAGGCCATGGGGGCCAAAATATCCGGCCTGGATACCGATGAGCTGACCATTGACGGAGTGGAGGCCCTCGGCCCGGCCACCCACCGGGTCATGCCCGATCGGATTGAGGCCGGCACCCTGATTGTGGCCGCAGCCCTGGCCGGCGGGCGGGTGATGATTTCCGGCGCCCCCCACCAGGCCCTCGACCCGGTCTACGATAAAATCCGGGAGGCCGGGGTGACCCTGACCTTGGAGGGCGATGTCCTCCGGGTGGAGTCTGACGGGCCGGTCAAATCAACCAATATCACCACCCGGCCGCACCCGGGCTTCCCTACGGATATGCAGGCCCAGTTCATGGCCCTGATGACCGTGGGCCACTCGGTGGCCATGATCACCGAAACCATCTTTGAAAACCGCTTCATGCACGTCAGCGAGCTCTCCCGCCTGGGGGCCGACATCACCCTGGAGGGCCGCACGGCCGTGGTGCGGGGCGTCCGCCGCCTGTCCGGGGCTCCGATGATGGCTACGGATTTGCGGGCTTCGGCCAGCCTGATTCTGGCCGCCCTGGCCGCCCGGGGCCAAAGCGAGATCGCCCGGGTCTATCACCTGGATCGGGGCTACGACCGGCTGGATGAAAAATTGATGGCCCTGGGTGCCCGCATTCGCCGGGTCAGGGCCTGATTATGGGTGAGGCCGGGGCCCTTTGGTTGGATCGCCGCTTTCAAAGCCGGCGGTCGGCGAACGCTGGTCTGCCTGACGGGCTGGCCCGCTGGCAGGCCCTCAAGCTGGCCGCTCTGTTGCGCTGGGCCGCTGCTCATTCCCCTTGGTATGGCCGCCATTGGGTGCCCGGCGCGGCTGACCAGGTGGCCTCGGAGCTGGAAAATCTGGCCGGGGGCCAGGCGGAAGTGACGGCCGCCCTCCTGGGGGCCAGGCTGGCCGAGCTACCCCCCACCAGCCCGACCGACCTGGCCGGCCAGACTGAATCATTTCTGGCCGTCAGCCAGGACGAAGTGGAGGGCGTGGTCTCAGTGCCCACCTCCGGCACCAGCGGCCAGGCCCGCCGCATCCAGTCCCTGGCCGCCGACCTGGAAGAAACAGTCGTCTTTTTTGAATACGGGATGCGTTTTATGGTGGCCCCGGGCCAGGATCGGGTGGCCCTGGCCATGAGCCCGGCCCGACCGGGCAATGTGGCCGATCTCCTGGGCCAGGCCCTGGCCCGCTGGCAGATCCCCTTTCTGGCCCACGGCTTTGTGCCCGGGGCGGCGGCGGAAACCTCCTGGCTGGCTGAATTGGCCGAGTGGGGACCCACCTGCCTGGTGGGGGTGCCCACCCAGATGGCGGCCCTGGGCCGTCACCCCCTGGCCAACCGCCTGACTTTAAAAACCATGCTCTTGAGCGGCGAGGTGGCCGAAGACCGGCTGGTGCGGGAGCTGGAGCAAAATTTTCCCGGCTGCCGGGTCTTTCGCCATTATGGCCTGACCGAGGCCGGGCTGGGCGGGGCGGTGGAGTGCGAGCGCCGTCTCTGGCCCCATCTGCGCGATGACCTCTGGGCCGAGATCATCGGCCCGGACGGCCGGCCCCAGCCGCCGGGCGCCCCAGGGGAAATCACCCTCACCCCCCTGACCCGCCTGGCCATGCCCCTGATACGCTACCGCACCGGCGACGAGGGCCTGATCTTGGCCAGCCCCTGCCCCTGCGGCTCTCAGATGAACCGCCTGCAAATCTTCGGCCGGCTGGCCGACCGTTTCACGCTGCCCTCCGGCCGCTCTTTGCGGGCCGGTGATTTTGAGGCGCCTCTGGCTGATCTGCCCTTTATTCGGGGCTACGACTTAAAGCTGCATCCCCACACCGCTCTGACCTTGTCTCTTCTGACCACCCCCGGGGCCCCGGGGGAGACGCCCCGCCTGGCCGCTGAGGCCATCGCCGCCTGGCTGGGCCCGGGGGCGGCCGGCCTGACCCTGGCCGTGATCCTGGGCCACCAGCTTGAGGGCTCGGGCAAGCGGCGGCTGGAGAGGACGGCCGAGCCCCCGGAGGCCGACTTTATCGCGAGCTGGTAGGGGCGGCAGGCTACTGCCAGCCTCTCATCACGGCCCGGGCCACGGTGGCCAGAGTCACTCGCCCGGCCCCGGCTTCCAGGAGGGTGCGGGCAGCTTCCCCGGCGGTGGCCCCGGTGGTCAGCACATCGTCAAAGAGGAGGAGGCTGGCCCCCTGGATCAGGCTCGGGGCCGGAGCCTGAAAGCAGCCCCGGATGGCCTGGCGGCGGCTGGCGCCCGAGAGACCGGCCAAGTGGAGGTCGCCATCGGCTGGCCGGGCCAGCAATCGCTCGTCTATCCTGGCCATCTTAGCCCTCCAGGGCCGGTAGAGGGTGCGGGCCAGCTCGGTCGCCTGATTAAAGCCCCGCTGGGCCAGCCGCCGAGGGGAGAGGGGCAGGGGGATGATGGCGTCGATGGGCTCCGACGGGGCCAGCGGCTGAACCAAGGCCGGGGCGGCCAGAGCGGCCAGGGTCGGAACTTGGGACAGATCGCCCTTATATTTCAGCCGGGCGATGGAGTGGGCCACCGCGCCCTGGTAAATCAGGGCCGAGCGGGCGGCGTAGGGGGGCGGATTTTTGAGGCAGTCGCCGCAGACATGGCTGGCCGTGTTATAAAACGGCCGGGCGCAGAGGGGGCAGGCGGCGGCCGGCATCCGGGCCACCGTGGCCAGGCATTCAGGGCAGAAATGGGCGGCCGGGTCGCCCTGGTCATCCCGGAGGGGCAGGGGCCGGGGGCAGGTGGCGCAGACCGGGGGCCAGAAGAGATCCAGAGCGGCCTGAAGCCATTTTTTAATCATTTTGGGCTAACCATTCCCGGCTGGCGGCGGCTTTAAAATCGGCCCAGGCCGGGCCGGGGTAGGCGGCAGCCAAACCGGGGCAGGCCCCCCTGGCCTCGTCAAAGGCGCTCTTTATATTTAACAGGGCTGGCAGATAGGGCCAGCGCCGGCAGATGTCCGGCTTGACCGGGTGAATCCGGCAGCGGCCGTCAGGCTGGTGAAAAAGGCAGAAGCCGTCCGGCCCGGTCAGGATTTCCCCGGCCCGGCCAGGGGCCATAAATTTTTGGAATTCGGCCGGGGTCAGGCCCAGAAAGGCGGCGGCAACGGCCGCCCCGGCCGGGGTCAGGCTGACCCCCCCCCGCCCGAAACAGCAATCGCCGCACTGAAGGCACTGGAAAGAAGGCACCGGAAAGATTCAGGCAATGCGCTTATCAGTGAAAGTGGGCTGGCCCGTCCCCTCCAGCACGCTGTTCCACAGGACTCCGTTGGGGTCTATTTTTTTGCGCGTCTGGGTGGCCAGGGCAATGGGGATATGCACAAAATGGTCATTCCACTGGCCGATGACCAGGTCGGTTTTGCCGGCCATGGCCGCATGCACCGCTTTCTGGCCCAGGAAACTGCAATAGACCTGGTCGCTGGCGTTGGCCGGGGCGCTGCGGATGATGTAGCTGGGGTCAATATATTTCAGATTCAGCTCTTTATTTTTGCCCTTAAAATAGTCTTTGATGGTCTCGGCCAGGAAAGTGCCGATGTCTTTGTGCAGGATATTGCCGGAAGCGTCTTTGGAATCCCCCGCGTTTTCAAAATATTTCTGGCCGGCCCCCTCGGCCACCACAATGACGGCGTGGCCCCGGCTGTCCAGGCGTTTTTCCAGATGGGCCAGGAGGCCGCCGGGGCCCTCCAGAGCAAAATCAATTTCCGGGATCAGGACATAATTGGCGTCGCTCTGGGCCAGAGAGGCGGTGGCGGCGATAAAGCCGGAGTCGCGGCCCATCAACTTGACCAGCCCCACCCCGTAGGGCGCCCCCACCGCCTCGGTGTGGGCGCTGCGGATGACGGTGGAGGCTATGGCCACGGCCGTTTCAAAGCCAAAAGAGCGGGCCACCAGGCTGATGTCGTTGTCAATGGTTTTGGGCACGCCCACCACCGCCAGTTTTAGCCCCCGCAGCCTGGCCTCCTGGGCTATGGCGTGGGCGCCCTTGAGGGTGCCGTCGCCGCCGATGCAGAAGAGGATGTTGATGTTGAGCCGTTCCAGGGAATCCACCAGTTGCTCGGCCGGCACCCCCCCCCGGGAGGAGCCCAGCACCGTGCCGCCGAATTCGTGGATATTGGAGACGAAATCAGCGTCAAGGGGGATCAGCTCGTGACCGAATTCGGGGGCCAGGCCCTGGTAGCCGTATTTCACCCCTAAAATGTTGCGCACGCCGTAACGGTAATAGAGAGTCATGACCAGAGCCCGGATGACGTCATTCAGCCCCGGGCAGAGCCCCCCGGCGGTCAGGATGGCCGCCCGGACTTTGGAGGGGTCGAAATAGATGGCGCGCCGGGCCCCGGCCTCCTCAAAACTGTCGGGGTGGCAGCCCTCGGCCGCCATTTTGGTCAGGGATTTGACATTGACGTCCAGGAGCACCCGGCTGTCGTCATCAGTAAAGGAATCCCAGGGGGTGACCTCGATCGGCCCGTGGGCAGTGTAGCCCAGGAGGGGCGAGTTGATTTTGGCCGGGCCGAGGGTGTCGATGTCCAGCCGGCCGGCGTTTTTATCAGGCTCTTTGCTTTTGGTCATAGGATATCCCCCAGAGTGAGCTAACTTTATCATATAGTATAGCACGCCGATTCGGGCTGGGCAATATTGCTGGAGTTATAGAGGCTGTGATCTCCTGACTAATCTGTGTTATAATAGAAAAAATCAGGAGGGAATCATGGAACAACTAGATCGTATTAGCCATCAAGCCGATATCATGGGTGGTAAACCCTGTATTCGGGGTACACGGGTTACGGTCGGATTAATTTTAAGCCAGATCGGCGCGGGGCATAGTGTAGAAGATATTTTGACGGATTATCCATACCTTCAGCGTGATGACATTTTGCAGGCCGTCCGCTATGCCGCCTGGTTGTCTGAGGAACGTGAAATCTTGCCTATCGCTCAAGTATGAAAGTATTACTTGACATGAATCTGTCGCCCCGTTGGGCTGACAGTCTGAATGAAGCCGGTTTCGAAACAGTCCACTGGTCGTCTCTCGGCGCGGCTAATGCCTCTGATAGTGAAATCATGGATTTTGCCAAAGCCCGCGACTATGATGGCGCGTTAATTACTGTTGATTTACAACATGCTCGATTGCGATTATTGCCACTGCATTCCTGACATTAACCGGGGGTTTGGTTAGCCCTGATCTATCGCTTTGAGCGGTTAATGCCTTTACAAGCCTTCGGCTCTGCCAGAGGTCATTGTGGAGGGTGCCAGATGTTTTGGCTTCCTGACTAATCTGTGTTATAATAGAAAAAATAATGAAACGGTCGCAACCGTGAAGGGGAGGAATTTTATGGCGGATCAAAAATTAACCAGCCTTGCCGGCGCTCCGGTGGCCGACAACACCAATTCCACCACCATTGGCCCGCGCGGCCCCATGAGTCTCCAGAACCCCTGGTTCATTGAAAAACTGGCCCACTTCGACCGGGAGGTCATCCCCGAGCGCCGGATGCACGCCAAAGGGTCAGGCGCTTTTGGCGTCTTTACGGTCACCGGCGACATCACCAGATACACCAGGGCGAAAATTTTTTCCGAGGTCGGCCAGAAAACCGACCTGTTCGTCCGTTTCTCCACTGTGGCCGGGGAGCGTGGGGCGGCCGATGCGGAGCGGGACATCCGCGGTTTCGCCATTAAATTTTACACTGAGGAGGGCAACTGGGATTTGGTGGGCAACAACACTCCGGTCTTCTTCCTGCGCGACCCCCTGCGTTTCCCCGATCTCAACCATGCCGTCAAGCGCGATCCTAAAACCAACCTGCGCTCGGCCCAGAATAACTGGGATTTCTGGTCCATGCTGCCGGAAGCTTTTCATCAGGTGACTATCACCATGAGCGACCGGGGTCTGCCGCAGTCCTACCGCCACATGGACGGCTTCGGCAGCCATACCTACAGCCTGATCAAT
>JAISJK010000096.1 GCA_031261565.1 Candidatus Adiutrix sp. | reverse complement strand
TGCTTACCTCCAAAAGGTGGCGCCCAAATTTAAGCTCAAAGTGCTGGCTCTTTACGCTGACCAGGCCGAGTGGCCAAAATTCATCGGCCAGGTGGAGGCCGGGCGGCCCACCGCCCTGCCGCGTTTCGCCATGCTCTGCGTGACCGATAAGATGCCTAAAAAGAAATATGACTCCCCGGCCATGCGCAAAGAATTCAGCCGCTATAACCAGTGGTTTTCCCTGGCCGCCAACAACCGCCCCCTGGCCGCGCTTCTGACCAGTCAGGGCAATAGAAAACTTAAGGAAATCATGGGCCTGGATATCGGTTTTAAATTCAAGACCGATGATTACACCAAAAAGCTGGCCGAAACCAGCAGCTCTTTAACCTTGGGGGCCAGGGTGTCTTTTAACCTCTACGGGCAGGGCTCCGAGGTCTATCTGACGGCCACGGCCCTGGGGGTGGGGGATAAGCTGGTATTCATGGCCTATTTTGAAAATACCGGCCCGGCGGAAAAAATGGCCGGAGTCGAGGCCAAAACTCTGGCCTGGCGCGATGAAATGTCCCGGCTGAACGCCGGCCAGTATAAAAAATAAATTAGGCCTGGCTTTTTTAAACATAGACCGGGGTCATCAGGCCGGTGGGCAGGCCCAGGTGGGGCTCCTGGCTGGTGCGGTGGGGGGGCAGGTTGCGAATCAGGGCGGCGGTGGAATAAACCAGGGTTTGGGCGGTGTCCAGGCTCAGCCGGGCTGAACTCGGGCGGGCGGCTTTTTTCAGAGGCGCGTCCGTGTTTCTGGTGCTGAGGGTGCGCCTGTCCCCCCGGGGCGGCGCCGGCCGGGGATTATTCTCCTCCACCGGGGGCTGTTCCGGGGGGCGGTATTCCGGCCGGTCGTAGTGGGGGCCGATTTTCCCCAGGGCGTTATAGTTATGGGCGGCGATTTGCATCCTGAGGCCGCTCAGACGTAGTCGCCCCGCCGGAATTTCATGGCTTCCACCGTGGCCAGGACGGCGGTGTCGTTGGCCAGGCCTTTCAGGGGGTTGCTCTCCAGGAGGCCCTGGCTGATTTCAGCCAGCTGGCCGGCCGATTTTTGCAAATCTTCGGCCAGGGGGGCAATATCCCTCAGGCTGCGGTCGGGGTCGCCCAGAGCGGCGGCATATTTTTCCATCTGATCCAGAGCTTTTTCCACCTGCTGCTCGGGGCCGGCTGATTTTTCCGCCAGGCTCTGGTTGGCCAGGATCAGCCCCACCAGGGGATCATTGCCCAAAAGTCCGCTCACCGGTTGGGCGTGACCGGGGCTGGCCTCGGCGGCCGCCTGGAGCTGAGTCTTATCCAAAAGCCTGGCAAAGCCAAGGTCGGCCGGCTGGTTAGGGCCTTTGGGGCTGGTCGGGGAGGCCGGCGCCAAGTGGTTTAGATGTTCCGGGTTTATTTTCATGTGTCCCGCCTTTTATAATTAATGAGTCAGAGCTTCCTCGGGGAGCCGATTGCTTCTGCCTGAATTTAAGCAAAATAAGGGCCAACAATCAAGCCCTATTTTGCCGTCTTCAGTTGGCTCTATTTTTGCTTGTTAGGTGGCGATTATAGTTCGACGGCTGAAAACGTCAAGAAACTTATGAGGTAAAAGTTTATGATCAGGCCAGATAAACCCAAAGTCACCGTACTCATCTCCACTTATAACCGGCCCCAGTATTTGGCGGAAGCTATTGAATCTGTTATTAATCAAAGACTGGAAAACTGGGAGCTGATAATCTTCAACGATGGCGGGATGGATGTGGCCGGGGTGACGGATAAATTTGCCGACCCGAGAATCATCTACGTGCCGGACAATAAAAACAGGGGCAAGCCCCACCGTTTAAATCAGGGTCTGGCCCTGGCCCGGGGTGAATACGTAGCTTATCTCGATGATGACGACATCTATTACCCCAATCATCTGGAAGTGCTGGCCAGGACCCTGGATGAGCATCCCGAAGCGGCCCTGGCTTATTCCGACCTTTACGCCGCCTCCTCCATCGCTGACCGGCAGACAGGCAAGCGCTATGTGCTCGACAAGCGCATCGTGGTCTCCCGCGGCTTTAACCGCGAGTTTATGTTTCATTACAACCACGTCCTGCATGTCAGCCTCATGCACCGCCTGGAGGCGGCCAGGCGGGTAGGTGGTTTTGACGAACACGTCAAAGTGCTCATCGAGTGGAGCCTCAATCGCCGCCTGGCCTGCCTATATGATTTCATTCATGTCGAAGAGGTGACCGGGGAATATCACATGCCGGTCTTCAAAAGCGACCGCATTTCGGTGCGGGAACGCCGCGACAGCGAGAGCTATCAACACAACCTCCGCAAAATCAGATGCAGTTTTCCCCCTGAGCCCTGGGACAAGATTGAGCGCATTGATCTGATTTATGTGGTGGAGGAGTGGGGCGAGGCCCTGAATCAACACCTAAAGGAAATTATTGACAATTTTGATCATCCCTTTAAAATATTCCTGGTCGATAACGGCACCGGACGCACGGTTAAAGAGATACGCGCTGCCCTCGGCAACCTGACTGATTTAAGAAATATCAGCCTGTTGCACCTGAACCAGAAACAGAGCCAACTGATGGCCTGCCGTTTGGCGGCTAAAAAGTCCAACGCCAAATACCTCTTTCTGGTCACGCCCAGGCTGGCGGCGGCCAAATGCCCCAAACGCCTCTTTTCCACTTTGACCTTTTTTAAAGACCACCCGGAGTACCAGGCCGTGCGCTGGGATGTAGAAGAGGAGCGGGGCAGCCTCCTGGATTGCCTGATCACCCGCGACTATTTCCTGAAATGCTCCCGGCCGGGCAAAAGCAATTCGGTCAACATCCAGGCCATCAGCATTCGCATGCCCAAGGGCTTTAGATTTGACGCCATGTTCGCCGATTTTCGCAAACACCGGGATAAAAAAGAATACACCGAAGCCCGTCTGATCCTGGATAAAATTCTGGCGGATAAGGAGGGCGGCATTCCGCCAATCCAGTATCTCATTCACTACCTGGCCCCCATCTGCCTGGCTCATAAAGATTACGCCACCCTGGAAAGAGAGTTGAGAAGCCTGATTGACCGGGGTTATCGGGCTGACAATTTGATCCGTCTGGGCTATCTGCAGGGTTGCCAGGGGCGCTGGCCGGAGGCGGTGGCCAGCCTGAAAGAGGCCCTGGCCGCTCACGGTCTGCAGGATGACGATTTTAAGGCCAGTTGCTTCCCCTTTGCCCTGGATCGCAACCTGTCGGTTTTTCACCTGCTGATCGCCCTGGGTGAAGCCTGTCTGGGCCTCAATGATCTGGATCAGGCGGCCCATTATTACCATCTGGCCTCCAAGGTTAAAAGCAACAGCCATAAGCCCTTTTTGGGCTTTGCCAAGGTCTGGTTCCAATCCGGCCAGCTTGACCGGGCCGAGGTGGCCCTGCAGAAAGTGCCGGGTAAAGACAGCAAAGATGACCCGGAGACTCACCGCCTCCTGGGCACTCTCTGCCAGAAGCGCAAAAATCTGGAGCTGGCTTTTAATTGTTATCAGAAGGCCTTTCAACTGGGGCCAGATGATGAAAAAAACGTCGATCCCTTCTATTTCGCGGGGGCTTCTCTGGGCCGCTGGGAGGACATGTATGACCCCCTGGCCACTTTTTGCCATAAAAACCCGGAGCATGGTCACGGTCTGGCCCGGCTGGCCTCGGTCTGCTTTCAGCTTAAAAGCGAGGCCATGGCCAGCGATGTGGCCCAGCGCTGCCTCCAACTGGAGCCCGGCAACGCCGTGGCCAGGAGCATCCTGAGCCGGATTCAGGCCCAGGCGGCTAAAGAAGAGGCCGATAACCGGGTTATGCCGGAGGCGATCATTGATGTGGGCGGCCTGCGCCTGGATCTCAACGCCACCCCCATTGCCTGGTAAAAGTCAGGTAACGGGGAATCATTTTTAAAGATTTAGCGAATTTTTTCCGATAAAAATTCAGATAGCCTAGCCTGGGCTGGGTCTAAGCAAATTCACGAGGGGTAGGGCCATGTCAACTGCCAGTTCGATATCTGGAGCCATCAAATGGACCGGTCTGGCTTCGGGCACTGATTTCAAGTCGGTGGTCGAAAAACTGGTGGCCATTGAACAGCGGACGGTCACCCGTCAAAAAGTCTGGCAGTCAGAGTGGCAGCTGAAGCTGGACGCCATCAACGGCCTTGATGCCCGTCTGGTGGCCCTGAAACTCAACGCCCAGGATTACGATACCCGCGACAAGTTCCTGACCCGGGCGGCGACCTCGGCCAAGCCGGAAGTGGCCACCATCACCAACACCTCCACCGCCGCCACCGGCGTTTACAGCGTGGAGGTGGGCGATAAAATTGTGGAAAAAGTCGGCTCCAAGACTTATAACGACGCCGCTCACATTGGAAACATTATCCCGGCGACATCACCAGATGATCCGGCCATTATCCAGAAAGTGACTGACTGGGCCTTAGCGAATTCGGTTAGCTTTAGCGGAGCGGTTACCTTTAACAGTGTTACTAATCAATATGAAGACGAAGACGCAACTCCAATAGTGCTGGGCAGTTTCGATGGTACTGATGTGATCGCCTCGGATGGCATTACGATTCTGGCCCAGCTTGACAGCGGAGTTTTTAAAGATACAGCATCGACCATCATCCCTACCCAGGATCCAGCTTTGTTGCCCCCTAGCTTAACCATCACCATGGGCGGCAAGACCCTGACTTTGGATTATACCAGCACCTTCCCGGCTGATGTTGACAATGCCCTAGGTGTTTACCATCAGGATATGACTATGGCCCAACTGGCCAAAGTGATCAACAACACTGTGGCTGGCGCGACGCCCGGCGGCGGCGGCCTGAATGATGATCCGCCCAATATTACGGCCAGTATTTTATATGACAAAACCAGAGGCACTGGCGCTGATAATACTTACAGCCGCCTGGTGATCACCGGCGGTGAAGGGGGGCAGGGCAATCATATCACCGTTTCCGACCCCACCAACCTGGGCCTGGATCGCAATTCCATTGATGACCCGGTCATGACCTCTTGGGTTGGCTCCGAGCCCAAGGTCTCGGTTGACCCTAGCTCCGCCTACACCGGCCACGTCAACAAAACCATTACCGTGGTCACGACTCAATATACCGGTGACGGCGTCCTGGGCACGGACGATATAAAATTCAACTGGGCCGACACCGAGGGCAATACCGGAAATTTCATCATCCGGGCTGCCGACTGGGACACCAGCGCCAATAAGCTAATAAATCCGATTGAGTTGCTTCAGGGCGTGAAAATCAGTTTCGCGGGCTCTGGCGGCAACCACATGATTAAAAACGAAGCCTTCAGCATCGACTGCCAGAGCCCGGTGATGCAGAAGGCCTCAGATATCGGCCTGGCGCAGACCGACAAGTGGGTTCACCAGGGCTTGTCCAGCCTGACCACTCCGGTGACCTTCGGGGCGGCTGGCGTTTTCGCCTACAGTTACGCCGGCAAAAATTACTCCCTAACGGTGCCCGACGGGCTGGGGCTTTCGGGGCTGGTGGATCGAATCAACAGCGATTCCAACAATCCCGGGGTCATCGCCAGCATTTTGAATGACGGCATGGGTACGGCCACCTCCTATAAGCTGGTTTTGAGCGGCCACAAGGAAGGGGCTGAAAACGGGATTCGGATTCTGGAGACCACCAGCCTCAACCGGATGCCGGCCGGCCCCGACACCTGGGATCACGCCCGGGAGGCTTCCAACAGCATGAGCCGCATTGACGGCTACCCCAATGACGGCGTCAGTTGGATCCAGCGCCCCACTAACGAGGTCGGCGATGTGCTGGATGGCGTAGTGGTGACCCTGCAGGGCCCGGGGGTGAGTCAGATCACCGTCCAAAATAATGTCACGGCCATGAAGGATAAAATCAAGGAGCTGATCAACTCGGTCAATTTTGTCAAGGAAGATATTAAGAATAAAACCAGGTTTAACAGTAATCTTATCTCCCAATGGAATGAAACCACCCAGATGTTTGAGCGGGTCACCGAATCGGGCAAAGAGGCCAGCGGGGTGATGATCGGCAACTACGGCTTCCAGATGGCCCAGACCACCATTGACCGCCTGGTGACCAAGGAGATATTCACCCGGGACGAATACATCAAGGCTATTGACCCTGAGGGTAACAAGGGCTACAGCAAACTGCCCAAAACCGTGGCTGATGAAGACCGCGACGGCCCGTCCCAGGAGGGGCTTTACCGGAAATATCTTGACAAACACGGCCTGGTTTACACCCGCTTGAGCGACATCGGCATCGCCTCCAACCCTGATCCCAATGGTAAGGACGCGGCTGTCTATATTATTGAGGAATCTAAGCTGACTGAGGCTCTGACCAGAAACCCAGAAGCAGTGATCAAGCTCTTGACTTTCAGGCCGGATGAGGTGGAAGACCCGCCCATGTCCATGATTAAGCCCATGGAAGACGAGGATGCCCGGCCCCGTATCGCCGGCTTTGCCGTTAACATGGGTTACGCCCTGAGCGACCTGACCCGCACCACCGATGTCATCGACGCGAACACCGGCGAAATATCCAAACGCGCCAAGGGTATCACCAAAGTTTTGGCTGAAAACTATATCAATATTATCAGTGGTATAGATGTAAAAATCGCCCGCGAGGACAAACGTATTGAAATGGTGCGCACACGGCTGGAAAGCAAATTCAACCGCCTGGAAGTGCTCCTGGCCTCCTTGAACGATCAGTCCACCAGCGTTCAGGCCCAGCTTGACAATTTAAGCAACAGCAGTAAGTAATTTTAACGACAGGGGATGAAATCATGAATGCCTATGGAACCGGCCAATACCGCCAGACCCAGGTGACGACCGTTGATAAGGGGCGCCTGATAGTGCTGCTTTATGAAGGGGCCATCTAGTTCCTGCACGAAGCCCAAGAGGCCCAGAAGACTGGAGATATCCCGGCCAAGGCCGGTTTCATCAACCGCGCCCTGGATATTATCGGCGAGTTGAGCCAGTCGCTGAATATGCAGGAGGGCGGCGATATAGCCCACAACCTCAAGCGCATCTACCAGTTCTGGAGCGATCACCTATTGAGGGCCAAGGTCACCCGCGACAGTCAGGCCATGGCCGATGTCATTGAGATGATGAGCAGTCTCATTGAAGCCTGGCAGGCGGTCTGCATGAACTCGGAGGCGGCCAGGGTCGCCGCCGGCTCGGACAACGGCCAGGTCGCCCTGACCGCCGGCCGCACAATTTGAGGGGGCAGACTTGTATTTTGGGCCTGATCTGGGGTATAATTATCAAAAATAATTATTAGGGAGAATGCCTAATGACTGAGACCGATGGCATGACCGATGTGAAAGCCTCCGCTCCGGCGGCCCCGTTTCAGAGCGATAATGAGGGAAAATATTTGACCTTCCAACTGGCTGAGGAGGGCTATGGCATTGGCATTCTCAAGGTCAGAGAGATTATCGGCATGTTGCCGGTCACCCCGGTGCCCCAGACGCCGATGTTCCTCAAAGGGGTCATCAACCTGCGGGGCCAGGTCATACCGGTGGTGGATCTGCGCCTGAAATTCGGCCTGCTGGAAGAGGAATACACCGAGCGCACCAGCATCATTGTGGTCGAGGTCAAAGGGGTGGCCAACAACATCCCCATTGGCATAGTGGTGGATACCGTGTCTGAGGTGATCAACATCCAGGCTCAGGAAATTGAGCCGGCCCCGGTCTTTGGCGTTGCTCTCAACACCAGCTTTATTCTGGGCATGGCCAAAACCGAGGGCGGGGTCAAGATCCTGCTGAACATTGACCAGGTGCTCTCAGCTGAAGAATTGGGCGCTTTGTAAGCCAGGTGCTCTCCCATCCAAGTGGCTGCCTGGGGCGTCTGGCCCTGACCCAGGGCCGCCGTCTGGCTGATCAGCTGGGTTTTGCCGGGCGGATATTTCTCCTCCTTTGGCAGGGTCAGACCCGCCACTGGCATATTTTTTGGTGCCTGACCTTAAAAGAGGTTTTTAAACTGGCTCGCCGCACCCTGGCTCTGCTCTGCCTGGTGGGCTTTATGCTGGGTTATTTGTGGTCTCTTTTGTGGTTCGACACCCTCTCCAATATCGGCGGCCTGGAAAATATTTCCAAATTTCTCGTCAGTATCCACACTATCCAGATCGCCCCCATTATGACCACGGTCGTGGTCATCCTCTGCTACGGCGCCCCCACCACCTGGGAACTGGGGGTGATGAAATCCAGCCGCCAATTTGAAGCTCTGACCCTGATGGGCATTCCGCCCGAGCATTACCTGGCCGCGCCCCGTCTGTCCGGGCCTTTCCTGGCCATGCCTATCCTGCTGACCATCTTCAGTCTGGCCTCATTTTTCGGCGCCTATTACCTGGCCTGGCGATACCGCAACCAGACTATCTTTGACTTTGCCTTTAGCCTCTCCAACCAGACCGTCAGCCGCCACTTTTTCACCATGGCCTTCAAAAGCGTGGCCGTTTCTCTCTCGGTATCCTTCTTTTGCGTCTATAACGGCTTTAAAATTGAGGTGGATGGCCTGAACCGGGGCTCCGCCACTATGGGGCTGGCCATGGGGGAATCATTTTTTTACAGCGTCCTCACCAGCGTACTGGTCTCCGTTCTCTATGTCTGAGGAGATTGTCCTCCAGGCCAGCGGGGTGAGTTTTCAAAACGGGCCGCACCCGGCCGGCGGGCCGTTTGATTTTGCCTTGCGTCTGGGCCAGGGGGGCCTGGTGGTTATGGACAATCTGGATCTGCTGAGGCGACTGATGCGCTGTTGCCTGGGAGTGGAGCAACCTGAAACCGGCCGGATAGACTGGGGGGCAGGCTCAGGGATGGTCAGTCGCTCCGGCAGTTGGGGCCCATATGAATTATACCATCAAATAGGATGCGTCAACCGCCACAGTCAACTGCTTGGCTCATTGACCCTGAGTCAGAATCTTCAACTGTTGCATGACTACGCCGACCTGGAGGACGGGCCGGAGCGCGCCCGCCGCTCTCTGGCCGATTTCGGCCTGACCGAATATGGAAATGATCGGGCGGACAGTCTGCCCGAGCCTGTCCGCCGCCTGGCCCTCTATGTCCTGGCCCTGGCCAAAGCACCCCGTCTCCTGTTGATGGAGCGTCCCAGTCAATTCCTGGACCGCGATTTTGGCCCGATCTGGGCTGGCCTCCGAGCCCAGGCCGGCGAGGGGCGGCTGGCCTACCTCGTCTTTGACCGCACCCGCCTCCCGTATGATCCAGCCCACTTCCAGTGGTGCCTCTGACCGGGAGAGACCCCAGATGGGGCGCTTTCCCCTTGAGTGACCGCCCCCAAAAGTGTAATATTTTAAAAGTAGATTCTACGGGAGGTCTCATGTCCCTACCATACACCAGACAGGAAAAGCTGGCCGGTCTGTTCCTGTTGGGCGGACTTTTGGTTATTTTTCTGGGGGCGGTCATTGTCGGCGGCGGCCATGACTGGTTCCGGTCTTATAACAGCTACTATGCCCTGTATAACGATGGCTACGGCCTGGCTCCGGGAGTCAAGGTCAAATTTCTGCGAACCGATGTGGGCCTGGTCACCCGCCTGGAGTTGACCAACAACAACAAGGTCAAAGTCCATATGTCCATTCTTACTGATTACGCCGACCGCATCAAGAGCGACAGCGTGGCCTCCATTGCCAGCCCCACTTTTATCGGCAGCGAATATGTGGACATTATCCCGGGCGACATCAAGACTTCAGCCATACCCAAAGGAGGCCAGATACCGGCGGTGGAGCGCAAAAGTCTGGAGGATTACATCAAAGACTTGCGCCTGGAGGCCATGCTGGCCCGGGCGGAGGGGATCATGGTCAATGTCGACAGTCTGACCCGCCAGCTGCAGGATCCCGCCGGTTCCCTGATGGGGATGATGGGTGATGTGCGCAAGGTGACCGCTTCAGTGGCCGGAGGGGAGGGCACTCTGGGCAAGCTGGTGGCCAGTGACGCAACTTTTCAGAGTATTGAAGGAGCTTTGACCAATATAGAAGCGGTGACCGGCAACATCGCGGGGGTGAGCGGCAATCTGGGCCAGTCCCTGCCGCCTATCCTCAAGAAGGTGGATGCGGCGGTCAGCACTGTGGAAAAGGCCTCCCGCTCGGCTCCGGAGATTGTCAGGGAAACGCGCCAGGGGCTTAACCGGGCCAACCAGGTGCTGGAATCAGCCCGGCGCAACTTTCTCATTCGCGGCAATATTCAACCTGACCCGGCACCCGAATCGCGCTCCTACCCGGCTCGCCAAGGCCGCTGAACATGGTGATAAAATTAGCTTGACGAACCGCTCTTCAGTTTGTCCTTCGCAGAAAATAATTATTCTCTTCATCATGAGGGTCTCCCCCCCAGAATATTTTTCTGCCACAATTCCCCCAGAGTATATTCATGGAGCCACTGATCCAGGTCTGCGGCCTCAAGGCGTCTGAATGGCTCGATGTCAGGTGAGCGATCCACTACGATGATATCTTCAGGGGAAAATTCATTCAAAAAATCAGTTGACTGGCGATTACTGGCGATTACTGACGATAAATTCTGAAAATTTTGACTCATTGATGCCGTCTCCGGCCTGAAAATGCTCTAAATAGATTAACCGAATGGCCCACCTTAGCCAGGCTTAATGATTCCCGGGTGAACAAAAATTTGTTGTTTTGAGTTGGTTCAAGAGCGACCATGTAGGTTAGTCGCCCGGCGCACACTTCAAATTGCGACTCCTGGGTGCATTTTCTTCCAAAGTGCAAGATAGCGTCAGGCCCGCCCTGGCGGCCGGTATATAATTGGATTTGGCCATCGCCAATAGCACGCAACATATCGAAAAAATTTATAAAATTAGATTTGCCAGCCCCGTTGGGGCCGATAAGGATATTCATCTGAGTCAATTTTAAGGCACTATCAAGGATGGATTTTAACCCCCGCAGTTTAATGTGGTTAAAACTCATGCCTTTTTCTCCAGCCTAGGACAAAAGCTCATAGGTGGTATTCTTGACCGGCGTGGTCAGGGTGTTTAGAGCTCTCTCCAGCAGCACCTCGTGGTGATGGCCCAGGGTTCTTTCCCGGTAGCCAAAAGTGGCCCGGATAGTCGTGGCCACAAACTGGGCGCTGCGATCCATAGCCACCGGCAGGCTGTCGCCCTGCAATAAGCTACCGGTCAGCACGCTGGCGAAGATGTCGCCGGTGCCGTGATACTGGGCGGGCACAAAGGGGCGGTCGGTTATCCAGAAACGTTCATCCACCCGGTCATAGCCAATGACCGTGGCCGCGTTGGAGCGGCTGACCAGAGGGGCGCTGGTGATGACGGCCATTTCCGGGCCCAGATCCGTCAGGTTTTTTAACCACTCTTTGGCCTCTTTTTCACTGATGACTTCCGGGGTAACCCGGCCCAGCATAAAAGCGGCCTCGGTCAGGTTGGGGGTGATGACCCGGGATATCCGGCTCAGTTTCTTCATCTCGCCGACCATTTCCGGAACCATGGTCGGGTAGAGCTTGCCGTGGTCAGCCATGACCGGGTCGACCACCACCAGAGTGTCCGGCCCCTGGAACGAGCGGATGAAATCGCAGACAATATCCACCTGGCGGGCCGAGCCCAGGAAACCGCTGTAGATGGCGTCAAATTTGAGATCCATCTCCTGCCAGTGGCGGATGATCTTAGGCAGCTCGTCGGTCATGTCCATGATGACGAAATTGGGGAAGAGGGTGTGGGTGGAGAGGACGGCCGTGGGCAGCGGGCAGACCTCAAAGCCCATGGTGGACAGGATGGGGATGACCACGGTCAGGGAACAGCGGCCATAACCGCAGATGTCATGGATAGCCGCGACTCTGGGCAGCGGATTTTTCATCAGGACTCCTCCTCAGGCGACCAGGTCATATTAAAAAACCCGGCGGCCCTGGCCGGGCCGCCGGGTCAGGAGCCCAAACGCCATTACGCCTCGGTAACGGTGATGGCCCCGGTTTCACAGGCTTCAACGCAGGATTCGCACCCAAGACACTCATCGCCATTGGCGGCGACCGCCTTCTTGTCTTTGATCTCGTAAACATCAACAGGGCAGGCGTCTTTGCAGGCGCCGTCGCCGGTGCACTTACCGGCGTCAATTTTAATGTCCCAACCCATGATGGTGACCTCCCTAATAATTAAAGTTACCGGCCGGACTCCTAAAGAATCAGCGGCAAGTCTCATTTCACCGGTCTGAAGCAGCCCGGTCGATATCGACTTGAAATTATCGATTCGCTCTGTATATATAACTAACTTCCAGCAATTTTGCAAGAGGAAACAGGCTGGAGGTCGGCAAAATATTTTTCTCCGGCTCTTGTCTCCGGGATTGTGATAAAATCAGGGGCCGGAGGGTAGTATGCGGATTATTTCAATACTGGCCGGTTCGCTGGTCATTTGGGCCCTGGCGGCCGGGCCGCTCCCGGCGGCTGATGACCGGGGGGGCATGTGCGACGGCCAGGCCGGCCTGAACGACCGGGAGGTGCGGGACGCCCTGGCGGCCATGGCCGATATAGCCGAGCTGGGCGACAAACTGAAGCCGGAAAACGAGGAAACCATTATTCGGGGCCGGGGGCTGACCGCCGCCCGCCTGAACTGCATCCTGGGGAAAGTCATGGCCGGCAACGATATTTTTAACTGGGGCCAGGCCGCAGCCTATGGGGTCAGCCTCACCGGGGAAGAAGAGGCCATCGTCAGACAATACGCCGGCGAGAGCCAGCGTCTCAAGCGCTATCTGGAAGAGGTGCTCAACATTAAAGTGGACAATGAGTGAAAAGCGCCGCGGCCACTCTCGGAAAGCGGCCGCAGCGCAGTGTGGTTACCAGGCAGATATTGGTTGTAGCCAATTAACCTGCCGGTCAGACCGGCAGGGCTCGCCAGAAGTTTTGAAAAAAAGATCAGGTAGGCGCTGTTTTTTTCAAAATGGGCCGACTCCCGAAAGAGGCGGCCTTCACTCTCAGTCATCCCCAATTCCCCTAAAAGAGAATGACCGTGGCGAAGTGAATTTTGGCGATGGGGTAACCGCCCACCGTTTCGCTAAGATTAATTCAGAACCGGCCAGGTGTCAAGATATTTTTTTGAGGAACATACTGAAATATTTAAAATAACATCTCAATATTATCGTAAATTATACTATATTTAGTGACGCGCCAGGGGGTGGCCGCAAGAGAGGGTTATTTCTCCTTCGATAAAAAATTTATGATAAAAAATTTTTGCTGGCAACTCAACAGAGGAAAAAAAGGGCCGATCGGCCCGGGCAGGTCACTCACACTCGCGAAAGACGGCCAGAATATCCACTTTGACCCCGGCATCGGTCAGAACTACCAGGTGGTAGGCCGCGTCAGCCGCGCCCAGCGGCGGCAGGGGCTGGCCGCTCAGGTCGCTGGGGGTGGAAAAATTCATTTCAAAGCCCTGCTCAGCCCAGTCGGCTCCAGCCAGGCCGATGATAATGTTCAGAAATTCTTTCATCACATTGACCGGGCCCTCGGCCGTAGCCAGGAGAGATTTATCAAAGCAGAGATGGTGAGCCATGGCCTGGAGTAGGGGCCGGGACTGATTATGATGGATAAAACCGCACATGACATAGCCGGTCACCAGCTCCCGACCTTCCGCCTGGCCCTGAAAGTCAATCCGGACGGCCAGCTCGCAGGCGGGCAGGGCGGTGGGCTGGCTGGTGATCCGTATTTCAGTGGGCTTTAAGTCGCTGATGCGCCTGATCACATCGGCGGTGTGGTCGCCCAGAATCCTGGCGTAGTTTTCAGTCATATTTCCCTCATAGCCGGGCTACATGGCCTCATATTATATCCTGGGCCGCCTGGTAAGTAAACCCCCAGCAGGTTTTGGAGGGCGGTTTCGACCATCTCCGGGGTCAGCCGTTCCAGGCAGGGACGGTTGCAATGTTTTTTCAGGCAGCCCAGGCAGTCCAGCGGCGGAGTTAAAATTTGGAAGTGGCCGCCCCAGGGGCCGGTGCGGCCGGGGCGGGTGGGGCCGAAGAGGGCCAGGCCCCGGGCCCCGACCGCCGCAGCCAGGTGCATGGGGCCGGTGTCGGCGGTGATGACCGCCCGGGCCTGGGCCAGCACTCGGGCCAGAGCCGGCAGGCTGGTGCGCCCGCAGATATTTAAGATCCGATCAGCCGGGTGGCCCCGACTGAGAGCCAGGCCCAGGGGGGCGTCTTCCGGCCCGCCGGTGAGAACCAGCTTAAAGCCGCTTTTGAGCAGACGGCCGGCCAGGCCGAGCCAGTGGTGAGGCGGCCAGCGCTTGGTGGCCCACTTGGCCCCGGGGTTCAGAACCAGATAGGGGTTGGCCTCCAGCGGGCCCAGCGGCTGAAGCAGGGCCTCGGCCTCGGCTACCCCGGCCGGGGGCGGGTCGTAGTAGCGTTCCGGCTGGGCCTGGGGCCCATCGGCCCCCAGATAGGCGACCGCGTCCAGGTAGCGGAGAGCGGCGTGGCGCTCCGGATCATAGGGATTCATCCTCTCGGTCAGGGCCCAACCGGTCCATTCCCGGGCTCCGGCAAAGCCCACCTTGCGGCGGCCGGCGGCCAGCCAGACCATGGCCGCGCTCTTGAGCAGCCCCTGTAAATCAAGGATTACTTCATAATCCACCGCCTTGAGCTCCCGCCGGAAATCTGACCACAACCACCAGGCCGACCGCATCTGGCCGGCCCGGGCCAGGGCGCTGAGACGCCGGCGGGGGGCGATGATGACCCGGTTGAGATGGGGGTGACCGGTCAGCAGGCCGGCGGCCGGGGGCTCCACCAGCCAGTCAATGGTTGCCTCCGGGTAGCGGCGCCGCAGGGCGGCCAGGGCCGGGAGGGCCATGACCACATCGCCCAGAGCGCTCATTTTAACCACCAGGATTTTGGCCAGGTTCACGAGACAATCCACTCCGCCGCCCGGCGCAGGTCAGGAGCCACCAGAGTGGGCTGAAACTCCAGCGAACCCCGGGCCTCTTCCAGGCCGTAGCCGGTGAGCACCAGGATGGAGCGGCCGCCGAACTTGGCCGCAGCCTGCAGATCTCGCTGACGGTCGCCCACCCAGATTGAGCGGGACAAGTCAATGGAAAGTTCCCGGGCCGCCTGCTCGTAGAGAGCGCTTTCCGGCTTGCGGCAGTCGCACTCCCGGGCCAGGCTCAAGACCGTGCCCTCGGGGTGGTGGGGGCAGAGATAGAGACCGGCCAGCCTGGCTCCCTCCTGGGCCAGCAAACTGGTCATCCGGGCGTGAATCTGTCTTAAATCTTCGCGGGTGAAAAGCCCCCGGGCCAGGCCGGACTGGTTGGTGACCACCACCGCTTTAAACCCGTGCCGAACCAGGGCGGCAATGCCCCGGGCCGCCCCGGGCAGCAGCTCAAACTGGTCAGGATGAGCCAGAAAAGAGACGTCCCGATTGATGGTGCCGTCCCGGTCGAGAAAGACGGCCGGACTGCCGCGCCGGCCGGCCGGCGGCGCCAGGATATCCAGAGCGGCCCGGGCCGCCAGCTCAGGGGTGACCTGGTCAAAGCAGACCTGGCGCTCTAGAGGACATTCCCGTTTCAGGCAGGGGGCGCAGGCGGCCCGGGAGCGGATGATCCGGCTCCGGCCCAGGGGGGCGGTGGCGCGGGGGTTGGTCGGGCCGAAAACAGCCACCAGAGGCACGTTTAGAGCCCCGCCCAGGTGCATCAGACCGGAATCATTGGTCAGGAGGAGTTTGCCCCGGGCCATGACAGCCATGGAGATGGCCAGGGAGGTGCGCCCGGCCAGGTTGAGAACCGGGCCGGGCAACAGTTTGGCCAGTTCCCCGGCCACCGGTATTTCGCCCCGGCTGCCGAGGATAACTGTGCCCGAGGGCTGAGTTTTTAGAATAATTTCAGCGGCGGCGGCGAAATTTCTGACCGGCCAGCGTTTAGCCGACCCGAAAGCCGCTCCCGGGGCCAGCAGCAGGGGGGCCGACCAGTCGCCGGGGCCGGCCTCTCGCCAGATTTTATCGGCCTCCCGCACCGCCTCCGGGCTGAGAATTAACCGGGGTTGGCTGAAAGGGGCCGGGAAGCCCAGGCGCTCCAAAAGCTCCAGGTAGTAAAATGACTCGTGAGCCAGACGGTCGGCCGGCTGGAGCTCCACGGCCCGGGTCAGGAGAAAGGAGCGGCCGTCGCGGGCGTAACCCCAGCGCTGGGGTATCCGGGCCAGGGCGCTGGTCAGGGCCGCGCCAAAGGCGTTTTGAAACAACACAGCCAAATCAAAATGGAGGGCTTTCAGTTTCCGGGCCAGGCCCAGAAGGCCCGACCGGCCCAGGACGCCCCGGTGGTCATCGGCCAGGATCGCCTCAACCCCCGGCTGGCCCCGGTAGATATCAGCGGCCCAGGAGCGGGTCAGCACGGTCAGCCGGCTGTCCGGGCAGGCCTCGGCCAGAGCCCGCAAAGCCGGCAGGGTCATGACCGCGTCGCCCACCCAGTTGGTGCCCCGCACCAGAATATGGGCCGGCTTCGAATCCTTAATTTTCGGCAATTCTCAGCACCGCGCTGTAAAATTCGCTGGCCTGGCTGACGGCCATCTCCATCTCTAGAACCAGGAGGGGCAGGGCGAAGTCAGCCGGTAGTTTGGTCGCGTCCTTGGCCGTGGTGACCAGGGCCTCGGCCCCGCAGGCCAGAAAAGTCAGGCCCAGCCAGTCCAGAAGGGGGCGGTCATAGGTCTGGTGATCGCGCAGAATCACAAAGCGCCGAATATCCAGGCCCAGTTTCAGGAGCGAGTTTTCAAAATTTTGGGGCCGGCCCAGCCCACAGAAGGCCATGACCCGGCGACCGGCCAGGGCTTCCGGGGGGCTGAGTCTGTTTTCGGCCAGGCGGCGCCAGCCAAGAGGGCGATAGTCAGCGGCAAAGGCCGGTCGGCCGCCGGCCAGTTTTAAAAGTTCAGGGGTCAGGCTGGGCGAGCCGGTGGCCACCAGAATGTCGGCCCGGCGGTGGGCCTGGGGAAACTCCCGCAAAGGCCCGGCCGGCAGGGTCAGGCCGTTGCCCAGAGGCGATGGGGCCGGCAACAGCAACACCCGGCAGTCAGCGTTTAAAGACATTTGCTGAAAGCCGTCATCGAGGATAAGAATATCCGCATCCAATTGCTCAAGGGCCGTCTGCGCCCCGCGCCACCGATTCGCATCCGCCACCACCCGCAGTTCCGGGAGGCTGGCGGCCAGCAGCCAGGGCTCATCGCCGCACTCCAGGGGCGGGAGGAGCGGCCCCTGGCCCCGGGAGACGATCAAAGATTGCCCCGTATTTTTGGTAACCCGCCCGTAGCCCCGGCTTAAAATGGCCGGCCGGCGGCGGCTGGCCAGCAGTTTTTGGGCCAGGGCCAGGCACAGGGGGGTCTTACCCGAGCCGCCGGCGGTCAGGTTGCCGAGACTGATCACCGGCGCTGAGACGGCCCGGGGCGGGCGAAATTTTTCCAGGGCCAGGCGGCGGAGGCAGGCCATTCCACCATAGGCCAAGCCGGCGGGCAGGAGGGCCCAGTGGGGCTCCGGGGCCTGCCAGGAGGCGGTGACCCAGTGGTAGGCCCGATCCCGCCAGCCGGGACGATAGAGCAGACGCGCGTCGTTAGTCATCTGGCTGGCTCCTGGCTCTGACTCCCTGGATTATGGGGTTGAGCAGCTCCATCGTCCTGGCCGTCACTCCCTGGTGAGCCCGGACAAAATCAGCGGCGGCCCGGCCCATGGAGCGGGCTTTCCCGGAGTTGGACAGCAAATCATGGAGCGCGGCGGCCAGAGCTGCCTGATCGGCGGTCATCAGCGCACCGCCGGCCTTGATGATGGCTTGGGCCATCCAGCGGTAGTTGTGCATCTGGGGGCCAAAGATGACCGGTTTGCCCCGGGCGGCCGGTTCCAGGGGATTGTGGCCGCCGCCCTTATGGCGGCCGGGCCAGCTCTTGCCCACCAGGGCTATCTCGGCCAGGTCGTAGAAACGCTCCAGCTCGCCCAGGGTATCCAGAATAAAAATGAACCTCTCGGCATCGGAGCTCTGGGGGACGCTGCGGCTGGCGGCGGTCAGGCCCCGCTCCAGCAACCGCTCCCGGACGGCCAGGAAATCGCTTTGGTTGCGGGGGGCCAGGAGCAGACGGAGATCCTGATATTGGGCGGGCCGGCTCTGCTTTAAACTGAGAAAGGCGCCCAGGATGATAGCTTCTTCCCCGGCGTGGGTGGAGCCGGCCACAATCCAGCGCCCGTCCGGCCAGCCGGCGGCTTGGAGCAGAGCGGCCCGGGCCTCGGGGGTGGTCTCGCAGACTGGGCAGTCAAATTTCAGGTCGCCCAGAGCCCAGGTGGCGGCCGGGTCAGCCCCCAGGGCGATAAGCGCTGCCCGCTCCCCCTCGCTCTGGGTGGTGATGAGATTGAAAAGGCGCAGAACTCGGCTCCAGAAAGGCCGGATATAGCCGTAGCCCCTGAGGGAGCGGGGGCTGACCCGGGCGGAGATCAGGGCCGTGGGAATGTTGCGCTGGCGCAGCTGAAAGAGGACGCCGGGCCAGATGTCGGTTTCCACCAGCACCAGGAGGTCGGGGGCCACGGATTCGATGAACCGGCGAGTGGAGAGGTTAAAATCAAGGGGGGAGGCCAGGGCCAGGTGGCTGGGGAACAGCCGGGCGACCGTGGCCCGGCCGGTGGCTGTGGTGGAGCTGATGACCACTTCCAGGCCGGCCTCTTCCAGGGCCGGAATAAGATTTTTGGCGGCCAGAGCTTCCCCCAGGGACAACACCCAGACCCAGGCCCGAGGCAGACCGGGTGATTTGGGCAGCATCCGGCCCGGGCCTAAAAAGCGCTCTTTAACCGCGAAGGGTTTGCGCTGCAAAAAATCCCGGAGCAGCCAGAGGGGCCAGGTGACAAAGAATCCCAGGGCGTAGGCTATTCTATAAAGTTGACGCATGATCAGCTGACGTTCATGGCCAGGGTTTTGATTTCGTTGTCGAACATGACCTCCATTTTATTGGGGGGAATAATTTTTTGGACGAAACCCAGGCCGAATTTGGGGTGGTTGAGGGCCTGACCGGCCTCAAAGAGGTCTTTGATGTTGTAAGCCCGGGGGCTGGCCCCGGAATCGGCCAGGGCCTGTTTGCTCTCCATCCACATGGCGAAAACCCGGCCGCCGCCGGCGCTGAACGAGCTGGTCTTTTTCATATCTTTGGCCACCCGCTTGACCTTTTCGGTGATCTGGCGCTTTTCGCCCGGCGGCTGGTGGTAATTGTGCTGGCTGTCACAGCTCAGGCAGATGACCCGGCGAACCTGGCCGTCCACCATGGCCACAATGCGGTGGATAGTAATCACGCGGCAGCGGGTGCAGACGGCATCGATTTCACCACCCACTCTGATATCGGCTAGAGGGCGCGTATAGGCCATAAAATCAAGTCCTAATTCTTTAAACTATGCACAGGGGCCGGGATCCGCCCCCCCAGGGCTATAAAATCGGCCGCTTCAGCGTAATCGGCCACGTCCATGACTTTGGCCCAGCCCAGAAGGCCGCCGTAATGCACTTTGTCCCCGGCTTTTTTGCCGGGCACGGGGATGAGGCGCACGGCCGTGGTCTTGTGGTTGATCATGCCGATGGCCATTTCATCGGCGATGATGGCCGAGATGGTGGCGGCCGAGGTGTCCCCGGGCACGGAGACCATATCCAGCCCCACGGAGCAGACTGCGGTCAGGGCCTCCAGCTTTTCAATATTCAAATAGCCCATTTCCACGGCCTGGCCAATGCCCAGATCCTCGGAAACGGGAATAAAAGCGCCGGACAGGCCGCCGACATGGCCGGAGGCGAAGGCCCCGCCCTTTTTCACCGCGTCATTCAACAGGGCCAGGAGGGCGGTGGAGCCGGGAGCGCCGATGGCTTTGAGGCCCACTGACTGAAAAATTTCGCCCACCGAGTCGCCCACCTGGGGGGTGGGGGCCAGGGAGAGATCCACCACCCCAAAGGGCAGGCCCAGCTCGGCGGCCACTTCCCGGCCCATCAGCTCGCCTACCCGGGTTATTTTATAGGCCGTGTGTTTGATGGTCTCGCTGACCTGGTCGAAATTGGGCCGGGGCGTCCGGGCCATGGCCCGATCCAGAGCTTTTTTGACCACCCCGGGGCCGGAAACGCCCACATTGATGACCGCGTCCGGCTCGCCCAGGCCCAGGTAGGCCCCGGCCATAAAGGGCATATCCGGCGGGATATTGGCGAAAACCACCAGCTTGGCGCAGCCCAAGGCCTCGCGGCTGGCGGTGAGGGACGCTG
This sequence comes from Candidatus Adiutrix sp., assembly GCA_031261565.1. Lineage (GTDB taxonomy): Bacteria > Desulfobacterota > Desulfarculia > Adiutricales > Adiutricaceae > Adiutrix. The sequence goes on along the minus strand of JAISJK010000096.1, from coordinate 3,086 downwards.
TCTTTTTGACCGTCTCCCCCATCAGGCGCACGGCGTCCATGTTGATGCCGTCCCGGCTGGAGGCCACATTGACCGAGGAACAGACCCGGGCGGTCTCGGCCAGGGCCTGGGGAATGGCCTGGATCAGGGCCTGGTCTCCCCGGGAAAAGCCCTTTTCCACCAGGGCGCCGAAACCGCCGACAAAATCAACCCCCACCTCCCCGCCGGCCCGGTCCAGCACCTGGGCCACCTTGACCATCTGCTCCGGGCTGAAGGGGCCGGCCAGGGCGCTCATGGGCGACACGGCGATGCGCTTATTGACCACCGGGATGCCGTATTTTTCCCCCACCCGGTCGCAGGTTCTGACCAGATTTTCGGCGTGGTGGGTTATTTTATTCAGTATTTTAGCCGTCAAACGGCCCAGGTCATCCGAGGCGCAATCCATCAGGCTCAGGCCCAGAGTGATGGCCCGGACATCCAGGTGCTCATTTTTCAGCATCTCCAGGGTGCTGACGACTTCACGATCAGTTAACATTGAGGTCTCATCCCGTCTCAGAGCCGGTGAATGGCTTCAAAAATATTGCGGTGCTGCAGGCTCATCTCCAGCCCCAGCTCCTCGGCCATCAAACTTAAAGCCTGGCGGAACCCGCGCTGGTTGACGCTCCGGGGCACCGACAGCTCAAAAAACATCAGCACCTGGTGCCCGCCGCCGGCCCCGTCAGACCCCAGGGCCACGGTTCGCAGATTGTCAATGTTGACCTCGAAACCGGCCAGGGATCCGGAGAATTCAGGGATGATGCCCCCCTGATCCAGACCCCTCAGGGTCAGGACATAAGGCTCGGCCTCGCCGGGGGGGGGGGCGCCCGGCCCGGTTTGAGCCTCGGCCACCCAGTGGGCCAGGCCGCTGCCGGCCAGAGCCCGGCCCAAATCGTCTCCAAACCCGGCCAAATTTTTTTCAGCCGGCAGGCCGCCGGAAAACAGGCCGGCGAATTCACCCATCAAAGTGGTCTGGCTGACCTCGAAAACAGCGCAACCCAAATCGGCCAGAGCCCGGCTGACCTGATGAATAATGCCTGGCCGGTCGTGGCTGACAATCGTGACCAGTATCCTCCGCATCCTATAAACCTCCGCCAAATGGAATCTGAAATATTACCACAGAGTTCCGGCTCAGGTCAAACCACATGCACGAAGCTCGGCTGGAAGCGATCCAATCCCGATGTGGAAACCATTAACCGGAGAGCCGTGTGCGGGAGAACCGCACGCACGGTTCGGAGGGAGGGGAGGGGAAACCCTTCCCTACCCCTATCCACGGGAGGGGAATTTTCGGAGGCGAGATGGTTACGCCCGCAGGGGGTGGGCCGTCTTCATTCCCCTCCTCAGGAGGGGTGCCCGCAGGGCGGGGTGGTTTTTCCTGATTTCCTAGTCAGCGCTGGGCGGCTTTTAAGGTCAAAGGCAGGGGGCGCTGAGCCGCCCCCAAGGCTTAAGGCCAATCAAGACCCTCAGGGCGCGGCGCAGACCGCCACCGGGTAGTCGTCAATGACGTTGTACAAATCGGAGCCGCTGGCCAGGTAGACTCCGCGGGCGTAGAAGTGGCCGCTGCCCGGGCCGAAGTAGACCTGGCCCGTCCAATAAATGTAATATCCGGAACCATTAGCATCATCAGGCCAACCAGCCGCCAAAGCCGCCCCTTTTCTCAGCTCACCTGGGTTGAAAGACGAATTGTATCTTGATACGGCCACTAACTGACCAAGAGTCGGTAAATTCGAGGTGGTGGAGTAATATTCATCCGAATAAACATCACCGACGCGCCAGCCGCCAGAACTGGTATCAAATGAGGCGTTATAAGAAGGAGGCGTTCCACCTAGATTAGTAACGGTAATTTGATCATTCATCACACTCCCGCCACAAACACCTGCCGCCGCCGGAAAATCTGTTGCGCTGGAAGCGATAAGAGTTGTAAAATCGCCATAAGCGGTAGTCCAGGGGGTTCCCGCGCTCCTGGCCCACTTATGGCCAAGCGCAGGTGCGCTGGAGAACACCGACAAGGGGCCGGCACCGAAACTGATAGTCTCTTCCCCGGTATAGACAACGCCATCAATGGTCACCGAAGCCTCCAGGATCACTGACCTCGAACCGACCACATCCGTCAATTGTATCTCAGCTACGGTTGGAACAGCTCCTTCCACCCCGTGACCATCGCCAGTAATACCCGTGCAAGTCGCACCGTCGACTGTGGCTACCCCCCAGCAACTACCACCATCAGCCGTATCACCCCAGGTCAACCCGTTCAGAGCGGTTGCCCCGCGCCTCCACCAGGCGGGCGAGGGGTTGCTGATCGATTTCACCGTCCAGGTCACCGCCTCGGTTATAGCCCGGGTAACGCCTTTGTCGTCAATGAATTCCACCTTGACTGAAGCCGTGCTCTGGTAGCCTGATGCGCCAGGAGTGGTGAAAGTCGGCCCATTGCTCGGCGTAAAAATCAAATGAGGGCTAGCAGGTGGGCCACCCGTCAAACCAAGGGTAAATTCTTTGGTGGTCTTACCCGCCGTCAAAGTGGCCGTCGTAGTGCCGGTCTGGCCATTGGGATCCACCTCCAGCCGGATCAGGCCACTATCATCGGTGGTCAACACTCCGCTGGCCGCCCCGGTCAGGGCCACCAAAGCCCCGCCGCTCAGGGCCACGGCCACCGCCCGGCTCACCGCCGGCTTACCAAAGTAATCGGCTATCCGGAACAGGTGGATGTTGGTTCCGCCCAAACCCTGATAGATGATGTTATAGGCCCCTTCCTTGGCCTGATACTCCAAAATCATATCATACTGGCGATCCACAAAGTCATGTCTTGACCCCGGCACCGTCCTCATTTCAGCCACCGTGGCCGAGGATAGCTGATCCTCCCAGGGCATGTCAAAGTTGTAATTGAAGGTCAAGCCGATCTGGGTCTCACTGCGGCCCCCGGAATAGCGCTGGTCAGCGCTGACCGACAGAATAGGCACCGGCGTCCATTCCAGCCCGGCCACCCAGACCTTGGGGTCGCGGTGCAGATGGTCGTCCCGGCCAAAGGCCCCCACCTGGTCGCCCTTCCAGCGCTCAAAAGCCCCCTTGACCGC
>JAISJK010000034.1 GCA_031261565.1 Candidatus Adiutrix sp. | reverse complement strand
CGGAGAGGTTTCCGAACTGACCGGCGTCCCCATTCACACCCTGCGCTACTGGGAAAGTGAATTTGACGGCTATTTCAGCCCGTTGCGCACTCAGGGGCGCCAGCGCCGCTATGACGAGGAGGCCGTCGGGCGGGTTATGGAAATCAAGAGCCTGTTGAAAGAAAAGAAATACAGCATCGCCGGCGCCCGCCAGGTGCTGTCGCGCACTCTGGTCATGGACGGCGCCGTCCTGACGGCCTACGGCGACCACCAGCCCAACGCCGCCCTGCCGGAAATGCCGGCCCTGACTCTGGCCAGCAACGTCAATTAAAGGGGGCCCTAAGGAGCAAATCATGATCGCCATCAATAACCAGGACAACTTTTGCCCTGACCTGAACCGCTATGAACAGATCGCCCGCATCCTGGCCCGGGAATTGCCCGGCCTGACCCTGATGACCGAGCCTTTGGATGTGATTGATTCTCTGGAAAACCTGGCCGATGAAATGGCCTGGATGCCGGAAGTGATTCAGGATTGCCGCCTGGCCACCGAGGCCTTTGACGAGCTGGATCAGGTCATTGGCCGGATGTACGCTCTGGCTGACCGGGCGGTGGAGGCCCCGGAGCGCCAGACCGATACCCGCCGCATTCTCGACGAGGAATTCAGGGGCTATTCCCACATCGTGGCCCGCCTGGCCGGGGCCGATGGCTTCGATGGCCCGTCCTTAAGCCTGAAAACCCGGCCGGAAGCCCTGGCCGCCCGCCAGATTCTGGCCTATTTAGGCGAGGCCCGGGGCAGTTTTACCCGTAAACTGGCTGAGCAGCGCCGCCAGATAAACAGCGCCATGGACGAGGCCCTGACTCTTTTGGCCCAGATTGTCAATGAAACGGAAGACCTCTCCAGCGACAACCGCCGGATGCTCCAGGATATGCTGGCCCGTCTGTCGGTTTTCGGCGACTGGCCGACGATCCAGGGGCCGGAGCGGCCCGGCGGCGGCTGGCTCCACTAATGGCCGCCTGAAATTAATCCAGGCCCAGCTCGGCCAGCACCTCGTTATAGGTGACATAGAATTTTTTGGCCCTGGCGATAATGCTCATGAGCAGGCGCTCAATGGAGCCCAGCTCGGATGAGTTGACCACTGCGTCAAAGGACAGGCTGAAGGCCAGCAGGTCATCCAGGGTGGCCATGGTCGGGCTGATCAGCACCACCAGCATGTTGCGCCGGGTATGGGCGTCCAGGGACTGCACTGATCTCAGCAGATGATTGCCGCTTAAAGTGGCCCCGTAATAATCCTCCTGAATGATCAGAATTTTGAAGTTGGCGAACTTGAGCTGTTTGGCTGCGTCCCGGAGGTTGACGGCCACCGAGGGCGAGTAGCCGATGGCGTCGAGCTTTTGGGCCAGCACGGCCGAGACGGCCTCTTCGTCATAGACGACCAGGGCCTTGGGGCGGTCGTCTATAGACCCGGTCAGGAGCGACAGGCTGCTGTCATCCATCATTTCGCTGTCGTCTCTGGGGCGGGGCGGCCCGCCGGAGGCGTGCACGCCCTGGGGATGCCCGACCGGGCCGGGATGCTCCACCGGGCCGGCCGGCGGCGGTCCGGGCTGGGGAAACAGGGTCTGATCCGGTGCCTGGGGCGGCGCGACTTCAGCCTGGGCCGGAGCTGATTCCGGGTTGGCCGGGATCAGGGCGGTATTTTTGGCCTTGCAGTGGGGGCAGTGAAAACTGAAGGCCCGGCCGATAGGCACCTTGTTGTCGGGCAGATTTAAAACCTTATGACATTCCTGACATTCCAGTTGCATGACTAATCGCCTTTCGGTCAGCTCTCTGATTCGAGGGTCAGCTTGTCGCCCAGCCCCTCAATTTCGCCGGCTTCAGCTTTGATGGTGTCCAGACCCCGCCCGACCACGCTCTTTTTGGTGCAGAAAACCTTGGCCGTTTCCTCGGATATCTGCTTGTCGTGATAAAGATCCAGAATATGCTGGTCAAAGGTCTGGAAGCCCATGGGCCGCATATTGGCGATCACATTATAGAAGTTTTTATCCTCGGTCTCGCCGTTGATGATGATATCCTTGATCAGCAGGGTCGAGCCCATGATCTCCATGGCCGCCACCCGGCCGCCGCCGATATGGGGCATGAGCCGCTGGGTGACCACCCAGCGCAACACCCCGGCCAGGCGGACGCGGATCTGTCTTTCCTCGTCCAGCTCAAAAAAGCCCAGGATGCGGGAAATGGTGGAGCTGGCGTCCGAGGCGTGGAGGGTGGCGAAAACCAGGTGGCCGGTTTCGGCGGCGGCCAGGGCGATTTCAAGAGTCTCCCGGTCGCGGGCCTCGCCAATCAGGATGACTTTGGGCGACTGGCGCATGGCCGCCCGCAGGCCCTGAGCGAAGTTCTGAAAATCTATGCCCAGCTCCCGCTGGTTGAAAGTGGCCATTTTGGGCGGGTGCATGAATTCCACCGGGTCTTCCAGGGTGACGACATGGACGGCCTTTTTTTCATTGATGGCGTCGAGGATGGCGGCCAGGGTGGTGGATTTGCCGCTGGAAGTGGAGCCGGAGATAAAGATGATGCCGTTTTTTTCCTCGGCCATCTGGTAGAAGGGCTTGGGCATATTCAGCTCTTCCAGGCTCTTGATGTGATTTTCCAGGAGGCGCATGACCACGCTGAATTTGCCCTGCTGGGAAAAAATATTCACCCGGAAACGGGCCCGGCCGGCGATGGTGTAGGACAAATCGCAACTGCCGGTGGAGAGGAGCTGCCTGAGGAGCCGGCGGTTGGAGCGAATCAGGGAGATGGCGATGGCCTCGGTCTGAAAGGCCGTGAGGCTGTTGATTTCCGGCTCGAAGAAGATGGGGGTCAGTTGGCCGTCAATCTCCGCCTGAAATGGGTGCCCCTCGGTGATGTTGATGTCGGAGATGCCGTCGGAGGTGGACAGAATCCGCTGCAGTATATACTCTAGGTGAGATGGCTGAATCATGTTGACAAATAACCTCGGGGCTCACACATCGGTGAAATCGTCAGGTGCCTGGGTCAGATACTGGCGGAATTTGCCCTTGTCCTGGCAGAAAGTATAGGCTTCGTTGGGGTCTATCCGGCCGGCCAGAATGTGTTCCAAAATGGCGTCATCCAGGGACTGCATCCCGAACTTGCGCCCGGTCTGGATGACGGTGCCGATCTGGTAGGTCTTGGATTCCCGGATCAGGTTGCGCACCGCTGAAGTGGCCAGGAGAATCTCCATGGCCGCGCAGCGGCCTTTAACGTCAATGCGGCGGAAGAGGGCCTGTGAAATGACCCCCCGGAGGCCGTCGGCCAGTGATGAGCGGATCTGCCCCTGCATATTGGCCGGGAATATTTCAATGATGCGGTCAACGGTTTTGGCCGCCGAGGTGGTGTGCAGGGTGCCGAAAACCAGATGGCCGGTGTTGGAGGCTTCAATGGCCAGAGCGATGGTGTCCAGGTCGCGCATTTCACCGACCATGATGATATCCGGGTCTTCGCGCAGGGCGCCCCGGAGCGCGGCCGCGTAGGTCCGGGTGTGGGTGCCCAGTTCCCGGTGGTTAACCAGGCATTCCTTGGAATGGTGGACGAATTCAATGGGGTCTTCAATGGTGATGATGTGATCCCGGCGGGTGCGGTTGGCCTGATCCACAATGGCGGCCAGGGTGCTTGATTTGCCGCTGCCGGTGGGGCCGGTCACCAGCACCAGTCCTTTGGGCAGGGAGGCCAGTTTCAGGATAACCGGAGGTAGCCCCAGTTCCTCGGCCGAAGGGATGGTGGTGGGGATGGAGCGGAAAACCGCCCCGATGCCCCATTTCTGGTTACAGAAGTTGGCCCGGTAGCGCGACATGCCCGGGATTTCATAGCCAAAGTCCACATCGCCGAATTCCTCGAAAACTTTAACCTTTTCCTCCGGGGCTATCTCATAGAGCATCCGCTTGAGATCCCCGCTTTCCAGAACCTTATACTTGATCCGCTCCAGGGAACCCCGCAGACGAATCAGGGGCTGATTGCCGGATGACAAGTGAAGATCCGAAGCTCCGACCTCGTACATCAGCTTGAAAAAAGCGTCAATTTGAGCCACGCGCCAACCTCCGCCGCAGACCTGTATGGTCAGAATATGCTATTTTCAGACCGGCCGCCGTCAAGGGTCATTCCCCGCCCGGGTTTCAGTCTGGGTTTCAGTCTGGCCGGACCCCTCAAAAGCCAGGCAACACATCAGGCGGCCGCAGACGCCGGAAATTTTAGACGGGTTCAGGGAGATGTTTTGTTCCTTGGCCATTTTAACGGAAACCGGCGCAAAATTGGCCAAAAACCCGGTGCAGCAAAACCCTCGCCCGCAGCCGCCCAGGCCGCCGAGCATCCGCGCCTCGTGGCGCACGCCGATCTGACGCATTTCAATGCGGGTGCGAAAACGGCTGACCAGTTCCCTGACCAGCAGACGGAAATCCACTCGGTCATCGGCCGTGTAATAAAAAATGGTTTTGGAGTTGTCAAATAGCACTTCCACTGCCACCAGCTTCATTTCCAGGCCCTGGGCCTGGTGCCGATCCAGGCAGTAGTCAAAAGCCTCCCGCTCCCGGATCTCGTTTTCAGCCTGCCGGGCCAGATCAGCCGCCGTGGCCAGACGCAGCACCCGGCGCGTTTTGAGGATGACGCCCTCCTGGCCGGCGGGCTCCCCCGGCCAGATCACCAGAGCGGTGACCACCCGGGCCAGATAGGTCTGCTCGTCATTTTTGACCACCACCCAGTCGCCCAAAGCCGGGGCCAGGTCGCCGCAGTCAAAGGCCAGGATCTGGCCGCCGTATTTTATCCGGGCGTTTATGGTTTTCATAGGCTGGCCTTGGCCGCCACGCAGACCCGGTTGCGGCCGCTGTCCTTGGCCTGATACAGGGCCGCGTCCGCTGCGGCCAGGGCGTTCATCAGGATTTGGTCGCAATTGGCCGAGGAATCAACGCCGGCGTTGGTCAGCGAGCAAAGGCCAACGCTGATGGTCACCGGCGCCTGACCGCCCGGGGCCGGCGAGGGTTGGGCCTCGACCGTGGCCCGGATGCGCTCGGCAATGGCCGAGCCGGTTTCCAGGTTGGCATTGGCCAGGAAGATGACAAATTCCTCGCCGCCATAGCGGGCGAAAATATCGCTTTTGCGCAGAATGCCGGAGACGGAGGAAGCCACCAGTTTAATGACCGCATCGCCGCAGATGTGGCCATAAGTGTCATTGAATCTTTTGAAATGGTCAATATCCATCATGACAATGCAGGCCCGTCCGCTGGTTTGGCGTTTGATGCTGTCCATTTCCCGGGCGGCCGATTCAAAGAAATAGGCCCGGTTGTAGAGCCCGGTCATGGGGTCGTGCAGGGAGCGCTCGCGGTACATTTCCTCGCTGGCCCGCAGGGCGTCGGCTATTTCCTCTTTTTTCTTGATCTCCTGTTGCAGGTTCCGGGTCAGCTCGGTCAGTTGTTCCTGCTTTTGCTGGATCTCCTCATGTTTGGCGGCCAGACTCGCGGTCATGCGGTTAAAAGCCTCGGACAGCTCGCCCATGAAGTCCACCTGCTGGGTCAGGTCACCATCGGCCACCGCCACGCACTGCCAGGCCAGGTGGCGGATATTGCTCTGCAGGGCTTTGACATAGCCGGCCAGCGATCCGGTCTGGCGATATTTTTTGCTGAAGTCGCCTTTGGAAAAACTGGCCAGCACATCTTTCAAGTCGAGTAGGGCCTGGCAGAGCGGCTCCAAGCCTTCCACCGCTGACAACTCCGGCGGCACCTCCTGATTTTGGGGCGATCTGATCAGGCCGGTCAAAAAGGCGACCAGCGGTGACTCAGTTTCAGCCATTTATTGAGGTCAGGCCGTGAGCGGCTTGGCTTCAAAGCGGCAGGTGCGGTCGCTGGTGCACCAGCAGTCGACCTCTTTGACCTTAAAGGGCTGGCCGGTGAAAGCCTGCAGAATGCCGGCCAGGAAACCTTCATCGTAAATGCAGATTTCAAAGCCCAGCTCCGGCAGGCCGGAACAGTCCAGATCCTCGGAAACAGTGAGGGTAAAATTGAGACTGTCAAGCTCCGCCTCTTCCACCCGCAGAATGCCGATGCCCAGAGTGGTCAGGAGGGTCTGCAGTTTGGCGATAAGCTTGTTGAAGGTGTCCGGCTTGGGGTCTTCCAGAGCGTTGGCGTAAAACTCCCGCCCGGCCAGTTCCCCCGCTTCGTAGAAAATTTTATCGACTTCGTCCGAGCCGTATCTCTTTTCCAGAATATCGCGAAAGCTGAACTGCATCAGCCGGTAAACTTCCAGGCGCAGGGTGGGGCCCAGGTTGGGGCGGGCGTTGGCGATATCGCCGATGAGAGACCAGGCAAAAGCGTACTTGCGATCAGCCATAAGATTATACCTCAATTTTCTTTAATGAAAACGCGGCCAAAGATATCGGCCACGGAGGCCAGGAAGCGGTCGGGCCGGAAGATGGCCTCTATTTCTTCCGGGGTCAGACAGGCGGCCACTTGGGGGTCGCCCAGGATCAGGGTTTTAAAATCAAGCCCGTCCTGGCGGGCCTTGAGAGCGTTTTTCTGGACTAGGGCGTAGGCCTCCACCCGGCTCAGGCCCTGGTCGCACAATTTCAAAAGCAATTCCTGGGAATTGTAGAGCCCCCCGGTCAGGGCCAGATTGCTCCTCATCTGCTCCGGGTGCACCACCAGCCCGGCCAGGAGGCGGTTTAATCTGATCAGCATATAATCCGCCAGCGAGGTGGAATCAGGGGCGATAATCCGCTCCACCGAGGAGTGGCTGATGTCCCGCTCGTGCCACAGAGGGATATTTTCCAGGGCGGCCTGGGCGTTGGCCCGCACCACCCGGGCCAGGCCGCTGATATTTTCAGCCCCGATGGGGTTTTTTTTGTGGGGCATGGCCGAAGAGCCCTTCTGGCCCGGGCCGAAAGGCTCCTCCACCTCGCCCACCTCGGTGCGGGCCAGGTGGCGAATCTCCACGGCCAGCTTTTCCAGGGAGGAGGCCAGGAGGGCCAGGGCGGAGAAATATTCGCCGTGGCGGTCGCGCTGCAAAATCTGGCTGGAAACCGGGGCCGGGATCAGGCCCAGTTTGGCCAGAGCCCGGGTCTCAACCTCCGGGGAAAGGCCCGGGGCGGAAAAATTGCCCACCGGCCCGGAACACTGGCCCACCGCCATAGTCCGGCGGGCGGCCAGCAGACGAACCCGGTGGCGCCTGAATTCATCGTAAAAAAGAGCCAGCTTCAGGCCGAAAGTGGTGGGCTCGGCGTGAATGCCGTGGCTGCGGCCGATAATCAGAGTGTTTTGGAACTCCAGGGCTCTCGTTTTAAGGGTTTCCAAGAGCTGGTCAAGATCGGCCAGAATGATATCCAGGGCCTGGAGCAGGCGCAGAGCCAGAGCCGTGTCCAGAACATCGGAGGAAGTGAGCCCATAGTGAAAATAGCGGGCCGGCGGGCCGACCTGCTCCTCAATGGAGGTGACAAAGGCGATGACATCGTGGTGGACATTTTCCTCAATAGCCGCGATGCGGGCCGCGTCAATGACCGCCTTTTCCCGGACAGCGGCCGGGGTCTCCGGAGGGATGAGACCCATCTCAGCCTGGGCTTCGGCCACGGCCAGCTCAACTTTCAGCCAGGCCGCGTATTGATTTTCCAAAGACCATAAATCAGCCATAACCTGACGCTGATAACGGGGTATCATATTTCCTCATTAATAAAAAAAGTTAGCTTGGCAATCTCTCCAGAATATAATATCATAAAGTCCGGGTTAATAAAAGGCTGAAGTGGAGCAAGGAATTTGAACCAGGTTTCCAGCCCCTTGAAAGGGCTCTGGCTGACTGATTTTGACGGCACCATCAAACCGGGGCGGGATCCGGTGGCCCCAGCCGACCTGGCGGCTTTAAAACGTCTGGGGGCCGCCGGCTGGTTCCGGGTGGTGGCCACCGGGCGCAGTCTGTTTGGTTTCGTCAAGGCCTGGCCGCCGGGCCTGGAACTGGACGCCCTTATTTTCGCCTCCGGTGCCGGTCTCTGCGCCTGGGGGGCGATGGGGCCGGGCCCCCTGATGGCCGCCAGGGTTTTCACCCCCCCGGAGGCCGTCGCGGTTCTTCAGGCCGCCCGCTCCCTCGGCTACGCCTTCTTCGCCTATCACGCCCCGCCGGACAATCACCATTTTTACTATTACCGGTCGGCGGCCGCGCCCCTGGGCTTTGAGCGTCGCCTGGAGATATTCGCCGTCCAGGCCAGCCCCTGGTCTGACTCATTTTTAGCGGACGGCCCGGCCGAGACCATCAGCCAGGTGCTGATTATGGTTCCGGCCGACCAGGCCGACCAGGCCGAGGCTGTTTTCGCCAGCCGGGCCCCCGGCTTCTCGGTGGTGCGCTCCTCCTCCCCCTTTGGCGACCAGCACCTGTGGCTGGAAATATTCCCGGCCGGGGTCTCCAAAGGCCGGGCCGCCGCTGATTTAGCCAAGGGCCTGGGCCTGGCCCCCGCTCAGGCGGTGGCTCTGGGTAATGATTACAATGACGGCGATCTCCTGGCCTGGGCCGGCCGCGCCCTGGTCACCAGCGATGCCCGGCCGGAACTGCTGGCCCTCTATCCGGCCATACCCCCGGCCGGGCAGGGCGGCCTGGCCTGGGCGGCGGAGAAAATTTTGGCGGAGGATGGCCATGGCTGAGATTGGCCGACGCCGTCAGGGGCTCTACCAACTGGCGGCCGCCCTGGTGGCCGGCCCGGCTCTGGCCGCCCTGTTGGCCCCGGCCCCGATCCGGGAGACCACTCCGCCCCGGCTGCCGGCCGGCCCGGCCATCTACCGCCCCGATGGCGGCCAGGCCATCGGGGATGGCGGATCGCTGGCCGCCAATGCTTTAACCCATCTCAACCTGGGCCGCCGCCTCCCCCTGGCTCAGACCGCCCCCGGGCTGCTGGCCAAGCTGCCCGGCCTGGGCGAGCGCAGCGCGGTCAAAGCCCACCAAACCGGTTGTCTGACGCCTCGCCAAAGAAAAAAACTGCACGGACTGGTTAGCGAAATATGCGACCCGAACAACCCTTGACCATCTACGAAATCAGGGCGGTCAGCGAGCAGGCCTTCGACCTGTTTGACCAGCCCGAGACCCTGGCCCGGCTGGGCCCGGAATTGGCCGGCCTCCACTGGGAGACTGACTTTGCCTTTATCTTTTTTGCCGGCCAGCCCGGCGAGTCGGCCGACGAGTTCCTCTATCAGCACCCGGACTTGGATCTCAAACATGTCCACCATCTGACCTACGCCCAGTGGCAGGACGGAGCCGGCGCCCCCCCCTTCACCGTAGCCGGGCTGACCATCGCCAGCCAGGCTGTCCCGGGGGCTGAGCCGCAGCTGATTATTGATCCAGGCCTGGCCTTTGGCTTCGGCGGTCACCCCACCACCCGGTCATGTCTGGAATTTCTGGCCCGGGCCTGCCGCTGGCCGCAGCCGCCGGCCACAGCACTGGATCTGGGCACCGGCACAGGAGTGCTGTCGCTGGCCGGAGCCCGCTGGGGCCTGCAAAAGGTGCTGGGGATTGATAACAGTCATTTGGCCGTGGCTGCGGCCGGCAAAAATCTGGCCCGGAATCGCCTGGAGACCAGGGTTCAGTTTCAGCGGGGCCGGGCCCAGGATTTCGCCCGTCACCCGGCCGATCTTCTCCTGTCCAATCTCCATCTGGCTCTGCAGGAGGAACTCCTGGCCCTGGGGGCTTTCCAGAACCGCCGGTTCATCATCATTTCCGGGATACTGGCCGCTGAAGGCGATGAGTTCAGGCCCAAACTCCTGGCCACCGGCCTGACCCTCATTGATCAGGTGCGCACTGACCGCTGGATCACCCTGTTGGCTCACAGCTTGGAGTCGGGCGAGGTGGTCTCGGAGAGGAAGGGCGAATCGAAGTTCCGGTCGCGCTGGTTGCCATTTTCTTCCACCAGGCCGTCAGCCACCAGTTGTTTGTAGGAGGAGATGTAGTTCAAGGCCCGCTGGTGATAGCCCGAGTCGGGGTAATATTGCAACAGCCCCAGAAAGCGGTTCATGGCCGCTTCATAATCCTTGCGCTTGTAGTAAAACTCCCCGACATAAAATTCATGCCCGGCCAGATTGTTCTGGGCCTCGGAAATGCGGGCCTGGGCCATGGAAGCGTATTGACTGCCCGGATACATTTCCACCAGCCGGGCCAGGGTCTGAATAGTCTGGATAGTCGGGGTCTGGTCGCGGTCAATGCCGTGCATCTGCATATAATAGCACATGCCCTGCTGATAAATGGCGTAGGGCACGGCGTCGTTGTCCGGGTGCAGCCGCTCGAAATCCTCATAGGCCCCGAGAGCTTCGATGTATTTTTCCTGCAGATAGTGGGCATCGCCGACTTTCAGCTCGCCCAGGGCCGCGTATTGGCTGTAGGGGTACTGGTCTTTGAGCTGCTGCCACAGGACGGCCGCCCCCTTGTAATCATCGGCGTCCATGAGTTCCTGAGCCTGGCGGGCCAGGGCCTGGGGGGCATCTTCACCCAGATCCAGATCGCTGGAGGACTGGAGGCCAAACCACTTGTTGAAAGTCCCGCCAAAGGTGTTGCCGCCGCACCCGGTCAGCGGGCAGAGCATCAGGGCCAGAACCACCGTCAGCCCCAGGGGGCGGACAAGATACATAATTTATTCCTTATAGCAGGGGCTCAATCGCGGCCTTGAGGTCGCTTTTGGGGCGTGAGCCGATAATGCGCCCGGCTTCGCCGCCATTTTTGAAGATGACCATATTGGGAATGGAGCGCACCCCGAAGCGGGCCGGGGTGGCCTGGTTTTCATCGACATTCACTTTGGCGATAATCAGCCGGCCCTGATATTCAGCGGCCAACTCCTCCAGGATCGGGGCCACCGCCTTGCAGGGGCCGCACCAGGGCGCCCAGAAATCCACCAGAACCGGGACAGCGGCCTTCTTTATTTCGTCTTCAAAATTGGCGTCAGTCAGAGCTAACAGTGATGACATGGCCTGACCTCCTTATGCTTCTTTATAGTTTAATTAGCCGGCCGCCGTCTTGCCATCCGTCGGCCTTTTGTGATAATACTATATAAATTTAGTTTAGCCAGCTTTTTAGTAATCGTCAAGAATCTTTTTTGAGGCCGCCTATGGATATCGTTGTTTGGGTCATTTGTCTGCTGGTGATGCTGGCTGGTCTGGCCGGCACTATCCTGCCGGTTTTACCGGGGTTGCCTATTATCTGGGCCGGCTTCCTCGGCTATGGGCTTTACAGCGGCTGGGTCGCTTATGGTCTGGGCGCCCTGGCCGTCACCGGTTTCCTGGCGGTTCTGAGTCTGGCCGTGGATCAACTGGCCGGGGTCATGGGGGCCAAAAAATTCGGGGCCAGCCGGGCGGGCATGATCGGTTCCTTTGTCGGGGCCGTTTCCGGGCTGATCATCTTCAGTCTGCCGGGGCTCATTTTAGGCACTTTTTTCGGAGCCGCGGCCGCCGAGATGATCTGGGAGAAACGGGAAGTCAAAGATTCGCTGGTCTCCGGGGCCGGGGCTCTGGTGGGCTTTCTGGCCGGCAGCCTCTTTAAGTTTATGATGGGGCTGGGCTTTATTATCTATTTTATCTGGGCCTGGATTGGAGTATAATAGCTTTTTAAGGGGAGTCAGCTATTATGAGTCAGCTATTATGAGTCAGATCGACAAGGGGAGTCTGCCCTCGGTCTGGGCCGAAGCCCGCTCCAACATGAATCTGCGCCACGAGCAGACCAATATCCCCCAGATTATTACCCGGGCCGAGGCCGAGGCCATCACCCACAACGCCACCGGGGCGGTGCGGCGCACGACTCACGAGGTGCCCCAGGTGGCCTGGCGGGATGTGCATAACCCCCGCCCGGAAAACAAGCGCTATGCGGATCTGCCCCGCCAGAATTACAGCGCCCTGGCTCAGAATCAGGCGGCGGCTCACCCCTATGATTGCCTTTCCTTCAATTACACCATTTCCGGGAAAGCCAATTACACCCCCCACTACAATCCGGTGGTGGTTGATAATATCGTTTGATTTAAAATATTTAATGAGGAGGAATAGGTATGGCCGGAGTAAACAGGGTCATTCTGATCGGCAATCTGGGCAAGGATCCGGAGGTGAAATACTCTCAGGGGTCGGGCAAGGCCGTCTGCCGTTTCAGCCTGGCCGTCAGTGAGAAGCGGAGCGGCGAAGAGCAGACCGAGTGGTTTAATATCGTCTGCTTTGACCGGACCGCTGAAATAGCCGGCGAATATTTGGCCAAGGGCCGGCCGGTCTATATTGAGGGCCGCCTTCAGACCCGTAAATATCAGGACAAAGACGGCCAGGACAGGACGATAACCGAGGTTTTAACCAACAATCTGACTCTGCTCGGCAGCCGCCGCGATCAGGGCGGCGAGGATTATACCCCGGCCCCGCCCCGCCGGGAGGCCGCCCCGTCGCCGCCCCGCAAAGCCCCGCCTCCGCCAAGTCCCGCTCCCCCGGATGATGACCCCTTCAGCAGTGATTTAGGCCCGGGGCCGACCGAAGACGAGATGCCCTTTTAAAAACCGCTCAGCTCGGGCGACGAGTCGTGAGTCAGTTCCTCCAGCACCGGCTCGCCCTTGACGATGGTCTTCAGATACCCGGAAACCAGCACCTCGCCCTCGCTTCCGCCGGGGGGGGCCTCGGCCCATAAAAGGCCGGGCCTGGCCGCCAGATGGTGAATTTCCAGCCGGCTCGCTCCCAGCCTGGCCGCCCAGAAGGGGGCCAGGCGGGCGTGCATATCCAACTCCAGGGGGAACCGTTTCAATTCTCCGGCCGGGGTGAAGCAGCGGGCCGCGTAGCCGTGGCCGCCGGGTATGTCCATGGCCGCGCTGAGCACCAGTCGCGTAACCGGGGCGGCCTTGATTAAGTCGAGATCCGCCAGGTTGCGGCAGCAAATCATGGTCAGCCGGCTGGTCTGGGCCACGCTCAGGACTTCGGCCGGAGGCAGCCCCAGAGTTTCCGCCAGCTTCAGGTCAGGCTCGGCCGGCGGCCTGGTCATTCCGGCCCGGCCCAGGTTCAGGGCCAGTCTGGCCGGGGTGAGCAGATCCCGGGAAACAAGGCTCCGGCCGCCCCGGCCCAGGAGGGTGAGCGGTTGCGAAGCCGGGGCCAGCCCGATTCCGTAGAGAATATGCCCGGTGGCCAGGGCGGCGTAGTCGGCCCGGTCTATTTCACCCCCCGGGGTGAAGTAGCGAACCATGAAATGGTCATCGTGGGGCAGGACATAGGAGGTCACCGGCCAGCCCAGTTCCTCGGCCAGGGCCTGCAGATAGACTTCCTGGCCCAGGTGGCGCAAAATGACCACCCCGGCCTGGCCCCCGGAGAACAGCCCATCCGAAAAAGCGTTGACCAGAAAGGTCTTAACGATCATTTTGGGCGGCGACCAGGCCGGAAGGCAAGACCTGACGGCCCAGGGAGCGCTCCAGAGTGGCCCAGGCCAGGTTATAGTTGTAGAGGGCCTGATAGTGGTCATACTGGGCGTTGGAGTAGCGGGTCTGGGCGTCCAGGACTTCGGTGTTGGTGGCCACCTGCTCCAGGTAGCGCTCCTTGACCATGCGCAGATCCTCAGTGGCCGAGACCACGGCCTTGGCCGAGACGTCAATATTTTTGCCGGCGGACAGGAGGTTCTGGTAGTTGCTGGTGACCTCCAGCTTGGTGTTGTCTTCCAGACCGGTCAGATTGTTGACCGCCCGGTTCAAATCAACTTTGCTCTTTTCCACCTGGGCCTTGGTGCGGCCCCACTCCCAGAAGTTAAACGAGGCCACGGCGGCCACATTCCAGCTGGCGTCGTTGGTGGACCAGCCGCCGTGGGCCTTGGCCGTGTCGCCCATGGAGTTGCTGGTGTAAGTCAGACCAACCTGGGGGTAGTAGCCGGATCTGGCCACATCGACATTTTTGGCCGAGACCTCCACCTGGTTGCGCCCCAGCTGTATTTCCGGGCTCTCGGCCAGGCTGGTCTGCAGGCATTGATCCATGGACAGGGGGAAGGGGGTGAATTTCAGCGTGTCCACCACCGCCAGGAGGTTTTCCACCGGCTGACGCAGGAGGATGTTCATCCTGGTGCGGGCCACGGTCAGATCCCGGGCCAGATTGGTCTGATTCTGGACAGCCTGGGCCAGCTCCACTTCCGCTTCCAGCACCTGGTTTTTGGGCACCATGCCCACGTCAAAGAAATTCTGGGCCACATTCAGATGGCTTTCCAGGTTGACCACCGCCGTCTTGGCCACCTCCAGGGCCTTCTCCGTGGCCAGGATGCTGTAATAGGCCTGTTTGACCGCCAGCATCAGGTCTTCCCGAACCTGCACTTTCTGAATCTCAGCGGCCGAAACGCCCAATTGGGCCAGCAGGTAGTTGGCCCGGTTGCGGCCGCCGGTGAAAATCGGCTGGGCCACCTGGGTCTGCCAGACATACTGGGTGAGCCTCTGAGCGTTGGGCAAGGCGGCGTGGCCGCCGGTAGAGGCCAGATCATCATATTTGGTGGCACTATAGGCCGTGGAGGCGGTGGGCAGGAAGGCGGTGATGGCTTCCCAGCGGGTCCAGAGGGCCCCCCTCTGGCTCTGGTCGGCGCTGTCGAGGGCGGGACTGACCCGCTTGGCCAGGGCCAGGCATTCATCCAGGGTCAAGGCCCGACCGGGGGCCACCGGGACTTCCAGGGGGGCCGTGGGGTCGCCCTGGGGCAGGAGGGTGGCTTCGCCAAAAATAGTCTGGGGGCTGGGGCTCTGAGCCAGCGGCGGCTTGGAAACTTTAGTCCTGGCGCTGTCGGCGCACCCGGGCAATAGAACAATAACCGCCAAGCCCACAAGGCTCAGCCCCAACTTGAAACCAGACATAGGTAAAACTCCTCTTTAAAAGCCCCTTGTAGAGAAAAGCCCCTTGAGAGCCCGAGCCTATATTACCTATAAATGGTCAAGATTTCAAGTTTCAACGGCCATGCAATTGGTTATAAATGCTTGTTTATTATACTAAATTATAATAAATAGAGCAGTAAAGATGTCATTTGATGCTTCATTGTCATATAAAAGTTGACTCAATTTGGCCAAAGTAAACCCGCCCGGGTCAGGGGCGGGTTGGGATGAGAGAGCCAGGCTGGCGGCTATCTGGCCGAGCTCTGGTAGCGCGCTTCAGCTTCCGGCAAATACCTGTTGAGGTCGCTGATTCGCTTCTGATCCGAGGGGTGGGTGGACAGGAAATCTGACCCGCCCTGGCCTGAACCGGCGGCCATGCGTTCCCAGAAGCCAATGGCTCCCCGGGGGTCGTAGCCGGCCATGGCCATCAGCGACAGGCCGATGCGGTCGGCCTCGCTTTCGTGGGCCCGGGAATAGGGCAGGATAATGCCCACCTGGCTGCCCAGGCCGTAGGCGGCCATGGCCACATCCGAGGTCAGCTCCGAGGCCCCGCCGAGACCCAGGCCCAGACTCAGGGCCGAGCCCCCCAGCTCAGTCACGAGCTGCTGACTGGAGCGCTCCCGGCTGTGGTGGGCAATGGCGTGAGCCACCTCGTGGCCCATAATGACCGCCACCCCGTTTTCGCCCTGGCAGTAGGGCAGGATGCCGGCGTAAAAGGCCACTTTGCCCCCGGGCATGCAGAAAGCGTTGACTTCACTGGAATCAATCAAATTGAATTCCCAGCGGTAGGACGGGATTTCCTGGCTCAGCCCGTTTTCCCGGAGATAGGTTTCGGCGGCCTGCCTGATTTTGGCACCCACCCTTTGAATCAGTTCGGTGTCCTTTTGACTGGCGGACAGGGGGCCTTTTTGGATAATCTCCTGGTATTGGGAGGTGGCCATGGTGTTGAGCTCGCTGTCGCTGACCAGGCTCAACTGGCTGCGGCCCGTGCCCGGCACTTTGGCGCAGGCGGACAAAACCAGGGTCAGCGAGACCAGCAGGGTCAGGCGGGCTAAATCGGCTGGCGAAAACCGTAAGCGATTCATAAGGCGTTCAACTCCAGAAAAAGCAGGATTTATTTCTCCGTCTGAGGTTTCTCAGCTTCAGCGTGAACATACTCAATGACCTGAATGAAAGTTTCAACGTCCGGAGCGCCGGGCAGGATGCCCAGAACATCGCCGTCAGGCCGGATGAAGGCCAGAGTCGGCAGGGCCTGGGGCTTGTATTTGGCCGAGATGTTATCCGGGTCGTTTTCTATATCCACCGAAACCCCCACAAAATGCCGGTCAAAGGTTGCTTTGACTTTCTCGTTATTCTCAAAGACTTCCTGGCGTATCTGGGCGCAGTAGCGGCACCATTTGGCCCAGAAGAAAATCATGACCAGCTTGTGATCCTGGGTGGCCTCTTTGACGGCCTCGTCATATTTTTTAAAATCCAGCCCGGCGGCCTGGGCGGAAACGGTCGTCAGGGCTAGAAGAAAAGCGAGGGCCAGGATAATAATTTTAGGTTTCAAAATACACTTCACTTCATTAGAATTAGTGGGTCAGGTCAGGGGCCAGGAGATTGAGCCGGCCGCAAAAGACCAGAAGGCCTAAAAAAATCAAAAAGCCGCCCAGCACCCGGCTCGACCAGCGGGCTACCGGCCGCCACCGGGCCAGGCCGGCCCAGAGCGGCCCCCAGGCCAGGGAGAGAGCCAGGAAGGGCAGGGCAAAGCCCAGAGAGTAGACGGCCAGGAGCTTTAAACCGGCCCAGGCCGACTGCTCTGAAGCGGCCAGGGGCAGGATGGAGCCCAGAATCGGGCCCACGCAGGGGGTCCAGCCGGCGGCGAAACCCAGGCCCACCACAAAGGCCCCGGCCAGCCCCAGGGGGCGGCGGCTGAGATCAACCCGCTTTTCCCGGGCCATAAAGGCCGGGGCCATGGCCCCGGCCAGGTAAAGGCCGAAAAAGATCATGAAAGCGCCGGCCGCATAGCTCAGGCCCCGGCGGTAATTGATTAAAAACTCCCCGAGCTGGCCGGCCGCCGCCCCCAAAGCGCAAAACACCAGGCTGAACCCCAGGACAAACAGCAGGGTGGCGATGAACATCCGGCCCGAACATTTCCAGCCCCGGCCGTGCAACTCGTCAAAACTCAGCCCGGTTACCAGGGTCAGCCAGGCGGGAATCAGGGGCAGGACGCAGGGACTAAAAAACGAGACCAGGCCGGCGGTCAGAGCCATGGCGTAGCTGACTTTGTCGGCCCAAAAAATACTCAGATCCAAATTAGTCCCACCCTCATAACCAATCAGCGGCTGGAGTTATCATAATATTCTTTGCTCCGGTTGTCCACAGCAAAAAATAGACCCCCCAAAGGCCAGGGGCCGGTGGGTCGGTTTTTGTGCTTGACAAAATAATCGTAATCGATAAAATAAAATAGAGAATTAAAGAATTCAGGTGCTCCGGTATATCGGAGAGAATAGGGAATCCCGTTAAAGTCGGGAGCGAACCCATCACTGTAAATCCAGCTTCCGCTAAGGCGGGAGGCCTTTTTCGCACTTAACGCCACTGTCGATAGATGGGAAGGCGCGAAAAAGTGGATGAGCCAGAAGACCTGCCTGAATTTATTTTGTCGGAACCTTGCCTTGGGGTTTTTAAGGCTGGCCGATGTTTTATCTAGATCAAGGAAAATGGGCTCCCGGATCACTTTCAAGTGTTCCGGGTTTTTTTATGGCCTTATGAAGAAGACAACCGGCCATTTGGCCAAACAACGACAATGAGAAATGAGAGAATTATGTCTGGAAACTGGTTACGAACAAGCGTATTGGGTATTGGCGCAATTTTGGCCGCTCCTCCGGCCATCTGGGCCCAGGATCAAAAAACGACCAGCATGACCCTCGACACAGTGGTGGTTACGGCTACCCGTTCAGAGGAAACTTTGCGTGAGGTTACTAGTAGCGTTACAGTGATTGACGAGAAAGACATCAAAAAATCCACGGCTAATACCATGTCGGAACTGCTGAGTCAAAACGGATTTTTTATCCAGGATCAAGGTTCTGATTCATTTGTGCAAGTTCGCGGCATGAGGCAAAAACTAAACAACGATGGCGAAGTGGGCAACCAGGTGCTGGTTCTGCTGAATGGGCGGCGTATTGGCATTACCAATGTCAAATCCCTCGGGCTGGCTAACATTCAGCGAATTGAAATTATCCGAGGTCCTTCGGCCGTGCAATATGGGCCTTCAGCCATGGGCGGAGTGGTGAATATCATCACCAAAAGAGGCACTGAAGATACCAAGTTTTCGATGGAGGCGGGCCTGAGCAGCTACGATGGGCGTAAAGAATCTCTTGGTTTCAGTACGGCCAAAAATGGTTTTGATATCGCCCTGGGCCTCACCGAAAGGGGACGCGATGATTACGATATTAAGGGCGGCGACCGCTATTATGGCACTGAAATTGACAGCGATCTTTTCTCCAATGTAGTCATGGGCTATACCTTCAATGAAAAGCATCGCATAGGCCTTGATTTCGCTTATTCGCGAGCCAAGAGGTCTGGTAGTAATTCGTGGTCAACTCTCAAATATTGGTGGACGCAACCCGAGAAAGACGACCCACAATCATACACCGATTATACGATTGAAAACAAAAACCTGGCGCTTGTCTATGAAGGGGCCACCGAGGATAATGCTTTCAAATGGGGGGCCAGTTACGGTTTCGGCACGGACACCAAGAAAAGCGATCTTGCAAAAGGCCCTGCTTCTGGTTATGGGCCATCCCACAATAAGCGAGACGCCGACATTAAAACGGCCACGGCGCATATAGGCTATGACGACACTGGTCTTTTCTCGATGATCCTCGGTTTTGACTATGCGAATTACGACATTGATCAACATGGGTATTCATGGGCGCCCAATGCCAAATACAAAGACACCGCCGGATATTTTTCGGGTAAACTGCGTCTCCTTGATGATATGGTTATCATTTCCGCCGGCGGACGGTATGATAACTATAAAGTTTCCGCTGATGCCAACCCCGAGGGATTCACAGCTGCCATACCAGAAAGCGCTGACAACAACTTCGCCCCTTCTGTCGGTATAGCTGTATTACCGACCGACTGGCTTAAGCTAAGAGTCAACTACGCCGAAGGCTTTATGATGGCCACCCCAGCCCAGTTGGCCGGGGGTAGCGGAAATAACTATATTTGGCTGGGCAACTCCGGGCTCAAACCGGAAAAAACCAAGACTTTTGAGCTCGGCGCTGATTTGTCGGGGCATTTCTGGGAGGCCGGCCTGACCTATTTCCACACCGACTATAAAAACATGATTAAAGACTTCACGGTTGCGCCCAACACTCATCAATACCGGAACATTGATGCGGCCTTGCTGTCCGGGCTGGAATTATCAGGCGGAGTGGATTTTGGAGCGGCCTTTAACCAGCCTTTTGAACTTCGCCCCTATGCCAGTTTGACCTATATGATTGACAGAGAAAACAAAGACCCGGCTACTGTACTTGCCTATAAAAGTGACAAGCTACCTCTTGCGCCCGAATTTTCAGTTGCCTATGGGGTGACTTTCAGCCATCCCGACTGGGGTTTCCGCAGCACCCTGAACGCTTCTTATTTTACGGGGGCCTACACGCCGGACTATAGAGCCAGCGCTGCATCTCCTTACGGCGCCGGCGTTTATACCGAAATTGATTCCGTCACGGTAGTTGATTTGAGTCTGGAAAAAACCCTCTTCGACTTTGGCGATAAAGGCATTTTAAGTCTGCGAGGGGAAATCAACAACATGTTCGACAGCCGGAATGAAATGTATCTCGACTACCCAGGCCCTGGCCGCAATTTTTATCTGGGCTTGAAGTACGACTACATGTAATCCACTATCAGCCTCAACCACAACCCACACAGCCCCGGAACGCCGCTCCTCTGTGTTCCGGGGCGGCGGCGGCTGTCAAGGATTTTTGTATGGAACTGAAAACACTCTGGCTGGGTCTGGTGATTTCGCTGGGGGCCTTTGCCGTCAAAACCGGCCTGGGCTGGGCCTATTTGTGGACGAAGCGGCCGCCGGGCCAAAGACTGGCGGTCACCCTGGCGGTTTTCGGCCTTTACGCCGTTTTGTTCGCCGGGCTCTTAGCCCTGGTTTCTCGCCTCAATATCCTGGCCCACTCTGACCTTTTCCAACCCCTGTGGCAAGGCGGGATGGCCCTCCATTGGCTGGTGGCCCTGATGTTGTTTTTGTGGGGCTTCATTCTGCTGCGGTCAAAGGCAGTTGAAGATTGGGCCTGCGAGGCCCGCCCCAGCTGGGGCTGGCTGGCCCTGGTCATTCCCTGCCCGGTCTGCCTGAGCGTGGTGTTGATGTCCACCGCCTGTCTGGTGATGTACTTCCCCGATGACGCCCCCCTGGCCACGGCGGCCCTTTGGGCCGCCTTCACGGCTATTGCCGGCACCGCCGGCCTCTCCCTGATTTTGGGAAAATCAATCGGCGGCTCACTGGAGCATACCCTGGGCCTGGCCATGCTGGTCATGGCCTCCTATTTTATGCTGTCCGCTTTAATCATGCCTCAATTCGCCGAGATCAGCAAAATATATCGCCTGGCCGCCTATGGGGCTGAAAAACAAGGCGACGGCGAACCTCTCATCGGGGGCCTGACCATGGCCCTGGCGGTGCTGCTGGGTTTGACCGGATTTATTTTGACCAGACATCGTCTGAAAAAAGCGCCAATCAACCAGGGGAAGCATTAATATGGATTTCGGGGCTCTGCTGCAATCAATTCTTTATCTCATCTCCTCATCCCTTTTCTATCCGGCCCTGGCCATCCTGCTGGGCGCTTTAATCTATCTGATTATCAACATTGGATCTTTCCTGGCCGAGTGGGCCGAGCGGGCCCGGCTCAAGGTTCCGGATCAGGCCGACTGGCCGGCCATTCTTCAGGGCCGCAAGCACTTGAGCCACTTTATGGGCGAAGCCCTGGAGCGGCTCCAGGTTCTTCTGGAACAGCCGGGTGCCACCTGGGCCGATGTGGAAAATTTGTGGCAAAGCACTCGCCGCCGGTTTCAAAAAAGACTGGATCCGCTCCGCATTATGGCCCGGATGGGGCCGGCCGTCGGCCTCATCGGCACGCTGATTCCCATGAGCACCGGCCTGGCTTCCTTGAGCCAGGGCGACATGAGCCGCCTGTCCTCTGACCTGGTGGTGGCTTTCACGACCACTATTGTCGGCCTGGCTGTGGGGGTGGCCGCTTTTGTGCTCTATACCATTCGGGCCCGCTGGCTGGAAAGCGACCTGGAAGTTTTAGAGCTGGTCATGGAAAGCCGCGCCGCCCAAAAGTTGGGGCCGGAATCATGAGACGCGGGTGCCAGCGCAGATTCGGCGGCTCGGCTTCCGGCCTGCCCGAAGCCGATGACCCCATGAACGCGGTGATCAACCTTATCGACATTTTTCTGGTGTTCATCGTGGCCGTGCTGATAAGTTTTCTATCGGCCTTGGGGCTGGCGGATATGCTGGATAAAGACAGCCAGATCACGGTGATGAAACAGTCGGCCGATGGCGAGATGACGGTCATCACCAAAAAAGCCTCCAAGATTGAGGCGGTCAAAATCTCCAAATCAGAGGCCGAGGGCCGGGGCACCCGCCTGGGGGTGGCCTATCAACTGGAAGACGGCAGCATGGTTTATATGCCGGACGACAGCCAAGAGTGAGGGTAATATGCTTAAAATTTTTCAGGCGGCTTTGGCTATCTGGGGCTTGACCTTGACCTGGGGCCTGGGCCCAGCTCTGGCCGGCCAGAATATTTCGCTGTTAATAATTGACTCGGACAGCTATTTGAGCCACCAGGCCGTGGACGGCCTGACCCTTTCGCCGGATATTCAGGCCAGAGTTTTCTGCCTGGAAGACCTGCAGGATGAAGAATCCGCCAGATTTCTGGCGGGTAGCGCGATCATTTTGGTGGATGTTATGGACGACAAGCTGTCTCAATATGTGGTGGAGCGCGATTTGCTGAAGGGCCGCTCCGTCTTCGCTTTGCGCGGCTCAAAAGACGATTCCGGCCTGGCGGCCAGGGGCTTCAATTTTAACCCGGAGCTGGCGGCCTATTTCGGCAATCTGGATCGCCAGAATATCCAGAATATGGTGCGGCGGGCCGCGAGCCTGGTTTTGGATCCCGGCCTCAGCTATGACCCGGTGAAAGTTGTCCCCCAGGACGGCCTCTATCATCCCGAGGCCCCTCAACTGTTCGCTTCGGCGGAGGAATACCTGAAATGGGCCGGGGCCAGGCCCGGCCATGACCAAACCCGGCCCTGGCTGGGCCTGATGTTTTTTTCCGGCTCCCTGGTGGAAGGTCAGCGGGAAGCTTTTGACGCCTTGATAAAGAAA
Organism: Candidatus Adiutrix sp.; assembly: GCA_031261565.1. GTDB lineage: Bacteria > Desulfobacterota > Desulfarculia > Adiutricales > Adiutricaceae > Adiutrix. The sequence goes on along the minus strand of JAISJK010000034.1, from coordinate 9,662 downwards.
CTGGAAAGCGGCGGCTTTAATGTGCTGCCGGCTTTCGGCCGGGATCAGGTGGTCATTGACTCGTTTTTTCTTGACGCCAGGCGGAAGCCCAGAGTCGCGGCCGTTTTGTCCTTTGCCCTCAAATTCTATCTGGCGATCAATGATGACCTGCGGCGAAGCATTGAAGACCTTGGCGTCCCCATTTTCAACGCCGTTAACCTCTACTCCCTGACCATCGACCAGTGGCGGGCCAGCGAGCAGGGCATCAGCCCCCTGGATGTGATCTGGACGATGGCCACCCCGGAAATGTCCGGGGTCATTGAGCCCATTGTTTTGATGGGCAAAGTGGAGGATAAAGCCGCCGGCGGCGGCCGGGTTTATCATTATGAGCTGATTCCGGGTCTGACGGAACGCATCATTCCCCGCCTGCACAACTGGATAAAACTCCAGCAAAAGCCCAATCAGGATAAAAAAGTGGCCATTCTCTATTACAACAACAGCCAGGGCAAGCAGAACATCGGGGCCAGCTATCTCAACGTCTTCCGCAGCCTGGAGGAAATAGTGGCCCGAATGAAAGAAGCTGGCTATCAGATTCCGGAAGGGTTGTCTTTGAATGAAGACGAGATCAAGGGTCTGGTGCTGCGCGGGGGCCGCAACATCGGCTCCTGGGCTCCAGGGGAGCTGGACGCCCTGATCAAGTCCGGCCAGACCCTGGAACTGCCCGTTGACGAATACAAAAAATGGTTCGCCGAACTGCCGGAAGACTTTCAGCAAAAAGTTATGGCCCAGTGGGGGCGCCCCGAAGACAGCGACCTGATGATCCGGGACGGTCGCATTATTATTCCCCTGGTTAGGGCCGGCCATCTGGTTTTGCTACCGGAGGCGGCCCGGGGCGTGACCGACGACCCCATGAAACTTTATCATGATCCGGTGCTGTATCCCCATCACCAATATATCGCCGTTTATCTCTGGCTCCAGCGCGGCTTCCAGGTCGACGCCATGATTCATCTGGGCACCCACGCCACCTATGAGTGGCTGCCCGGCAAACAGGCCGGGCTGTCGGCATCCTGCCCGCCGGAGGTTATGATTACCGACATTCCCAACATTTATCCCTATATCGTCGATGATGTGGGCGAGGGTATTCAGGCCAAGCGCCGGGGGCGCGGCGTGGTGATAGACCATCTGACCCCGGCCCTGATCGCGGCCGAGGGCTACCATGAATACAAAGAGCTGGCCGAAGTCGTGGCCAGGTATGAGGCGGCCCGGGCGGTCGATGCCCCGACTGCGGAAACTTATCTGGCTCAAATTCGCGCTCAGGCTCTGGAGCTGGGGCTGATTAAAGAGCTGGAACTGACCGGCATCAACGGCCCGGAAGATGTGCAGACCCTGGACATTTATCTAGAATACCTTGAAACCGGGTATATCCCTTACGGTCTGCACACCTTCGGCCGCTCGCCGGAGGGCGAGGCCCTGACCGCGACCGCCGGCGCCATTTTAAAGCAGAATAAGACTTTAAAATCCGGCGACATCTCCGCCGATTTGAAACGCTCCGGCCCGGCCGAGACGGCCGCGATGCTCAAGGCTCTGGAGGGCGGATATGTCCAGCCGGCGGAGGGCAACGACCCGGTGCGCAACCCGGCGGCCATTCCCACCGGGCGCAATTTTTATGGTATTTCCCCGAATCGTCTGCCGACTCCGGCGGCCTGGAAGCTGGGCCAGGAAGCGGCTCAAAAAATCATTGATCAATACATCGAGGAAAAAGGGCGTTACCCGGAAAAAGTGGCGGTGGTGCTTTGGGCGGTGGAGACCCTGCGCAACGAGGGCTTGAACGAATCAACCATCCTGGCCTTAATTGGGGTGGAGCCGGTTTGGAACCCTGGCGGCCAGGTCATAGGCACTCGGCCCATTCCGGCCGCCCGGCTGGGGCGCCCGCGCATTGATGTGGCCATCAACGCTTCCGGCCTTTACCGCGACCTTTTCCCGGACAAAATCATCTTTCTGGACGCGGCTATTCGCCAGGCTGCCGCTCAGGATGATCTGGAGAATTTTATCAGCCGCAATGACGGCCGCATCAAAAAAACTTTGCTTGAGTCAGGTCTGAGCGAAGAAGAGGCCGGCCGTTTTTCCCGAGCCAGGATATTTTCAGAAGCTCCCGGCGCTTACGGCAACCGGGTTGAGGAACTGACCTCCGCCTCCGGCCTGTGGGAGAATGATGAGGCCATCGCTGATGTCTATCGCACTCACACGGGCTTCGCCTATGGCGGGGATTTCTGGGGCGCGCCGGCCCGGGCCAGCCTGGACGCCAATCTGCGGGAGGCCCAGGTGGCTTGGCATTCCGTCTCCTCCAGCGTCTATGGAGTCATGGACAATGACGACATGTATATGTATCTGGGCGGCCTGTCCATGGCTATCCGCAAATTGTCCGGCCAGGCCCCCCGCACCCTGATCGCCGACCAGCGCACCCTGGGGCAGATTGCCATGGAGCCTCTCGGTAAATTCATCGGTCAGGAAATGCGCGCGCGCTATCTCAACCCCAGGTGGATCGAAGGCATGAAGGCTGAAAAATACGCCGGGGCCAGAGAGATGTCGAACTATGTCGAATATCTGTGGGGCTGGCAGGTGACCACCCCTGAAGCCGTAAGCGAAAAAGCCTGGGAAGAGACTTTTGAAGTCTATGTCGAAGACAAGTATGGTCAGGATCTCAAGGAATTTTTAGACCGGGAGAACCCCTGGGCCTGGCAGTCTTTGACTGGTCGAATGTTGGAAAGCACCCGCAAGGGCTATTGGCAGGCCACTGATGAAACCAAGCAGAAGCTGTCGATCCAATACGCTTTAAGCGTCATCAGCCGGGGCCTGGCCTGTTGCGACCACACCTGCAACAATCCCCAGTTTCACCATATGGTGCTGAATATTATTTCCCTGCCGGGGGTCATGTCGCCGGAACTGGTGGCGGAATTTAAGCTGGCCGTTGAAACCGCCGGCCAGAAATCCCTGGAGGATATGGTGGCGGAGCGGGTCAGTCTGCTGGAGAATTTAGGCCGGGAAAAATCAGCGGAAGCTAAAGCGGCCGCCGGCCCGGAAGCGCCCGAGGCCGCCCTGGAAAGCGTCAAGGGCCTCAAAATGGAAAAGGTGGAGGAAATGGCGGAAAAGACTTCAGTCTCTTCCTCCGGGGTGGAATGGTTCGCCTCTGTTTTCGTGCTGGCCTTGGTGCTTTTATTCTTTATCGGCCTCAGGCGCAACCAGCGCTCAACCCCCAACTGAGGCCGGCGTTGAGCCGCCGCCTCTGGAGTTTAAAATGACTAAATTATTCCGCCGCGCCCTGGCGGCCGGCCTGTTGGGCCTGTTTTTTTTAACCGCGCCGTGGCCGTCAGTCGCCATTACCCCAGCCACCATTACTGATGACGCGGGGCAAATTTTGAAATTCGACCAGGTGCCAGCCAGGGTTGTTTCCTTGGCCCCCTCAGCCACGGAAATCATCGCCGCCCTCAAAGCTGAGAAAAAGCTGGCCGGGATAACCTATCAGGACAGCTACTTTGAGGGCCTCATCGGCCTCCCGGTGGTCGGCAGCGTTTACACCCCGAATTTTGACTTTATCAACGCTCAAAACCCGGATCTGCTCATTGTCTCGCCTCAAATTTTTGAGGTGGCCCGGGCCGGGCGGGGGAAACTGGCTTATCCCATTCTGGTTTGGGACGAGCAGACTGATTTAAGGGCTGCCGACCTTAAAATCGCCTGGCTCGGGGAAATTTTCCAAGACCCGGCTGCGTCATTAATAGTGCGCCAAGCCAATCAGGGTTTGATGGAAACACTCAAGCTCAAAACCAGCCAGCTGTCGCCGGCTGAAAAGTTGCGGGTCATGCGGGTGGTGGGCGGCCATGACGCGATTTACACTCCCGGCCAGGATTCCTTTCAGACCGAGTTAATTGCCGCCGTCGGCGGAATCGCGCCCCAGTTCGGCCCGGGCCCGGGGAATCTCCCGGTCAGTGTGGAAAAATGGCGGGCCTTTAACCCTCAAATGATTTACGGCTGCTCTCAGGACAAACAAGAGGTGGATAAAATTTTGGCCGACCCGGCCTGGAGCGGCGTGGAGGCGGTCAAAAATAAGCGGGTCAGCTATTTCCCCTGCGCCCTGACCGACCGGGCGGCCGCCCACACCGGCTATTTCGCCGCCTGGCTGGCCAGCACGATTTATGGCCAGCAATATGGCCAGGTCGCCAATCTGGTGCACCCCCAGGAAATTTTAAAGGAAAAACCGGTGGATCTGAACCTGCCTTTCGTGGCCCGGGCCCGGGTGGTGGAAAGCCGTCTTTTGGATTTTGTCCACAACACGCTTCTGATTGATTTTAAAACGCCGCAAAGCGTCATCTCCACGGCCGATGGCCCCCGGGAAGGCATTTTGACCATCGGCAATTCCTCGTCCCCGCCCATGGTCTGGGGTATCCATCATCAAGGCGGCTGGGAGCAGGCCAGAGTAGACCGCTTCCGCGTCCACGGGCTGGATGAGGCCACCACCAGCCTGATCTTCACCGGAGCGAACATGGACAACCTGGCCGTCAAAACAGCCGCTTATGAAGACCTCACGGTCACCGCCCTGGTCACGGCCGGAGTGGAGGGCAACGCCATCCGCACATCCAAAGATTCAGGGGCCTATTATAAGCCTGGCACTATCAACATAATTGTTTTAAGCAGCCGCAAACTTTCGCCCAAGGGGGCGGCCAGGGCTCTGATAACCATCACCGAAGCCAAAACCGCCGCTCTCTGGGATATGGATATCCGCAGTGCCCAGACGCCCAAAATAAACCCGGCCACCGGCACCGGCACCGATGATATTATCGTGGCGGTAGCGGGGGAGGGCGAAGCCGTGGATTACACCGGAGGTCATGCCAAAATCGGGGAACTGATAGCCCGGGCCGTTTATCAGGGGGTTCAGGAGGCCCTGCGGAAGCAAAACGGCAAAGCCCCCCGGCGGCATATCTTCGAGCGTCTGGCCGAGCGCGGCCTCAACCCGCACGGACTTTTAGGCGGCCCGGATCGGCCGGGCCACGATAAATATCCAAACTTTCAGGCCGACTTGGAAGCCCTGCTGCTGACCCCGCGCTACCAGGGGTTCATTGAAGCCGCCCTCAGTCTGGACGACGCCAGGGTTATGGGCCAGATGGTTGACGCCGAGGCCTTTGAACTGTGGGCCAGGAGCATGGCCGGGATCATCGCCGGGGGTCAGGTGGATAAAATTGAGAACATCGTCACCGGCGACGAGGCGCCGCCACTGCTGAAAACCGCCCTAAATGCTCTGGGCACAGGCCTTAAGCGCCGCGTTGTCAATAAAATCTAACCGGGGCCACCGGGCCAGGCCAACAGGCCAGCACAGCAGCACAGATTACGAGTTGACAAACTTGGCCGATTCTTTGTATAATCTTCTATTATTCACTCGCGCTGCTAGCTCAATTGGCAGAGCAAATGACTCTTAATCATTAGGTTCTCGGTTCGATTCCGAGGCGGCGCACCAATTAAATCAAGGTTAATGCCTCTGTGGGATGGCACTTCCACAGGGGCGTTTTCATTTAGCGCCGGTTATTACTGCAAAAGCCGGATCTGGCCAATCTGGACATAGTCAACGCTGTCGCGGCCCAGCGCGCTGTTGCTCATCTTCTACAGTTGAGGCCAGTTCGGCGCACAAAGAGCCGAGGCCCAGCAGAGCCAGGGATTTTTGCAGACTGCGGCCGCAGGAATCCGCCGCTTGCAGGAGTTCCGGGGTTAACACCTTATGTTTAAACATCCTCAACTCTATCACGACTTGATGGTCTTTCATCTGTAATTCCGCCAGAAAATTGTGACCACAATGATTGCTTAAATCCCGATAGGTACTTTACTTGGCAAGTCTATCCCCAGTATCTTCATTATTTCTTTTTGCTTTGCGGTCGGTTCAAAAATTTGAAGGTGATCCTCATATACTATACAGCTAACGCCACGAAGCTCGGCCATAAAATCAATTGGGTTAAATTTTGTATCATGGAATATCCTCTGCAACCTCAGATATACTATTGTGGTTATGAATGACAACAATATATGTCCTCTGAAAGCTTCCAGGCTATGGACTCCCAGTGGCAGCAACCTGGCATTGTTTTTGCTCGCATCAAAAATTTGCTCAATGGTCTGTCTGGAATAATAATAAGGCAAAACCTCCTTCTTGTCCATCTCAAGTGACGATATCATAACAAACATACCCGCTTCCCTGTATTTGTTTTCGTATTCCTCATCTGACATAGGATCGGCCGGATCCTCACGCAAGGCGAGTTTTTTCTGTTCCTCTGCTCTTTTCGCGCAGTCAACCCCTATGTAAGCGTAAGCGGTTCGGTCATTTGGAAGCCGAACCTTATTCACCGTAATGAACAGTGAACGCTTGTTGTACACGATGCGGTTGCAGGCCCTTATGACCGTGTCTGAGTTTTTTGCCAGCAGTTCTTTGTATAGCCCTCTGTTTGATATAAGCCTGGTCATGAAATCTATGCCCAGTTCGAACAGTTCTTCAAGGTTGCTCGCTGAATTATATCCGGCGTCTAGTATGGCCTGCCCGATGTTTACATTCATAGACTTTAGTTCATTGATTGTCCCCTTTAGCGTCACTACATCCACCACATTACCAGGGATAGCCCTGAAATATATTGGCCCCAGCGTTTCCCTGTCCACGACATATATCAGCCTTATTCCATTGACTGTCTCGCCGCCGTGATTGCTTATGGCTGTAAGAAATATATCAATGTCGTTGGGGAGTCCGGTACTGTCTATAAGGACGCCGACAGGCCGTTGATCAGGGTACATCATGGCGATATACCGCCGGTGAAAGTCGCGGCGGATAGCCTCGCTGCCAATTTTAAACAGGTATTTGCTTATATTCTGGGAACTCAGGTTGGCCCGTGGATAGAGAAGCCCGGTATAAGTTTGCTCCAGGAACGAACTGGCATGGGAATCTGAGTAGCAGTCCAGCAGACGGTGCATGAGGAGGGCCAACAAGGTATCAGGGGAGTCGGTCTCGGTTGCCCTGAACAACCGCAGTAGGCCAGTTCTCTCCAAGAGGGCGTGGACGCAGTAGACATGGCCAAAGAGCAGACTCCCCTTGGCTATAGCCGCCATGGTTGTGGCTCTGGGGTCGACAGGCGCATCTGAATACCCATTTTCCAGGGTATAGATATACTCTCCCTTGGCCTTTGTTCTGAACCTGCCCTCTTCAAGATTTATGACTCTCCCCAAGTAGACAGGATGGTTAACTTTTTTACCATTTTCTCTTGTAGGAGTACAAAGGTAGCCATATTGGTGATTCCCACTTTTGTGAATGTTGATGAATTGCTTGGCGGTCATTTTGGGCCTCGTAAGTGCAATGTGCGGGCAAGGTTGGCGAAATCGTATGTGGTAACAATAAATGTGACCCGATTATAATGCAATTTTAGATTTTGTCAATAGAATTATTTACGATGGCACAAAAAAGACCACCAGGGTCTTGGCGGTTATAATGAAAAAATGACGTAAAACTGAAATATTAACTCAATGCATTGTCCAGCTTCATCTATACTGAAGCATTTATACATGACCTATGAAATAATTTTGACTGAAAACAATGCTGAATTATCTGTGGTCACAAAAATTTTGCTGAATTACAGTTTATAAAATTTATTGGCAGAGCCACCAGCACCTGCCCAAAGCCTTTCGGCAGACCACCGGGCAACAATTCTGGCCCTGCTGACCGAGGGCCTGGGCCAGGTGGCCGCCGCCAATCTGGCCGGGAAAAGCGCTGAAGACCGCCGCCTGGCCGCCGCCGACTTACAGAATCTACGCCTGGGCCTGGAGAAAATCAGAGCCTTTCTGACCCTGGCCTGGGAAATGAAATTCATCAGCCACCCGGTCATGCACGATCTTAACGAGCGCCTCGACATTTTGGGGCGTCAGGCCGCCCGCTGGCGGGACTGGTTTGAGAAACAGCCTAGGAATGATTGGGCCTGAAAAATTTATATTTGAAAAAAGTCAGAGCGCATTTTGATCCCACAAAGGGAGGATTTTCACTTTTTTGGGTTCCGCCGCGCCTCGTTTTTCATTTGATTTGATAATGGCTATTGGAAAAATTATCAAGCCAACAGCAAATATTATGCCAAAATAAGCTATTTAAAATGCAATCGCCTTGACGCATCGCCCACCGCTCTGGCATTATCACCGAGACTGTGCTATACTGGCGTCAGTCGGTGGGGTTTTTTTACGCCCCGGCCTGACTTTTAAACGCCAATGATTTTATTTTTGCCGGGCCGGTGGTCACGCCGGGTCTATGCGAAGCGGAGGCTCCCATGCCCTTGGGTTCTGGTCAACGCGTCCTGATAGTTGACGATTCCCCCATCATGCGTCAGATGCTCGTCAAGATTTTTACCGATGGCGGCTTTGCGGTGGCCGGCGAGGCCGCCGACGGCACCGAAGCCATCGCCCGGTTTGAAGAGCTGAAACCCGACCTGACCACCCTCGACATCGTCATGCCCAAAATGCGGGGGGTTGAAGTTCTGGAGCAGCTGATGGGCAAATACCCGGAGGCCAAGATCGTCATGGCCTCGTCAGTCTCCGATGCCCGCACCGTGATGCACTGTCTGAAAATGGGCGCCAAGCAATACATCACCAAGCCCTATGATGAAAACAAGGTCTTAAGCGCCGTGCAAAAAGCGCTCGGGCTTTAACTCCTCAGCTAATTTTGGCCACCATAGCCCCAAAGAGGGAATAAATGAGTGTAACTGACGAGAACCTGGCCGAACTGTTTGAGCAGTATAAAGACGAAGTCCGCGAAACCATCGGCACGTTGGATAACGAACTGGTGGCCATTGAGCAGGATCCCACGTCCAGCGAGACTATTTTCTCGCTGTTCCGGGATATGCATTCCCTCAAGGGCTCCTCCAAAATGTTCAATGTTGACAATATCGCCCAGATCGCCCACCGGCTGGAAGATATGATGTCAATGATTGACAAGAATAACTCCATCCTGACCACCCACCCCAAGATTGTGGATCTGCTCTTCAAGGGCAACGACACTTTCCGGGAGATCATCGCCCGCCTGGAAGACGACATCACCTATACCCATCTGACCCCGGATCACGCCGCTTTTATCGGCGAGATTCAGTCTCAGATTGATAAAATCAACCGCCGCGACTCCCAGTTGCTGGATGCGGCCCGCAAACTCCTGGAAGAGCTGGAGCCCCTGCTGCCTTCGCTGGAGGAAGCCGAGGCCGACAATATCAGAAAAGCCATGGCCGAGGTCTCGGCCGGCCTGACCCTGGCCACTTTAGCTGATGAGGGCTCCAATCAGATCCGTTTTCATTACAATGGCGTGGATCTGACCGGCGATGTGCGCGGTCTGGAAGAGCTTCTGGGCAAATTCAAGGCGGAAAAGGCGACCCCGGAAGACGCTCAGGCCCTGATTGATGTGGTTGGCCGGCTTTACAACAGCCTGTCTGACGTGGCCACTGAAGACGCCCAGGGCCTCATTGCCGAGCTCGGCGACGGGCTGATGATGTTTAAAGAGCGCGAGCTGGAAATCGACGCTCGGTGGTGTGGTGTAAAGAGTTGGGTACTTTAGTACCCAACTGTTTACGTCGCCAGGGGGCCGAAGGATCTTGTGCGCACCTTCAGAGACTGTCGGGGAGGTGCGCACAAAATCC
>JAISJK010000030.1 GCA_031261565.1 Candidatus Adiutrix sp. | reverse complement strand
CTACTCTGGCCGTCGCCCCGGCCCTGAGCCAGATTCCGGTTGACATAGCGGGCGTCAACATCATCGTCATCATTATTCTGGGCCGCGACTTTGCGCTCCATGTCAGCCAGGGCCTTTTTTATCTCGGCATCGGCGCTGGGCTTTTTGGGCCTGGGTTTGGGCGGCTCGGTCTCCACCTTGGGCGGGGTGGGCTTGGGCGGGGGCGTGGCCTTTTTCTTTATTTCCGGCGGCTTTTCCGGGGCTTTGGGGCCAAGAGGGATGACATCGGCCGGGGCGGTCACCGCCTCGGGGGCCGGGGGGAAAGCTGGCTGAGTGATGGCCGGAGTGGGGTCGGTCTTGGGGGCCTCGACCACATCCGGCCCTTTGAGATCGGGGTTGACCGGCAGATTGGCCGGGGCGGCCGGGGCCGGCGGAGCCAGAGAGCCCATCAGCTGAACCGTGATTATTTCATTGGCCAGGTCGCGCCGGCCGGTCATCAGACTGGGGAAGAGGAAGAAAAAAACCCAGGCCAGGAGCAGGTGCAGGCCTAGGGAAAAAATGAGGGCCAGGGTGACGGCCAACTCAATATTGGCCTCCAGAAAGCCATCTTCGCGGTCGTATGGACTTAAGCTCTGAGACATGCTTAATCCGCGCCGGGGTCTCGGTCAGCCGGGCCCCGGCTCGCTTACTCGGCCGGCCGGGCCGGGGGGGCCTGGCGGTCAGCCGGCTCCGTGACCAGCCCGATGCTGGTGATGCCGGCCTGGCGCAACTGGCCCATGACCGCAGCCACCTCGCCATAGGCCGTAGCCTGGTCGGCTTTGATGAAAACTGTTTGCGAGCCTTTGGTCTTCATAACCTCGGCCACCTGGTGGGCCAGGTTGGCGACACTGACCGGAAACTCGTCAAGGTAGATGGCACCGTCCGGCTTGACCGTCAGCACGGTCTGCTGCTCTTCAGTCTGGAGGGCCGTTGAATCCACCTTGGGCAGATTGACATCCAAGCCCTGGGTCATCATGGGCGCGGCCACCATAAAAATAATCAGGAGCACCAGCATCACATCCACCAGGGGAGTGACATTGATTTCGCCCATCATGCCCGGCCGTCCGCTCCGGCCGCTGGAACCGCTGAAGGCCATGGCTTACTCCTCCGCCCCGGCTTTGGCCGGCTGGGAACTGCCGCGTTTGAGCAGGTCGCGCTCCAGGATGTTGACAAAGTCGGCGGTGAAATTGTCCATCTCTGCCTCCAGTTCCCTAACCCAGCTACTGAAATAGTTGAAAAAGACCACCGCCGGGATAGCCGTGGCCAGACCCACGGCCGTGGCTACCAGGGCCTCGGAAATGCCGGGGGCCACTGTGGCCAGGTTGGCTGAGCCGGCCAGGCCTATTTCGTGAAAGGAATCCATAATGCCCCAGACCGTGCCGAAAAGGCCGATGAAAGGGGTGGCGTTGCCGCAGGTGGCCAGAAAGGGCAGATATTTGAAGAGCCGGGTACTCTCGGACATGCCGGAGCGGCGGAGAGCCCGCTGCACATTTTCCATGGCCGTGCGCTGTTCCAGCCGGGCTTTATGCACCCGCCCCAGCTCCTGATAGCCCACCCGGAAAATCTGGGCGATGGGCGAGCTGCCAAAGTCGCCGGCTTCGGCGTAGAGATTGGCCAGGGAGCGGCTTTTCCAGAAATTGTTGAGGAAGGAATTGGAGTTACGGTTGGCCCGGCCCAACTGGACGGCTTTGGACAGGATAATGGCCCAGGAGAGCAGGGAAAAGATCAGGAGCGTCACCAAAACGCCCTTGACCACCGGCCCGGCCTCCAAAATCATCTGAATAACATTGGAAGAAGCCGGGGCGGCCGCCTGGGCCACGGGCACGGCGGTCTGAGTTACGGCCTGGGCTGCCTCCTGGGTGAAGGATAGAATGTTTAGAGCGATAGACATGGTTTCCCTTCTTTGGCCATAAATAGCTGGCGCTGGCGTTCGCTTCAGGCTTCAAGGCCCGGCCGGCCTCAAACGCCATTAAATAACAGCCCAACTTTTTATATTAACTCCAATTTTAAAGAAGGTCAAGTAAATTGAGAGGCTTTTTATTGCACCACCTGGCTATAGCGATGGGTGGGGTTGGGTCGCCCGGGTTTGAGACAGTGCAGGTCTTTGATGCTCAGGGCGACCCGCCCCCGGCCCGCCTCATCTAACGCCTGGCGAATCATTTCTTCCAGAACTTCAGGCTCGCATTCCACCCGGGCGTTGACGATGAGCGGCCCCCGGCCGGGAGTCCCGCTGATTTTAGTGATGGCGGCTTCCCGGCGGTTGTCAATCAGGCTGCCGATATATTGCCCCTGGGGGGTGGAGAGCAGCGCCTTGACATGGCCGGTCTCCAAAGACCGGCGGACCAGCTCGTCTCGCAGGCGCGCCAGGAAGTCAGCCAGGTAGGCCGGGGCCTCCGGGGCCTTGCTCCAGTCCGCCTCGGCGGTGAGATTCAGCCAGCCCAGGACGGCTTCACCATGGGCGTAGCGGTCATAGTCCACAGCCGCCAGCTCGCGTCCGCTCTTGGCCGGGTCAGCCGACAGGCACTCTTCCAGCCAGAGTTCCACGCCCTGGCCATCCAGAGCCGAAACAGCCGTCACCAGGGCTTGGGGGAAATTTCGCCTCAGCCCGTTCAGGAGATTTTCCCTTGGGCCGGCCGACAGCAGATCAGCCTTGTTCAGCAGAATCCGGTCGGCTTCGGCCAGTTGGCGACCCAGGATATACAGGGCGTCCCGGTGCAGGGGGGATTTTTCATAATTCAAGATTTCCCCGGCCCGCCCGGGGTCTAACAGAACGGTGAAAGGGGCCAGCCGGTAGTCCTGCCGGTGCAGGTCTTTCAGGGGCTGAAGAATGGTGGCGCTCAGATCGGTGCAACTGCCCACCGGCTCGGCCAGGATCACCTCCCGGCCCCTGGCGGCCAGGGTTTTTAAAGCCGCAACAAAGCCATTGAAGTTGCAGCAGAAACAACTGCCCGAAACTTCCTGGACTTCATCGCCCCGATCAAGCCGGGCGGTGTCCACCAGGCCGGGGGCCTGGTCGTTGGTGATGAGCCCCACCCGGAGGCCCCTGGCTTCCAAGAGCTGGCGGGCCTGCCCCAGCAGAGTGGTTTTGCCGGCCCCCAAAAAACCGCCCACGATAATCAGCCTGGGCCTGGTCATAATTTCGCTCCTTTCTTGTTTCCCATACCGGGTCAAGGTCTCGTAAAGAAAACCGCCGGCCAGGCCCCCCAGCAGGGGCGACAGGATATAGACGGTGAAAAACCCGCCGCGCGGGCCGGGGATGGCCATGGCCCCCCAGCCGGCCAGCCAGGAGAACAGCCGGGGGCCAAAGTCCCGGGCCGGGTTGAAACCGGCCTGGCTCAGGGGGGCCAGCACCGAAATGAGGATGGAGACGCTCAGGCCGATGAAGAGCGGGAGCAGAGCGCGCCCCGGCCCGCCCTGGTTGTGGGGGTCGGTGACGGCGAAGACGAAAAAGGCCAAAAGGGCCGTGCCGACCAGCTCCGCCCCCATGGCCGCCGGCAGGCTCACCACCTCGTCCGCCCAGCCCAGGGCTTTTTGGAGACCGGGGTGGGGAAAGTATTGGCCGTAAACCATGGCCGACATCTGGCTGCCCGGCCCCCCGCGCACCAGGTGCTGGGCCGTCTCAAAGTGGCTGAGGAGGCCCTGAAACAGGCTGTATAAAAGGGCCGCCGCCGCAAAGGCCCCGAGCAGCTGGGCCGCGCAGTAGGCCGCCACCCTGGCCCGGGGAAAGCCCCGGAAGGCGGCGAAGGCCACGGTCATAGCCGGGTTGAGGTGCGCGCCCGAGGCGGCCCCAAAGGCGTAGATGGCCAGGGCCACAGCCACTCCCCAGACAATGGCCACCTGCCACAGCCCGGCCTGAGCGCCGCTGAGCACCGCCGCGTGGACAGCGCCTAGCCCGAAAAAGACCAAGAGGAAAGTCCCGCTGAATTCGGCTAGCAATTCTCGGCGCAACCGCATTTGGCCCTCCCCGGCCCGCCCGGAGCCGGGGCCTCGGGCGGGTTTAATTCGTCTATGAAACGCAGCAATTCATTGATCTGGTCGCGATAGACAGCCAGGGTCTCCCGCCACTGGGCCAGACAGGCCCGGCCCTCATTGGTGAGCGTGAAACAGCGCTTGGCCGGGCCGCTTGCGCAAGTCACCCAGCTTGATTCCACATAACCCTGGCCCTCCATCTCCTTGAGGCTCCGGTAAATGCCGCTCAGGTCGGGCGCGCCCTGAATGAAGCTGGCCTTTTCCTCCATCTCCTGTTGCAGGGCGTAGCCGTGTAGCTGGCCCTGAGCCAGCAGCGCCATGACCATGGGCTTGACCAGCTTGGTGAGATTCCGGCCGGTGCAAGGGCAGTCGTTGAAGTCCACTATATGACTTCCTCCTCTATGATGATGGACATTTATATCACGCCGGCGGGCGTCATGTCAAGCAAACTAAAAAACCCCCCGCCAGGGCAAGCGGGGGGTTTTTTAGTTGAGGAGAGAATGGTGAGTTGCTTTTTAGAAGGCTATCCTCAAACCGGCCGTGCCGCCGATGCCTCTTTCATTGCCGGTCTGGCCAAACACGCCGAGGTCAAGGCTGACATTCTCGCTGTCCAGCGGGTTGAATTTCAGCCCGCCTTCAAAAAAGGCCGAGCTGCCTTTCAGCTCGCCCGCATTCAGAATCTTGATGCCCTCCACATGGCCGGCGGCCTGGCCCTCAAATTCGTGATCCCAGGCCGCGCCAACATAGGCGTCCAGGCCCGTCAGGGCCGCGAAGGTGTAGCGCCCGCCCAGCCGGCTGTGGTAGGAGTCGATGGTGTTGAAGTGGACATACTGGCCCAGGCCGTTGGTCACGCTGTCATTTCGTAGCCTGGTCCAGAAGAATTTGCCGTAGAGGTCAACCAGACCGTCAACCCCTTCCGGCTGCCATTTGTAGCCCAGGCCGCCGTGGGCGCCCAGGTAGCCAAAGTCAGTGTCAAAGCCGCTGCGCTCGTGCCCCCGGACGGTGTTGAATCTGCCGCCCCGGATACTGTCGAGCTCGTTATCCACCCGGCCGAAGCGGAAGGAAGCCTCCGCATAGGCCCCCTCGTATTCACCGCTGAAAACCTGGTGGGCAAAAATGCCGCCGCCGATGAATTTGGTTTCGCCGTCGCCAGCGAGCGCGCCAAACACGGGCACGGCGTTTTGGGTATCGTAGTCGCCCTGGCCGGCTTCCACAAAAGCGCCCACCGTGGTCTGGCCGGCCTCGTTAAAGGTTTTGTAAGCCAGGGCCAGGTTGGCGCCATACATATCCAGGTCAACATGGCTGCCGGTATGGTTGCGGAAGCTGCCGCCACCGAGGGTCAGGCCCACCCCGACCGTTTCCGGGGGCAATTTGCGGGCCAGATCATAGATGTTGCTGTCCAGATACTGCTGGGACTTCATAACCGTGTAGAGGCCAGCCAGGGCCGCCTCGCTATAGGGGCTCAACCGGTAGCCGCTACTCGCGCTGATCCAGGTTGACTTGTCGCCCCGGGTTCGGAAAGCAAGGCCATCGTCATTGGTGCTGAAGTTAAAGTTGTACTCCAGCAGACCATAGTCCTCGGTTTTTAGGTAGCCCTTATTCAGGCCGATGACAGAGGAACCGACCCCGGTGGCCTGCACCAGCACCAGGTTATGGTCAGCTTTAACTGGATTATATAAGTGGTGGATGTCGGCCTCAGGGGCAAAATTAACCTGAAGGTTATAACTGCCAGACCCGCTCAAATCAAGATTGGTGTCATCGCCTAAATTCAAAACAGGTGTGTAGTTCAACTCACCCTTGAGGCTGTGGGCGTTGACCTCCTCGAAAATTATTTTACTGTTGGCTCCTGCGGGATTATATGAACCAGACCAACTGGGGTTCGTCAGAGTAGCTCCCTGCTGAACATACAGGGTGCCTACATAGTAGTAACCACCGTAAGAAAGCTCAAGTAAATTTTTGTCGGCCAGACAGAATGAGAATGCGCTCGCAAACGTGGCCCCCGCGCCTAGATAGACTTCCTCAAACTGCACTTGGCTATATTGGTTATACCCCTCCAGCAAAATACTTGCCTTTTCCGCTACATTGAGCTTGCCAACCAGGATATTCAGAGCGCCGTCCTGGGCTATGAATGTCCCGCTTCCGGCGACAGAGACGTTCTCGGCAACCAGTCTG
>JAISJK010000009.1 GCA_031261565.1 Candidatus Adiutrix sp. | reverse complement strand
TTCGGCCCCATAGCGAACCAAGGGGGGAATAATTCGGCCTGTTTGTGGTTTTTAAAGAAAATCATGTTCATGGCCTCAACTACTCAAATTTAAAAGATATTATAACATGACTGCTCAAGCGATGTCAAGAATATTATTTACACTAAACACAATAATTTCACCATTTTATCAGATAAACTAGGCAAATTGACTTTTTGCGAGACCATCATAACCCTGAATTGTTTTAAAGAGCTGAAAGGGCTGATGGCTGGATGGCTGATTGCCTGTTGCCCTGCTCTCCTCCTTGTGGTATCCTCTCAGTCAGAGGTCTGGTGTGCAACTTAAGGATTTAGCCCGCGTCATCCACCGGCTGGCCCCCAGTGATCTGGCCGCCGAGTGGGATAATTCCGGCCTTCAGGTCGGCTCGCTCAATATGGAGATTAAAAAGATCGGCTTGGCTCTCGACGCCACGGCGGAGACCGTGGGCGAGGCCCTGGCCCAAAAGTGCGATCTTTTGCTGACCCATCACCCCCTCATCTTCAAACCTCTGAAAAATATCAATACCGATCAGGGCGCCGGGGCTCTGGCGGCCCGGGCCCTGGCCGCCGGGCTGGCCATCTGGGCCGCCCACACCAATTGGGACTGCGCCGCCTCAGGGGTGCCCCAAGCCCTGGCCGACCTTTTGGAGCTCACCGGCCGCCAGCCCCTGGAGCCGCTGGCCCGGGATTTTTATAAGCTGGTGGTCTTTCTCCCGGCCGGCTACGAGGGCCAGGTGCGCCGGGCCCTGTGTGAGGCCGGCGCCGGGGTGGTGGGCGATTACGACCGTTGCTGGTTTGCCGCCCCGGGCGAGGGCGGCTTTAATGTCCCGGCCGGCGGCCACCCCTTTATCGGCCGAACCGGCCAGGAGGCCAGAGCCAGGGAGAGCCGCCTGGAGGTCATAATCCCGGCCGCTCTGGCTCCGGCGGCGGCCCGGTCGGTGCGGGCCAGCCACCCCTACCAGGAGCCGGCCTTCGAGTTTCACCCGGTGAAAATCTACGGGGCCGGCCAGGGGTTTGGGTTAATCGGCCATTGGGCTCCGCCCCGCGATCTGTTGGCCGAGCTGAGCCGGGTCATGGGCCCGATCCCTTTTAAGTGGGCCGGCCCCCGGCCGGAGCGCGTGTCCCGGGTGGCCCTCCTGCCCGGCTCGGGCGGCAGCTGCCTGGCCCTGGCCCGGAGGAGCGGGGCCGAGGTGTTAATCACCGGCGACGCCTCCTATCACCAGGCCCTGGAGGCGGCCAGCCTGGGTCTGACCCTGGTGGATCTGGGCCACTTTGAAACCGAGTGGCCCGGCCTCCTGCGGCTGGCCCGGCTCCTGGCCGATGATCTTCGCGGCCCCAAACCGGAGGTCGAGTGCCTGGTGCTGAACCAGGGCCCGGCCTGGCGCTGCCAATCCCCCGCCCAGGAGCTCGGATGAACGCCATCTTGCTGGATCTGAAAAATTTGCAGGAGGTGGATACCCAGGCCCGGCTGCACCGCAAAGCTCTGGACGAGGGCGCGGCCCAACTGGCCAGGGCTGCGGCCGGCTTGAAAAATCTGACGGCCGAAGCGGCCGCTCGCCAGCGGGAGCTGGAGGCCCTGGGCCGCCGCCACCGGGAGCTGGAGGCCGAGGTGGCCGACCTGTCCCTCAAGAAAAAAAATAACGAAAACCGCCAGATGTCGGTCAAAACCCAGGGGGAATACGATGCCCTGCTGAAAGAGGCCGGGTTTTTGGCCGCCCGCATTGACGAGCTGGAGGATGAAATTCTGGCGCTGTTGGATCAGATAGAAATAAAAGAGGCCGAGGCCGGCGGGCTGGCCAGGGCCGTCAGCGCTGAAACCGAAAATTATGAGCAGTTGGCTGCGGCTGCGGAGCAGAGCCGGGCCGAGCGCCTGGCCCAACTGGCCGGGCTGGAGTCCCGGCGCCGGAGTCTGGCCGCCGCCCTGCCCCCGGACAGGCTCAAACAGTATGAGACCATTGCCCAGTCCCGGGCCGGCCTGGCCGTGACTGCGGCGGCCGAGGGCCTTTGCCTGGCCTGCCGCCTGAGTTTCCCGCCGCAGATTTATAATGAGCTGCAGCGCAATGAGAAAATAATGACCTGCCCCAACTGCGGCCGCCTCATCTACTGGCGCGATCACCCTGATTTTAAGGTGCCCGAAGCGGTTCCATGTCCCGCCGCCTGACCCGCCTGGCCCTGGCGGCCGGTTTAAGCCTGGCCCTCCCGGCCCTGGCCGCTGAGGCGGCCGATCCGCCCCCCCTTTTCGCGCCGGCCCTGACCGAGGCCCTGGCCCCCCTGCTGGCCACGCCCTTCCGTATCGACGGGGCTACGGACGAGGCCGGCCGCTGGGTGACTTTCAACCGGCCTGACCAGGTGTCGCCCCGGCCCGGGTTTAACTGCAGCGGCTTTACCGTGGCTGCGGCCCGGTCTCTGTTGGGGCGCAATTTCAACCTGGCCGAGGTCAGCCGCGACCGGCGGGGCGACTCCGGCCCGGGCGCAACCCTGGGCCAGGACTGGGATTTCGGCCTGGATCTCATCTCCAATCTGGCCGAGGGCTACCCCCACCGCTGGCTGCCCGAGCCGGCCGACCCGGCTGCGCCGCCCCTCATCCCCCTGGGGCCGGGCCGGGCTCTGGGCTGGGGGGTTGACCTCCACAGCCCGGAATTTGAGCGGGAGCTGAGCCGCCTCCAGCCCGGCCGCCTGGCCTTTTTTGTCTTTTCCAAACCCACCGGGCTCTTTCCGGCCGGGGTGTCCTATTATCATGTGGGGATCATCATCCCCGATCCGCCGGCCAGGTGGCTTTACCACACCACTCTGGGCGGCGGCGCTCACCGGGTCAACCTGGCGGAGCCGGCCGCCCTGGCCCGTCTGCGCCGCCACTTCCCCCCGGTCAAGGCCGGCGAGCGCCGGGTTCTCCTCCTTGAAGTGACCCCGCCGGAATGATATAATCAATCCATGAACCCAATGATAATCACCATTAACCCGGATAATCCCCAGGGGCGGCTCATCAGCCGGGTGGCCGACATCCTGAGCGGGGGCGGCCTGATCATCTACCCCACGGACACTCAGTATGGCCTGGGCTGCGATCTGACCAACAAAAAGGCCATTGAGAAGGTCTATCATCTGAAACAGCGCCCCCAGAAGACCCCCTTCAGCTTTGTCTGCTCCGACCTGACCAATATCTCCGAATACGCCAAAGTCTCCAACTTCGCCTACCGAACCATGCGCCGGCTCCTGCCCGGCCCCTATACCTTTATTTTGAACGGCACCCGGCTGGTGCCCCAGCTGATGCTGACCAAACGGCACGAGTGCGGCATCCGCGTGCCCAATCACCCCATCGCCCTGGCCCTGGTGGCTGCTCTGGGCCGGCCGATCATCAACACCTCCGCCGCTCTGGAAAACAGGCCCGTGCCCACCACAGCCGAGGATTTCGCCGATCTTTTTAAAAACCAGGTGGAGGCCATCATTGACGGCGGGCCGGTGGCCGGCCAGCCCTCAACCATTATTTCCCTGATTGACGACGAGCCGGCCGTGCTGCGGGAAGGCCTGGGCCCCTGGCCGCTCTGAAAGGAGCCAGATCAATTGTTGGATTTAAAATATGTGCGGGAAAATCCGGGCGCGGTGGCGGCCATGCTCAAAAACAGAAACATGGCCGCCGAGACGGCCGACCGGCTTCTGTCCGATTTTAGCGCCCTGGATCAAAAGCGGCGGGAGCTTCTGAGCGAGGTGGAGAGCCTCAAAGCCCGGCGCAATCAGGTCAATGACGAAATCGCCGGCCTGAAAAAGGCCGGGCAGCCGACCGACCAGCTGATTGAGCAGATGAAGGCCACCTCCGCCCGCATCAAAGCCATTGACCCGGAAGTGGCCCGGGTGGAGGAAGAGGAGGCGGCTATCCTCCTCTCCATCCCCAACCGGCCGGATGACAGCGTCCCGGTGGGGCCGACCGAGGCCGACAACCAGGAAGTCCGGCGCTGGGGCCAGCCCGCCGCCTTTCCGTTCACCCCTAAAAATCACTGGGAAATAGGCGAGAGCCTGGGCCTGATGGATTTTGGCCGGGCGGCCAAAATCTCCGGCAGCCGCTTTGTGGTGCTGTCCGGGGCGGCGGCCCGCCTGACCCGGGCGCTCCTGAACTTTATGCTGGATCTCCATGTCGGCCGCCACGGCTACCGGGAAATCTGGCCGCCCTGCCTGATCAATTCCGATTCCATGCGCGGCACGGGCCAGTTGCCGAAATTCGCCGAGGATTCCTTTAAGATTGAAAACAGCGACTACTGGCTGGCCCCCACCGCCGAGGTGCCGGTGACCAACCTGCACCGTGACGAAATTTTAGCCGCTGAAGACCTGCCCCTGGCCTACACAGCCTACACGCCCTGTTTCCGGGCTGAGGCCGGGGCGGCCGGCCGGGACACCCGGGGCATGATCCGGGTCCACCAGTTCGACAAGGTGGAGCTGGTCAAATTCACCCGCCCCGAGGATTCCTGGGCGGCCCTGGAGTCTCTGACCCGCGATGCCGAGGAAGTGTTACAGCTGCTGCAACTGCCCTACCGGGTCATGCTGCTCTCCACCGGGGACATGGGCTTTTCCTCGGCCAAGACCTATGATCTGGAGGTCTGGCTGCCGGGCCCGGGCCTTTACCGGGAGATTTCCTCCTGCTCCTGCTTCACCGACTTCCAGGCCCGGCGGGCCAATATCCGCTTCCGCCGGGACAAGGGTGCCCGGCCGGAGTTTGTCCACACCCTGAACGGCTCGGGGCTGGCCATCGGCCGGACTCTCCTGGCCATTTTGGAAAATTATCAGAACGAAGACGGCTCTGTGACCGTGCCCGAAGCGCTCCGCCCCCACCTGAGCGGCCTTCAGTTGATTAAATAGAGAGGGAGCAAACCATCATGGCCCGAACGAAATCCGCCGACAACTGGGAGCAGTATTCCCTGAAACAGATGGAAGCCCTGGCCGCCGCCGACCTGGCGGCCCAGGCCCCGGCCCTGGGGCTGACGGCTGATGAGCAGGGCCGGGTCAAAGTCACCTTTCTGGCCCGGGACTACCTGGTCAGCCGGGAGGGCCTCACGGCCGACATTGTCGCGGTGGACGGCGGCCCGGTCACGGCCAACCACAAGAGCGTCCTGGCCCACTATCTGATGAGCCGGGGGCGGGGCCAACTGACCGGCGAATACCTGCCCATCGGCCGCCTGACCGGCATTGCCGCCACCGGCGGCAGCCCCAGCGACAACCTCATCCGGCCGCTGACGGAAAAATTCGGCGACAAATATGAGGCCTTTGAAGAGGCCGCCCGGAAAATCGGCGGAGTCAGCCAGGGGCGGGCGCCTTCGGGCGGCCGGGCCTGGCTCTTCCAGGCCCTGCCCTTTCTGCCGGTTCAAGTCGTTTTTTTCGAGGCCGACGAGGAGTTTGAGGCCGAGGTCAAAGTGCTGTTTGACTCCTCGGCCCCGGTTTTCGTGGCCTATGAGGTGCTGGAACTGATGGAAATGGTGCTGGTGGCCGAGCTCCTGCTGGCCGCCGGGCTGCTCGGCTGCGGCCACCAGCACTAAAAACCGGGAAAAAACTGGTCACCAGGCCGGGTGATGGTGTATAATAATTTTATTGAATTAATTGGAGGATAACTAAATATGGCCGAGAAAATAACCAGCAGTGTGGATAAAATCTGCCTGGAGACTGATTGCGGCGAAAAAATGGCCACTTTAACCCCTGATCAGCGCCTGTTGTTTAAACATTTCACCTATTGCCCCTACTGCGCTGAAGAAATGACCCTGGTGTGCAATAACTGCCACGAGCAGCTGACCAGCGCCGATTTCAAGTATTGCCCGTGGTGCGGAGCTGAATTTTCCAATTAAACGGCCCCCGGAGCGGGGGTTGTGACGGAGGAGGGTTGTCATGACCAATGAGCTGAATCCCAAACTGCCCCGGCTGCAGGATTTTGACCTGGCCGGAAAAGTGGTTCTGGCCCGGGTGGATCACAATGTCGTGGAAAAGGGCGTCATCAACGACGACTTCCGCATCGACGCCACCTTTGGCCTCCTCTACCACATTGCCGCCAAAGGCGGCCTGCCCATCCTCATGACTCACATCGGCCGAACCCGCGACAAAAAGACCGGCCAGATCACCAGCGGCCCGGACACCAGCGTGGCCCCGGTGGTGGCCTACCTCAACCGCAAGCTGGCCGCCGGCTTTGTGACGCCGGATCTGCCCATTGACCCCCAACTGGGCATCACCAGCCTTGATGAAAGCGTCATGGGCCCCCTGGTGGCTGACCTCAAAGACCGGAAGATAGGCGGCCTGTATCTGCCCAACACCCGCTGGTTTGCCGGCGAGGAGTCCAAAGACGGGCGCACCCAGGCCCTGGCCGGCCAACTGGCCTCCTGGGCCGATCTCTATGTCAATGACGCTTTCGGCTCCTGGCAGGCCCATTGCTCCACTTATGAGGTGGCCCAAAAAGTGCCGGCCTGCGCCGGGTTTCTGATGCAAAAGGAGCTTTTGAGCCTAAACCAGGTGCTGAATCCGGATAAGCCCTTCCTGGCCGTGGTGGCCGGCTCCAAATACGACACCAAGATCGGCCCCCTGAACAGCCTTTACGAAAAAGTGGATCATCTGCTCCTGGGCGGCGTGATTTACAACGCTTTCCTCTGCGCCAAATACGGCATTGAAGTGGCCGGGGTGGATCAGGAGGAAGTCAAACTGGCCCAAAGCCTGGTAGACAAAGACCGGGCGGCCGGGAAAATTCTGGAGCCCGGGGCCCTGGTGGAATCTCAGGAGTTTGGCCGCCGGAATCCGGCCGGAATCCGGGTGGTCAAAATATCTGATTTCAAACCCGGACAAAAATACGCCTATTTCCTGGATGTGGCCCCGGAATCGTTTGACGCTCCGGGCCTCTCCGGCCCTCTGGCCCGGGCCCGAACCATTTTCATCAACGCGGTCATGGGCCTTACGCCCCTCTTCGGCGAGGGCAGCGCCAGCCTTTACGGCCTCATCGGCCGCAATGAAAAGGCCCTGAAATTATTCGCCGGCGGCGACACCCTGACCGAGCTCAAAAATTTGCAGCCTGGCCTCTATCTCAAGGCTCTGGACGATCAGTCCTACTACTTTTTCACCGGCGGCGGGGCTGTCCTGACGGCTATTGAGGAGGGCTCGCCCTATGGCCTCAAACCCGTGGCCGCGCTGCTGAAGCCGTGACATGACCGCCCCCGCGCCCACCAGGGACAGGGAACTCTTGGCCGGAGCGGCCTATGATTTCGTGCGGAACATCCATCTGCCGGTCTTTATCATTGACCGGCCCCAGGGTGTTTTTATGGCCAATGAGGCTCTGGCCAAGGCTTTTGGCTATGATGGCGGCCTCGCGGATCTGGAGGGCCTCCTGGCCCGCCGCGAATTTCTGACCAGCCACTTCAGCCCGGAGGTGACCACCCGGTTCTATGAAATGCTGACCGCCGGCCAGGGCCGTCTGGAAGACTGGCTGATGAGCGGCTGGACCAGGGACGGCCGGGAGCTGACCCTGGAGATCACCGCCCGGGGGCGTCTGCTCAGCCCGGACGGGCCGGCTGACTTTCTGGAGGCCGTCTTTATGCCGCCGGGCAATCTGCGGGACGCGGACGCCTTTTTGCAAACGGCCCAGAAAGAGGCCGAGCTGGCCGTGCGGGCCAAGACCGAGTTTTTGTCCAACATCAGCCACGAGTTGCGGACGCCCCTGAATATCATCATCGGCATGCTGGGTCTGGCCCTGGAAGACGACCAGGCCGGGGAGGAACTGCGCCAGAATTTGGCCCTGGCCAAGGAAGCGGCCGATGGCCTCTTCAGCATCATCAATGATCTCATCGTGCTGTCCAACCTGGAGGGCCGCCGCCTAAACAGCGAGCCGGCCCTCTTCAGTCCGCAGCTCCTGCTGCACACTCTGACCAGCCAGTTTTCGGCCCGGGCCCGGGCCAAGGCCATTGAGTTGCGTATTGAGGGCGGCGAGGCGGCGGAAACAGTGGTGGAGGGCGGCTATAACCTGCTCGTTCTGGCTCTGGAAAAGCTCGTGGACAACGCCATCAAATTCACCGCCCATCAAGGCCAGGTTCTGCTTAAGGCCAAACTGGCCGAGGATGAAGGCCGGCTCCAGCTGCAATGCTCCGTGGCCGACAACGGCCCCGGGTTTGATGACAGCTTCCTCGACCTTGAGTCTCAGGCTCTCTTTCAACAGGGGGACGGCTCCATGAACCGCCGGCACGGCGGGCTGGGGCTGGGGCTCCGTCTGGCCTCCAACCTGGTGACCAAGCTGGGGGGCAGCCTGCAACTGGCCAACCGCGACGGCGGCGGGGCGGAGCTCAGTTTTTCAGTGGCGGTCAAATCCGCCGCTGTTGACCACCACCCGGCCTGAGCTTCATGGCCCGGCCCCCCTGGTCAACCCGCCGCCTGATTTACACCGGCCTGGGCCTGGGCCTGGCCCCCCGGGCCCCGGGCACTTTCGGAACTCTGCTGGGTCTGCCCCTCTTCTGGCTCTTATCCGGCCTGGCCTGGCCCCTCTATCTGGCGGCGGTGGCCCTTGTTTCGGGGCTGGGGCTCTGGGCGGCCGGGCAAGCCGAGAGGGAGCTCGGGGTTCATGATGCCCCGGAGGTAGTCATTGACGAAGTGGCCGGCTATCTGGTGACCATGTTTCTCTCTCCGGCCACTCCCCTGGCCCTGGCCTTTGGTTTCGTCTTTTTCCGCCTTTTCGATATCCTTAAACCTTGGCCGGTCAGTTGGGCCGACCAGAAAGTGCCGGGCCCTCCCGGCGTCATGCTGGACGATGGGCTGGCCGGGCTCTACGCCTGGCTGGCCATGTTTTTGGTCAGGCCCTATGTCTGTTAGCGAGGCAAAAATCATCGCGGATCTGGCTAGCCGATTGACGGCCCGGGGCCTGACCGTGGCCACGGCTGAGAGCCTGACCGGCGGGCGGGTGGCCGCCGCCTTGACTTCCCGCCCGGGCAGCTCCGCCTATTTTCAGGGCGGGGTGGTGGCCTACGCCAACCAGGCCAAAATTGACCTTTTAGGGGTGCCGGCCGAAGTCCTGGCCCTTAAGGGAGCGGTCAGCGAGGAATGCGCCCGGGCCATGGCCGAGGGGGCCCGCCGGCGGCTGGGCACCCTGTTGGCCGTGGCCACCACCGGCATTGCCGGGCCGGACGGCGGTAGCCCAGCCAAGCCGGTGGGTCTGGTCTGGCTGGCTACCGCCACCGATAGAGACACGAGAGCCGTTGGCCGGTTCTTTCCGGGAGACCGGGCCACGGTGACCCGCTTGGCGGTGCGGGCGGCCCTGGAGCTACTCTCAGAGGCCATCGCCTAGACCCATAATTTACTATACAATTTAGTATAAGTATGCTATAAAGAGATATAGTTTATGTTTAGGGAAAGGTCTGATCTTGAAAAAAATCAATTTAGCCATTTTAGCCTGTTTGGCGAGCTTGCTGGCTACCCCCTCGCCGGCCGGGGCCCTGGTGTCGTTTAATTTCACCATAGGCCAGGGCCCTCAGGAATCCATCAGCTATGATCCCTATCTGCAATACACTTTCGAGCCCTGGCTCAGCAGCGAGAGCTATGAGTTGCGGCCCTTCGTCACCGGCGGCCTGACCTTCTGGGAAGATACCGACTCCAGCGACAGCGTCTGGGGCCTGGTGGCCGCTTTCGGGTTAAAGCTGGCCTTCAACGGAGACGACTGGCACCCCTTCTTTTCTCTCAGCGGCGGCCCGTCTTACATCTCTCAGGATTATTTTGTCGGGAAGGATCTGGGCGGCGGCCATTACCTGTTCAACAGCCGGGCCATCCTGGGGCTGGATTTTGGCCAGGATTACCAGCACTCCTTCGGTGTCCACGCCACCCACTATTCCAATGGCCGCACCCAGCGCAGCAATGACGGCTTCAATTCCTGGGGGTTGGCCTACGGCTATTCATTCCAATAATTTCGGGGAGATTCAGAAATGAAAGCCGGCATCATCGGTTGGCCCGGCAGTGGCCGGGACGCCATCTTCGTGGCCCTGACCGGGCTGGCCCGCCCTCCCTTTGGCTCAACTGAGCCGCGCCAGGGCGAAGCCCTGGTGCCGGACGAGCGCCTGGATCGCCTGAGCGCCGTCTTCCAGCCCCAAAAACACACCCTGGCCCGGGTGGAATTTTTTCTGCCCCACCCCCCGGGCCTGCCCCAGGAGGCCCTCAAAGCGTCCCTGGAAAAAGTCCGGGATACGGATGTCCTCCTTCTGGTGTTGCGCAATTTTCCTCTGGCCGGGGCCCCGGCCCCCGACCCGGCCGGGGATCTGGCCAAAATTGAGTCGGAGCTCATCCTGAGCGACTATTTAGTGGTGGAAAAACGGCTGGAGCGCCTGGCCGAAGAGCGGAAGCGGGGCAAAAAAAACGACCCGGAAGAGCTGGAGCTGCTGGGCCGGGCCCAGGCCGAGCTGGAGGCCAACCGGCCCCTGCGGCTGGATCGGAGCCTGGCCCGCCCGCCCAAACTGCGGGGCTTCGCCTTTTTATCGGCCAAGCCCCTCCTGGCGGTGATCAACAATGGCGATGATGACGGCCGGCCGGTGGAGCTCCCCTCCGGCCCCCAGGTGGTGGTGCGGGGGCGCCTGGAAGAGGATTTGGCGGCCCTGAGCCCGGACGAGGCCGCTGAATTTCTGGCTGATTACGGCTTGGCCGAGGTGGCGGCGGATCGCGTGATCCGCGAGGTTTACGGCCTGATGGGGCTCATCAGTTTTTTCACCGTGGGCGAGGATGAGTGCCGGGCCTGGACCATCCGCTCCGGGGAGACGGCTCTGGAGGCGGCCGGGGCCATCCACTCCGACATTCAGAAAGGCTTTATCCGGGCCGAGGTGGTGGCCTATGACGATTTCGCCCTGGCCGGCGGCTTGAGCGAGGCCAAAAAAAAGGGCTCTTTCCGGCTGGAGGGCAAGACCTACCTGGTGGCCGACGGCGATATCGTCCACTTCCGCTTCAACATCTGAGAGGAAGACGCGTGGGCAAACTCCTGGTCATTGATGATGATCGCAGCCTGAGAGAGGTGATGGAGCTGATGCTCCGAGGCGCCGGCCATCAGGTGGCGGTGGCTGAAGACGGCCTCTCCGGCCTCAAGGCGGCCACCGCCCCGGAGGCGGATTTCGATTTTATCATCAGCGATATCAAAATGCCGGGTCTGAGCGGGCTGGAGGTCTTAAAGCGCCTGCGGGCCGCTGGTTTGACCACTCCCCTGGTGCTGGTTTCGGCCTACGCCCAGCCGGATACAGCGGTGGAGGCCATGCGGGAGGGGGCTTACGACTTTATTCCCAAGCCCTTTAAACCCAATGATATGCTGATGGTGGTCGACTCCGCCCTGGCCCACCGCGGCGAGGAGCAGGAGCGCCAGGCCCTGGCCGAGATGGTGGCCACCAACCGGCGCTTCGGCCGGATGGTGGGGATCTCGCCGGCCATGCTGCAGGTCTATGATCTGGTTCAGCGGGCTGCCCAGACCTCCACCTCCATCCTGATCACCGGCGAAAGCGGGACGGGCAAAGAGCTGGTGGCCCGGGCCGTCCACGACAATTCCGACCGGGCCGAGCGAGGCGAATTAGTGGCCATCAACTGCGGCGGCATGCCGGAAAATCTGGTGGAGAGCGAGCTGTTCGGCCACAAGAAAGGCTCTTTTACCGGGGCCAACACTGATAAAAAAGGCTTGGTGGCCCTGGCCGACGGCGGCACCCTTTTCCTCGACGAGCTGGGGGAGCTGTCCCTGCCCATGCAGGTCAAGTTGCTCAGGGTCATTCAGGAAAAAACTTTCCGCCCGGTGGGCGGCGACCGGGAAGAGCGCTCGGATGTGCGCTTCATCTCGGCCACCAACCGCAATCTGGAGTCGGAGATCATGGCCGGCCGTTTCCGGGAAGATCTCTACTATAGGCTGAATGTCATCAACATCCACATCCCCCCTCTCCGGGAGCGGACAGCCGATATTCCCCTCCTGGCCCATCACTTTCTGGAAAAATTCAGCCAAGCTCAGAATAAAGATGTGCGCAAGCTCTCGACCTACGCCCTTGATATCCTGTCCCGCTACCACTTCCCCGGCAATGTGCGCGAGCTGGAGAATATCATTGAGCGCTCGGTGGCTCTGGAGCGCTCCAGCATTATCCTGCCGGAAAGCCTCCGGCTGGCCGATTTCAAGCGTTCCGGCGGCTGGGTTTCGACGCCCCCGGCCCCTTTGGCCCAGGCGCCCTCGGCTCCATGGCCTGTCCCCAGGGGCCCGGAGATATCTCCGTCCGCTAAAATTTTGGAGGGGTTGCCCCCGGGCGGGGTCGATGAGCTCCTCGGCCGCCTGGAAGTCTATTATCTTTACCGGGCCCTGACCACGGCCACCGGCCGGCGGGGCCAGGCCGCCACGCTCCTGTCCATCAGCCCCTGGCGTTTAAAAAACAGCCTGGTGGCCCACGATTTGAACGAGTTGAGCCGCTCCCAGCTGGCCGGCTTAAAGCCGGATCTCTTTCCCAAGCCGGCCCTGCCGCCCGGGCTGGCCCCGGACTGGGTCGGCGATGACCTCAACCTGGACGATATCCAGATCGCGGTGGAGCGGCATTTTATTCATCAAGCCCTGACCGCCAGCGGCCAGAATAAAACCGAGGCCGCCGCTCTCCTGGGGCTTTCCCGCCGCTCTTTCCAGCACCGCCTGGAGCGCACCGGCTACGAAGCCTGGCTGGCCGGCGGCCGCTGACCACCACCTTAAGGTTCACTTATGAGCGAAGATATTTATCAGCGATCCATCGCCGCCCACCGGCAGGCCAGAGGCAAACTGGCCACCGCTGCCAAAATGGCGGTGGCCGGCCCGGCCGACCTGGCCCTGGCCTACACCCCCGGCGTAGCCGGCCCCTGCCAAGCCATTGCCGCCAACCCGGACGAGGCCTATGATCTGACCTCCAAATGGAACACCGTGGCCGTCATCACCGATGGCAGCGCCGTGCTGGGGCTGGGCGACATCGGGCCTCTGGCCTCGCTCCCGGTCATGGAGGGCAAGAGCCTGCTCTTCAAGCGTTTCGCCGATATTGATTCCTTTCCCCTGGCCCTGACCACCCGAGATTCCGGGGAATTCATCCAGGCCGTGGCTCTCCTCACCCCCTCTCTGGGGGGCATCAACCTGGAGGACATCGCCGCGCCCCGCTGCTTTGAAATAGAAAAGCGCCTGCAAGACCTCTGCGATATTCCCGTTTTTCACGATGACCAGCACGGCACGGCGGTCATTGCCGTGGCCGGCCTCTTAAACGCTCTAAAACTGGCCGAAAAGGAGCTGGCCGCGGTCAGGATCGTGGTCAGCGGGGCTGGGGCGGCCGGCACGGCCGTGACGCGCTTTCTGCTGTCTTTCGGGGCCAGGCGGGTGGTGGTCTGCGACCTGGAGGGCGCCCTCTATCGCGGCCGGCCGGGGGCCAACGAAGCGCTGGAATCCCTGGCCGGGGTGACCAACCCGGACAATGAGCGGGGCAGCCTGGCCGAGATATCGCGCGGGGCCGACGTGTTTATCGGGCTGTCCGCGCCCGGGGTACTCACCGGCCGGATGGTGGCCCAAATGGCCCCCCGGGCCATTGTTCTGGCCCTGGCCAACCCGGCGCCGGAAATCTGGCCCGACGAGGCCAGGGCGGCCGGAGCCCTGGTGGTGGCCACCGGCCGCAGTGATTTCCCCAACCAGTTCAATAACTGCCTCGGCTTTCCCGGCCTTTTCCGGGGAGCTCTGGACGCCCGGGCCAGGGTCATCAACGAAGAGATGAAAATGGCGGCGGCCCGGGCTCTGACCGGTTTAGTCTCTGACCAGGAAATCAGGCCCGACTATATCATTCCCTCGGTCTTCAACCCCCGGGTGGTGCCGGCTCTGGCCGCTCAGGTGGCCCAGGCGGCCCGGAACACCGGAGTGGCCCGGCTTTAGTGGCCAGACCGCCGGCGGAAATCTGGGGCGAGTCGGAAGCTCTGGTGGCGGTGAAAAACCGCCTGTCCCTGGCCGCCAGGGTCAACCGGCCGATACTCCTCACCGGAGAGAGGGGGACAGGCAAAGAGCTGGCGGCGGCCCGGCTGCACTATCTCTCCCCCCGCTGGGAGGGCCCCTATCTGACCCTCAACTGCGCGGCCCTGAGCCCGTCCCTGGCCGAGTCGGAACTGTTTGGCTACGAGCCCGGAGCTTTCACCGGCGCGGCCAGAGCCACTCCGGGTCGGTTTGAGGCGGCCCACGGCGGCACCTTGTTTCTTGACGAGATCAGCCACCTCAGCCTGGAGACCCAGGCCAAAATTTTGCGGGTGGTGGAATACGGCGACCTTCAGCGTCTGGGCAGCCCCAAAGACCATCAAGTGGATGTGCGCTTAATCTCGGCCACCAATGTGGATTTAAAAGCCTGGGCGGCGGCCGGCTCTTTTCTGCCGGATCTCCTGGATCGGCTCAGCTTTGAAGTGATTGTCCTGCCCCCCCTGCGGGAAAGGCTGGGCGACATCACCCGCCTGGCCCACCTCTTCGCGGCCAGCATGGCCGGGGAGCTGGGGCGGGCCGATATTCCAGCCTTCAGCCCCGAGGCCCTGGATCTTTTGGAGAGCTACCCCTGGCCCGGCAATATCCGGGAGCTGAAAAACGTGGTGGAGCGGGCCGTTTACCGCCAATCTCCGCCGGCGGTGATCCGGGGGGCTGACCTGGAATTGGAGCCGGCCCGGGCGGCCGCCCCGACCGGGCCCCAGACCGCCGAAGCGGCTGAGCCCCGCCCAGCCTGGCCCCTGGCCCCGGGGGAGTTTGATCGCCGGTTGGCCGGCCTGGCCCTGGATCTGTTTGATCAGGCCCTGGCCAAAGCCCGGTTTAATCAGAAAGAGGCGGCCCGTCTGCTGGGCCTGAGCTATCACCGCTTCCGCTTTTTGCGACGGAAATGCCAAAATGAATCTGAATGATATTCTCAGCCGGCCCCTGCCGCCGGCCGCCCCGGCCGAGGGGGAGGCCATTCCCTGGAACGACCCGGATTTCAGCCGGCGGATGCTGGCCAACCACCTCTCCCAGGATCACGACTGGGCCAGCCGGAGAGCGGAAATCGTCGCCCATCAGGTGGGCTGGCTCAACCGCCAGCTGGCTCCGGCCAGCCGGATACTCGACCTGGCCTGTGGCCCCGGCCTCTACACCCAGGCCCTGGCCGAGAGCGGCCACCGCTGCCGGGGGGTGGATTTTTCGCCGGCCTCCATTGACTACGCCCGCAACCAGGCCGAGGCGAAAGGGCTGGAGATTGATTATGCCCTGGCCGACATCCGATCTTACGCCGCCCCAGACACTTTTGATGTTGTCATGCTGATTTTCGGGGAATTTAATGTCTTCACAGCGGCCGAAGCCCAGCTGATCCTGGCCAACTGCGCCCGGCAGCTGCGGCCCGGCGGCCTGTTTATTCTGGAGGGCCACACCTTTGAAGCGGTGCGGCAGACCGGGGAGGCAGCCGCCTCCTGGTGGACCTGCGGGGCCGATGAAGGCATCTTTTCGGCCCGGCCCCATCTTTGCCTGCAGGAAAATTTCTGGGATGAGGCCGCCTCGCTGGCCATCACCCGCTATTACTGCCTGGAAGCTGCCGGTGGCCAAACCCGGAGGTATGCCTCGGCCATGACCGGCTACACCCTGAGCCGCTATGAGAGACTGCTGGCCGGGGCCGGGTTTCATTCCCCCCGGGTGCTGCCCCCGGAGGATTGGCCGGTGGGCGGCCCCTTTGAGGGGCTGATGCTGACTCTGGCCAGCCGGAAAAGCTGAGCCCCAAAAGGGCTCAGGCCTCCTCTTCCCTGGGCCGGTATTCAGCCACCACTTTATCTTTGATCTGCGGCGGAGCCTCGTCATAGCGAGCGAACTCAATGGAGAAGGAGCCCCGCCCGCCGGTCATGGAGGTCAGGGTCGGGGCGTAGCTCAGAATCTCCACCTGGGGCACATGGGCCTTGATGACCTGTTTTTTGCCTCTGGCCTCGGTGCCCAGCAGTTTGCCGCGCCGGCTGGAGATGTCGCCCATGACATCGCCCATGAATTCATCGGGCACGGTGACGGTCAGGAGCATGACCGGCTCCAGAATCGTGGGCTTGCACTCCATAAAGGCTTTTTTAAAGGCCATGGAACCGGCGATTTTAAACGACATTTCCGAGGAATCGACATCGTGGTAGCTGCCGAACACCAGCCCGACCTTTAAATCCACCACCGGGTTGCCGCTGATAATGCCGTTGCCCATGGCCTCGACAATGCCCTTTTCCACCGCCGGAATAAACTGCCGGGGAATGACCCCGCCCACAATGCGGTCTTCAAAGATGAAGCCTTCGCCCCGGGGCAGGGGTTCCAGGTCAATGACCGCATCGCCATACTGGCCTTTGCCGCCGGTCTGCTTTTTGTATTTGCCCTGCACCCTGGTTTTGCCTTTAATCGTTTCCTTATAGGCCACCTTGGGGGCCTTCAGGATCATCTCCACCCCGTATTTGCGTTTCAGTTTTTCCAGGGCGGTGTCAATATGCACCTGGCCCATGCCGGAGAGGATCATTTCCCGGGTCTGGTCGTTGCGGGAGAGGCGCAGGGTGACATCTTCCACCAGCATTTTGTTAATGGCCGCGAAGACCTTTTCCTCATCGCCCTTGCTCTTGGCCTCCACGGCGAAACTGACCACCGGCTCTAGGCTCTTGGGGGCCGGGTAGAGAATGGGCGCGGCCTCGTCGCAGACAGTGTCGCCGGTCAAAGTGCCTTTGAGCTTGGCCACCGCCACAATGTCTCCGGGGCCGGCCTCCTCAATGGCCTTCTGGGCTTTGCCCTCCAGGCTCAGCAACTGGCCGAAGCGCTCTTTCTGCTCGCGTTTGGGGTTGTAAAAACCGCTGTCCGGAGCCAGGGTGCCGGAGACCACCCGGATGATGGTCAGCTGGCCCAGGGAATCGGCCACGGTCTTTAAGACCAGCCCGCTGAAAGGGGCGGCCGGGGCGGGGGGGCGGCTTTCGGCCTGATCCGAGCCGGGCTTTTTGCCGGGGCGGGAGCCGCGATCCAGAGGGGAGGGCAGGCCCAGGATCATATCCAGAATATTCTGGAGGCCGATCAGCTTGAGGGCGGAGGCCGGCGCCACCGGGGCGATCTTGACGGCCAGAATCTCCTTTTTATAGGCCTCGGCAATTTCCTCGGGCGATATTTCCTGGCCCTCAAGGTATTTTTCCACCAGGGCGTCATCGGCCTCGGCTACGGCCTCCACCAGCTTTTCCCGCCACTCGGCGATGAGGTCGGCCATCTCGGCCGGGGCCTCGGCCTCAGTGGCCTGGCCGCCCTCGCCGTAGAGGAAGGCCTTGCCGGTCAGGAGGCTGACTACCCCCTTAAACTTGGCCTCGGCCCCGATGGGCAAAAAGGCCGGCACGGCCCTGGGCGCTCCCAGGGATTCATTGATGTCGGCCAGGGTAGCGAAAAAGTCGGCCCGCTCCCGATCCATTTTGTTGATGACGATCATCCGGGGCAGCTTATAGATGGAGGCGAAATCCCAGGTTTTTTCGGTGGAGACCTTGACGCCGTCCACGGCGTCCACCACCATGACAGCGGCATCCACCCCGTTTAAGACGGTTTTGGTGTCATTTAAGAAATTTTCATCACCGGCGGTGTCGACGAAAGTGATCTGGTGCTTTTTCCAGGGCAGGGAATGAAAGGCTGCGTTGATGCTGCTTTTGCGCTTAATTTCCTCGGGCTCGGCGTCGAGGATGGAGGTGCCCTCCATGACTGAGCCCAGCCGGCTGGTTACCTTGCTGTAGAAAAGGAAAGCCTCGGCCAGCGATGTTTTGCCGGCCCCGTTGTGGGCAATTAAGGCGATGGTTCTCTGTTTGGCGACATCTTTCATGGCGAACCCCTGGCGTTTGGATATAGTTTGGCTGACGCTAGCTGAAAGCCCGGGGGAAAACTGGATGGCGGTTTCCACCGAAACTCTTGCAATTATGGGGTAAAAGCACCTGTTTTGTCAAGAGGGGGCGTGGCCCCGGGCAGGGCGGGCAGCCTCCTGGGAGAAGAAACCACCCCGGCCCTGCGGGCCACCCCTCCACGGGAGAGGAATTGCCAGAGGCGGAGTTGTTAGGCCCGCAGGGTTGGGCTTGATCCACTCCCTAAGTCGCCCAGGGCGGCGACAGCTCCCTCGGGGAGGGAGCCTGAAGAAGCCTCCCTCATAGAGGGAGGTGCCCCGAAGGGGCGGAGGGAGGCCGGAAAAACCACCCCGGCCCTTGGGGCCACCCCTCCACGGGAGGGGAATTTTCGGAGGCGAAGTTGCTGCGCTAATTGAGGGGGGGGCTATTCTTGATGGCCTCGCTAAAAGTCACTGGATCGAAAAGCCGGCTTAATGTTCAAAGTTTGTGTTTGCCGAAGCTGGCCGCCCCAAAAATCGTCCATGGCGTGGACAATGTCCAAAATTCCACAAAAAATATTCAAAAAGGTTGTGTCAAGGCCTCTATAGCCACCGGAAGGCCCTCTTTAGGCCAATCTGGCGACCATTACGGCTGC